>NZ_CP095740.1:4169375-4487500 GCF_023078455.1 Luteibacter aegosomatis | reverse complement strand
CGCACTGGAGGACCGAACCCACATCTGTTGCAATAGATGGGGATGAGTTGAGGATCGGAGTGAAAGGCTAAACAAACTCGGAGATAGCTGGTTCTCCTCGAAAGCTATTTAGGTAGCGCCTCGTGCGAACACTGTTGGGGGTAGAGCACTGTTATGGCTAGGGGGTCATTGAGACTTACCAAACCATGGCAAACTCCGAATACCAACACGTGCTACACGGGAGACACACGGCGGGTGCTAACGTCCGTCGTGAAAAGGGAAACAACCCAGACCCGCAGCTAAGGTCCCAAAGTCATAGCTAAGTGGAAAACGATGTGGAAAGGCATAGACAGCCAGGAGGTTGGCTTAGAAGCAGCCACCCTTTAAAGAAAGCGTAATAGCTCACTGGTCGAGTCGGTCTGCGCGGAAGATTTAACGGGGCTAAGCTATGCACCGAAGCTCGGGGTGTACACCTTTGAGGTGTACGCGGTAGAGGAGCGTTCCGTAGGCCTGTGAAGGTGAGTCGTAAGGCTTGCTGGAGGTATCGGAAGTGCGAATGCTGACATGAGTAACGATAAAGGGGGTGAAAAGCCCCCTCGCCGAAAGCCCAAGGTTTCCTCGCGCAACGTTCATCGGCGCAGGGTGAGTCGGCCCCTAAGGCGAGGCAGAAATGCGTAGTCGATGGGAAGCAGGTTAATATTCCTGCACTTTTCTACAGTGCGATGTGGGGACGGAGAAGGTTAGGTCTACCAGGCGTTGGTTGTCCTGGGGAAAGGCGGTAGGCATGATTCTTTGGCAAATCCGGGAATCTTTATGCCGAGCACCGAGACCAGTCCTATGAGGACGAAGTGACTGACACCACGCTTCCAGGAAAAGCCACTAAGCTTCAGCTGTAGAAAAACCGTACCGTAAACCGACACTGGTAGGCAGGGTGAGAATCCCAAGGCGCTTGAGAGAACTCGGGTGAAGGAACTAGGCAAAATGGCACCGTAACTTCGGGAGAAGGTGCGCCCCTTGGTGTGGTCACGTGCGTGACTGAGCATCGAGGGGTCGCAGTAACCTGGCCGCTGCGACTGTTTATCAAAAACACAGCACTCTGCAAACACGAAAGTGGACGTATAGGGTGTGACGCCTGCCCGGTGCTGGAAGGTTAATTGATGGGGTCAGCCGCAAGGCGAAGCTCTTGATCGAAGCCCCAGTAAACGGCGGCCGTAACTATAACGGTCCTAAGGTAGCGAAATTCCTTGTCGGGTAAGTTCCGACCTGCACGAATGGCGTAACGACAGCGGCGCTGTCTCCACCCGAGACTCAGTGAAATTGAAATCGCTGTGAAGATGCAGCGTTCCCGCGGCAAGACGGAAAGACCCCGTGAACCTTTACTATAGCTTTACACTGAACGTTGAGTTCTTCTGTGTAGGATAGGTGGGAGGCTATGAAACCGAGACGCTAGTTTCGGTGGAGCCATCCTTGAAATACCACCCTGAAGTGCTTGACGTTCTAACCTAGGTCCGTAATCCGGATCGGGGACCGTGTATGGTGGGTAGTTTGACTGGGGCGGTCTCCTCCCAAAGAGTAACGGAGGAGCACGAAGGTACGCTCAGCGCGGTCGGACATCGCGCACTGTGTGCAAAGGCATAAGCGTGCTTGACTGCGAGATCGACGGATCAAGCAGGTACGAAAGTAGGTCTTAGTGATCCGGTGGTTCTGTATGGAAGGGCCATCGCTCAACGGATAAAAGGTACTCCGGGGATAACAGGCTGATACCGCCCAAGAGTTCATATCGACGGCGGTGTTTGGCACCTCGATGTCGGCTCATCACATCCTGGGGCTGTAGCCGGTCCCAAGGGTATGGCTGTTCGCCATTTAAAGTGGTACGCGAGCTGGGTTCAGAACGTCGTGAGACAGTTCGGTCCCTATCTGTCGTGGGCGTTGGAGATTTGAGGGGGGCTGCTCCTAGTACGAGAGGACCGGAGTGGACGTTCCGCTGGTGTTCGGGTTGTCATGCCCATGGCATTGCCCGGTAGCTATGAACGGAAGCGATAACCGCTGAAAGCATCTAAGCGGGAAGCGCGCCCCAAGATGAGATCTCCCGAGAGCTCGACTCTCCTTAAGGCACCATCAAGACTAGGTGGTTGATAGGCGCGGTGTGGAAGTGCAGCAATGCATTGAGCTTACGCGTACTAATGAGCCGTGAGGCTTGACCATATAACCCCAAGACGCTTCACCGTCTTAACTCAAGTCTGCCGGTATCCAGCCCGGACGCTTGTCACTCGTTTACCCCTCTGTGGAGCCGGCGCACCTGCGCTGCTCCCACCCCTTCCCTGGCGGCTATAGCGGCGTGGTACCACCTGATCCCATCCCGAACTCAGAAGTGAAACGCGCATGCGCCGATGGTAGTGTGGCTCAAGCCATGCAAGAGTAGGTCACCGCCAGGGGCTTTATCCCAAAACCCGGTCTCGTCAGAGGCCGGGTTTTTCTTTGCCCGCTCCCATGCCCAACGGGCACGACCCGCAACAGGTCACCGCCAGGGGCTTTATCCCAAAACCCGGTCTCGTCAGAGGCCGGGTTTTTCTTTGCCCGCTCCCGTGCCCAACGGGCACGACCCGCAACAGGTCACCGCCAGGGGCTTTATCCCAAAACCCGGTCTCGTCAGAGGCCGGGTTTTTCTTTGCCCGCTCCCGTGCCCAACGGGCACGACCCGCCACAGGTCACCGCCAGGGGCTTTATCCCAAAACCCGGTCTCGTCAGAGGCCGGGTTTTTCTTTGCACTACCGTGCGATGATTCCTCATCGGTTCCCAATCCTTCCCGCGATCAATCGGTTACCCTAAGCCCATGTACTTAGAGACCTTTGGGCTGCGCGAACCGCCGTTCGGCGAAACACCGGATCTACGCTTCGCGTGCCTGTTCACGCGTGAGCGCGAGATTCTTGCGCATGTTGAATACGAACTGGGCTCGACGGATACAGGAGTGACGTTGATCACGGGGGAGGCAGGCATGGGCAAGAGCCTGCTCTGCATGTTGATCGAGACCGGTGCGGCGGATCATGGCGTCACCGCCACCCGCCATACCGCGGACGACTACGCCCAAGGCACGGTCGCCTGGCTTCGATCCATGTACGCCGGGTTCGGCCTCCCGTTGCCTTTGAGCGCCGAAGCCAATACCGAAGATCATCTCGTCGACGGGCTGGCTGCCGGATTGGGGCGATTGGCGCACCATGTCGACAAGCGCTTTGTGCTGATCCTCGATGATGCGGACGAGCTTTCCGATGGGAATCTGGACGATATCGATCGCCTGATGGCGGGATGCGAAAAGAACGGCACGTCGTTTCACCTCGTGCTGTCGGGAACGCCGAGTCTTCGCGACCGCCTTTCCGCCCGTGGCGGGCCGGCGCTCGCGGGACGCATTCGTAGTCGTTTGCCTCTGGTCGCGCTCAATGCCGAAGAGAGCGAGCGCTACGTCAGGCATCGCCTGCATGTCGCGGGCACCTCACGCATGCCGTTCAGCCGCCTTGGCCTTCGGAGTCTCAGGGATGACGGCAAGGGCAATCCACAACGGCTCAATGCGCTGGCCCATAGGGCACTGGAACGAGCGGCGGAGCGCGGCGAGCAGTCGATCGGCGAGCGCGCCCTGGGCTTTGTCGCCCGCGAGGTACTGCCGCAGCATGCCCGCTACTGGCTACGTCGCTACCGCAAGGCCGTGTTGCTGGTGGGCGGCTTGGCCATCCTCTTGTTCGTCGGCGGAATGGCCACCTGGTTCCTCTCCGGCCGCAGCCCTTCGCGGCCCAAGAACCTCGTTACCGCGACACCCGATCAGGCCTTGGCGAAATTCAAGGAAGCCTTGCCGGCTGGCGATGTCGGCAAACTGCGCGTTTGGGGCGAGTTGCTGGCACGCTGGCAGGTCACGTCGAAGGAAACGTCAGTGACCAACGCGATCCATTGCGACGCGACCATCTTCCCGGGGCTTGCGTGTGTCAGCGGGAGAGGCTCCCTGGACCAGCTCCGTCGTTTCGATCGTCCGATGGTGCTCGAACTCGACGAAGCCAACGGCAACCAGCAGGTTTTGATGGTGGGAGTGGGCGATGAAGCGGTCCGGCTCTACCTTGGCGGCAAGTACGTCGAACTCACCCGCGATGCGTTCTCGCACATATGGAACGGCCGGTTCTATGCCGTCTTCCGCATCGACCCGACCGTGCCGGGCAAGCTTTCGCGGGGCGACAGCGGCCAGGGTGTCAGCTGGCTGCTTTCCCGCTTGCCGCCGGGCGGCAACGCGGTTTCCGGCGCCGGTGCA
The DNA here is from genome assembly GCF_023078455.1 of Luteibacter aegosomatis. Lineage (GTDB taxonomy): Bacteria > Pseudomonadota > Gammaproteobacteria > Xanthomonadales > Rhodanobacteraceae > Luteibacter > Luteibacter aegosomatis. The sequence goes on along the minus strand of NZ_CP095740.1, from coordinate 4,483,233 downwards.
TCGTTCGATCGTGCCGTGGAATCGCGCGTGCGGGGCGTGCAGGAACGTTTCGGCATCGCCGCCGATGGCGTGGTCGGGCCGGAAACCATGTTCGCGTTGTCGTCAATGGAAACGGAAGGCCCGCACCTCGCACGCGGCGTACCCTGAGCCATGTTCGTTCACGTGGATACCCGCCGCCGTTCGCGGCTGTGCTGGGCGACGATGCTGGTGGTCGTCGCGTGCGTCGTCTCGTTCGTCGCGTTGGCCTTGAGTGGCCGCAGCGAGCGTATCTGGATCATGCTGCATTGGGGAACCGTACCCGCGCATCTCTTCGCCGCCGGTCTGCCGCTTTGGGAGCAGGTAAGCGACCCTGCGTTATTGCGTCTGCTCACCGCGATCTTCATTCACGGCGGTTGGCTGCATCTGTTGAGTAACCTTCTGTTCCTGGTGATCTTCAGCCTGCCCGCCGAGCGTAGCCTCGGTTCACCACGCTTCCTGCTCCTGTTCCTGCTTGGAGGCATCGTGGCCAATCTCATCGGTGCGATTTCGCTCACCGGCGCGCGTGTGGCCATCATCGGATGCAGCGGTGCGGTATCTGCCGTGGTCGGCGCCTACGTCACGTTGTTTCCGCGGGCGCGCCTGGGACTGGTGGTGCCGCTAGGCCTTTATCTCGAATTCGTGCGCGTGCCCGCATTCGTGCTCATAGGCATATGGGCCTTGGTGCAGTTGCTCTTCAGCTATGCCGGCGCGAGCTACGGTGCCGTGGTGTGGTGGACCCATATCGGCGGATTCCTGTTCGGCATCGTCTTCGCCCTGGTATCGCGCGGAGCGATCGAACGTCGCCTACGCGGGTGACGGCTCACGGGCCATGCCCAGATGCTCGCGCACGAAGCCGCGAAGCAGGCCCGTCGCCGCGGGCGTGGCGGTGACGGCGGCCAGCAGCGCTTCGGGTTCGTGGCCTTCGTCACGAAGCACGTCGTGCTTGCGGCGAATATAGGCGCGCATCACCTCGGCCGAGAATTCCGGGTGGAACTGCGTGCTCACCGCATGCTTGCCGTATCGGACCAGGTGATTCGGATCCCGGTCGGACCAGGCGATCGTCACCGCGCCGGGTGGCAACTCGAGCACGCTTTGCTCGTGCGTGGCATGTGCGTTGAAGGTGCCCGGCAGGACGGCCCCCAAGGGATCGCTCGCTGCGTGAGCATGCGTGGAGAGTTTCACGGTCCCCATTTCACGGCCGCCGGGTAAGTAATCCACGCGGCCGCCCAGGGCATGGGACATCAACTGGTGCCCGTAGCAGACGCCGAGCATCGGGAGATCGACATCCATGGCGTTGCGGATCCAGCCGGCGGTGCGCTCGCTCCAGGGCAGGCATTCGGTGACCATCGACGCGGATCCGGTGATGACGGCACCCGCGCATTCGGACGGGGGCGGCAACGCATCGCCGTGTTCGACGTCGACGACGCGGATACGGGGACTCTTCAGACGGAGGCCGAGCTGGAACCAACGGGGGAAATCACCATGGCGCGCGCTGATGACATCGGGCGCGCGGCCGGTGCGAACGATAAGGACGGGCTTCATGCGGGTAGTGCGTCGTCGATGTCGGAGGGCGGAAGCACGTTGAGTACCTCGCGCACCGTGGTGAGGCCGGCGGCGACCTGCGCCGCGGCGGAAATGCGCAGCGGCTTCATGCCTTCGCGCAAGGCGATGTCGGTGAGCCGGGCGAGGTCGAGCGACGCGGTGATGCCGCCGCGCACGCGCGCGGACAACGGCATCATCTCGTAGACGCCCGTTCGGCCCAGATAGCCCGTCTTGCGGCACTCCAGGCAACCGACCGGCTCATAGACACGTGCGGGTACCGGCAGTTCCCAGTCGCGCGTCAGCACCGACCAGGCGTCGGCATCCTGTTCGGCGGGACGCTTGCAATGCGGGCACAGCGTTCGGACAAGGCGCTGTGCCACGATGCCGGCGAGGGTGGACTGGATGAGGTAGTGCGGCACGCCCAGGTCGAGCAGGCGGGTGATGGCGCTGGGCGAGTCGTTGGTATGCAGCGTGGACAACACCATGTGACCCGTCAGCGACGCCTGCACCGCCATCTGCGCGGTCTCGAGGTCGCGGATCTCGCCGATCATGATGATGTCGGGATCCTGTCGCAGCAACGTGCGCACGCCCGCAGCGAAGTCGAGGTCGATCGACGGCTGCACCTGCATCTGGTTGAGTTCGGGCGATACCATCTCGATGGGGTCTTCGACCGTGCAGACGTTGAGTTCCGGGCGTGCCAGGTGCTTGAGCGTGGAATACAGCGTGGTGGTCTTACCCGAACCCGTGGGCCCGGTCACCAGCACGATGCCGTGCGGCCGCTCGACCATCGACCGCCATACGCGGGCTTCCTCGTCGGAAAACCCGAGCTGGGAGAAGTCCTTCATGACCAGGTCGGGGTCGAAGATACGCATCACCACCTTCTCGCCGAAGGCGGTCGGCATGGTCGAGATGCGCAACTCCACCTCGCGCCCACCGGCGGATCGGGTCTTGATGCGGCCATCCTGCGGGCGCCGTTTCTCGGCGACGTCCATGCGGGCGAGGATCTTCACGCGCGCCGTCACCGCGGTGGTGACCGGCGGCGGCAACTCGAACACCTTCTGCATCACGCCGTCGATGCGGAAGCGGATCTGTCCCGCGTCGCGTCGCGGTTCGAGGTGGATGTCGGACGCGCGCTGCTCGAAGGCGTACTGGAGGAGCCAGTCGACGATGTGCACCACGTGGCGGTCGTCGGCGCCGACTTCGCCGCCCTTGCCCAGTTCGACCAGCTGTTCGAAGTTGATGATCTTCGATGGCTCGTTACCCTTGGCGTCCTGCGCGAGCTGGATCGAGCGCTGCACGCCATAGAATTCGAGCAGGTAGCGGTTGATATCGATCGGGCTCGCCACCACCCGCCGCACGTCGCGACGAAGCATGTGGGCCAGGTCGTTCGCCCAGGCCATGTCGAACGGCTCGGCGGTGGCGAACACCACCTCGGACGGGGAGGCGCTTACGGGCAGGATGCGATGGCGTTGGGCATAGGCGCTGCTCACCACCTGCGTGACCTGGGCCACGTTGACCTTCATCGGGTCGATCTTGAGGTAGGGCAGGCCGGCCTTGCCGGCGAGCCATTCCACCAGGCCCTCCAGGCTCAGGGGGCGGCCCGGGTCGCGCAGGTTGTCCAGCCGGGCGTTGGCGATCAACACCAGGGGGTTCAACTCGATGGCCGTCTTGCCGCCGCGCGCACCCGCGCGGGCCCGCTTGGCATCCTCGCCGCTGACAACACCGTCGACGACGAGCGAGGCAAGCACCTCTTCGAGTTCCAGCCGCCCGCGGCGCCCCAACAGTGAGCCCGATTGCGGATTGACTGCCATGGCCGGGCGATCCCTCATGAAAGACGACGCCGCTATACTAGCCCGCTTTCTCAAGGACTCGGGAACCATGTCCGCGCCCACTTTCCAAGACGTGATCCAGACCCTGAACCGCTATTGGGCGGAGCAGGGCTGCGTGCTGGTCCAGCCCCTCGACACCGAGGTCGGCGCGGGTACGTTCCATCCCGCCACATTCCTGCGCTCGCTCGGGCCCGAACCCTGGGCCGCCGCCTACGTGCAGCCCTGCCGCCGGCCCACGGACGGCCGTTATGGCGACAATCCCAACCGTTTGCAGCACTACTACCAGTACCAGGTCGTGCTCAAGCCCAATCCCGACGATATCCTCGAGCGCTACATCGGCTCGCTCAAGGCGCTGGGCATCGATCCGCTCGTGCACGACCTGCGCTTCGTCGAAGACAACTGGGAATCGCCCACGCTCGGCGCCTGGGGCCTCGGCTGGGAAGTCTGGCTGAATGGCATGGAAGTCACCCAGTTCACCTATTTCCAGCAGGCCGGCGGCCTCGAATGCCGTCCGGTCACCGGTGAGATCACCTACGGCCTCGAGCGCCTGGTGATGTACCTGCAGAACGTCGACAGCATCTACGACATCGTGTGGACGCACGCGCCGCACGGCGTGGTGACCTACGGCGACGTGTTCCACCAGAACGAGGTCGAGCAGAGCACCTACAACTTCGAACACGCCAACGTGCCCGAGCTGTTCCACTGGTTCGACGTGTGCGAGGGCGAAGCCGGCAAGCTGATCGCCGCCGGCCTCCCGCTGCCGGCCTACGAGCAGGTCTGCAAGGCCAGCCATGCGTTCAACCTGCTCGACGCGCGCCGTGCCATCAGCGTCACCGAGCGCCAGCGCTACATCCTGCGCGTGCGCACGCTGGCCCGCAGCGTGGCCGAGGCCTACGTGGCCCAGCGCGAAAAACTCGGTTTCCCCGGCCTGAAGAACAGCAAGGAGGCCGTCCATGGCCGATAAGCGCCTGCCGCTCGTCATCGAGCTCGGTACCGAAGAACTGCCACCCAAGGCGCTCGACGATCTCGCCGCCGCGTTCGCGCGGGGCATCGCGGAAGGCCTGGAGAAACGTGGCGTGGCCGGCGATTACGCCGCGGCCCGGACCTACGCGTCGCCGCGACGCCTGGCCGTGCATATCCCGGGCGTGGCCGTGGCCCAGCCCGAACAGAACGTCGAGCGCAGGGGTCCTGCCGTCGCCGCCAGTCTCGGTGCCGATGGCGAGCCCAGCAAGGCGCTCGTCGGCTTCGCGCAATCGTGTGGCGTCGAGGTCTCCGCCCTGGAGAAGCTCGAGACCGACAAGGGGGCATGGTTCGTGTTCCGCGCGGTGAAGCCGGGTCAGCCGACCGCGTCGCTGCTCGCCGAGATCGTCGGCGAGTCGCTGAAAGCGCTGCCGATTCCCAAGGCCATGCGCTGGGGCGACCGCGACGACACCTTCGTGCGCCCGGTGCACACCTTGCTGATGCTGCACGGTGCCGAGATCGTCGAAGGCGAGGTGCTGGGCGTGAAGAGCGGCCGGCTCAGCCAGGGCCACCGTTTCCACCACCCGCAACCCGTGCACGTGGCCGATGCCGACAGCTGGCTCGATGCCCTGCGCCAGGCGAAGGTCATGGCCGATCCGGCGGAGCGTCGCGAGCGCGTGCGCGCCGAGGTGGCGCGTGTCGCCACCGGTGGCGTGCCTCGCCTGTCCGACGGCCTGCTCGACGAGATCGCCAACCTCACCGAATGGCCGGTCGGCATCGCCTGTACCTTCGAGCGTGAATTTCTCGAGGTTCCCCCCGAAGCGCTGGTCACCACCATGGAAACGAACCAGAAGTTCGTTCCCGTGTTCGACGAGAACGGCCGCCTGACCGAGCATTTCATCGGCGTGGCCAATATCGAGAGCCGCGATCCGGCGGAAATCCGCAAGGGCTACGAGCGCGTCATTCGCCCGCGTTTCGCCGACGCCAAGTTCTTCTGGGACGAGGACCTCAAGGCGCCGCTGGCCGACTACCAGGATGGGCTGAAGAGCGTCACCTACCAGCAGTCGCTGGGCAGCCTCTGGGACAAGACCGTCAGGGTGGCCGAATTGGCGCGCATCATCGCCAATCGCGTGGGGATCGACGCCGGCAAGGCCACCCATGCGGCGGCGCTGGCCAAGTGCGATCTGCTCACCCGCATGGTCGGTGAGTTTCCCGAGTTGCAGGGCGTGATGGGGCGCTACTACGCCACCCGCCAGGGTATCGACGCCGACGTGGCCGATGCCCTCGACAGCTTCTACCAGCCGCGTTTCGGCGGCGATGCCATCGCCTCGGGGAAGGTGGGGCAGGTACTCGCCGTCGCCGAGCGTCTCGATACGCTGGCAGGCATTTTCGCCGTGGGGCTCAAGCCCAGCGGCAACAAGGATCCCTTCGCCCTGCGTCGCGCGGCGTTGGGCCTGGCCCGTACCCTCATCGAGGGCAACCTGGCCATCGACCTGCGCGCCACCTTCACCGAGGCCTTCGAGCTGGTGCCCGAAGCCGCGTTCGTGGCGGGCGTGAAGCCGGGCAAGGACGGCAAGCCGCCGGCGGTCGACATCGGCGCCCGCCGACGCGAACTGGGCGACGAGGTGCACGCCTTCGTACTGGAGCGCCTGCGCGGCTATTACACCGAGCAGGGCTTCAGCGTCGATCAGTTCGAATCGGTGCTGGCGGTGGCGCCGGCCACGTTGCCCGATTTCGATCGGCGCCTGCGTGCGGTGGGTGAGTTCGCCCGTCGCAGCGAGGCGGCGAGCCTTGCCGCCGCCAACAAGCGCGTCGCCAACATCCTGCGCAAGCAGGCCGAGGATGCCGGCGCGCCGGCGATCCCGTCCACCGTCGATGTCGCGCATTTCGAGCTGGATGCCGAGCGAGAACTCCACGCGGCGTTGGGCGCGGCCCGGGTCGATGCCGAAGGTCTGTTGGGAGAGGGCGATTACACCGGCGCACTGGCGCGTCTGGCGGCGCTCCAGGCGCCCGTCGACCGCTTCTTCGACGATGTGCTGGTCAATGCCGAAAATCCGGCCGTGCGCGCCAACCGGCTCGCCTTGTTGGCGCAGCTCAAGGCGACGTTCGGCGCCATCGCCGACATCTCGCGTCTCTGATACGCACCCGGGCGAAGGCCCCGCGCCAGGCGGGGCTTTCGCGGCCCGGCATACCCAGCCCCGCTCAGGCGGCCGCGGCGCCTTGGTCGTCGTGGATGCGGTTCATCAGCGTGTGACGAAACGCGATCATGCGATCGGCGTAGTCGGATTCGCCCGAACGCCCCAGAATCGAATACATCTCCGCCACCAGATCGGCATGGCGTACCGGCGAGAAACGGCTTCCCGTCATCTCGATATCCGATTGCAGCAGCTTCATCGCCGCCGCGAGGCGTGACGCGTCCAGCGGACTGGCCACGGTGGAGTGCTGGCTTTCGCGGCTCCGCGTGGACTCGGAAGTCTCCGTGCGTGCCACGGCGCCTTCGCCACTGCCGTCGAGCATCATCGGCCCTTCACCGGCGGCGAGCCAGACCAGCGACAGGCCCAGCGTCTTTGCCATGGTGACGCAGCGACCGCGGGACGGGTCGGTGTTGCCGTCGCGCCAGCTTCGCACCACGCCTTCGGAAAAGCCGCAGCGGCGTGCGATCTCGCTCACGCTACCGGACATCTTGATGACTTGGCGGACCCGGCTGGCGAAGGAGGACGGTGGGACGATGGCGGCCCCACGGCTGATCTCCGACCCGTTTCCGGCGATGTCCGCCAGGATGGAACCCCTTGAATTGTCGTTCATGCGCTTTGGAACCTCGGTAGGTATGACGAGCCGCCCCCCGGCGTTTCGCGCACAAACGCACGAAGGCCCACTTAGGTGTACAGCGACCTTCCTTTCGAACACCTTGCGCTTGAGAAGTTTCTTGAATCGATGGACGAACGGAAGGCCGTAAAAACCAGGGTGTTTTTCATTGGAGCCTAGGAATTTTTCCTAACCCAAGGAATGATCATGTGCCATTGGTCACGCTTTTCCCACGCCTAAGTGCTTGATCGGGATGCGGTTGAAGTGTGATTTTCAAGTTAAGATCCGCCGTAAATTATTGTCGCGTACCGCATTTTTGCCCATTGTGGCCCCGTAAATAACTGCGATATACGTGCGCCGCACCCGGCGAAATCCCTCGCCGTCGGCGCCATAGGGGGGCGGGCACCACCATAACGAATGGACCGGGATTCCTATCCGGCCGGACCTGCCAACGAAGATTCGCAAGAACTTACGACTCGCATCGAGGGGATGCGATTTTGTCTTGGGGAGACACGAATGAAATCCATGTACAACGGCGGCCACGTCCGCCGCACCGCGCTCGCCGTGGCGCTGGGCCTCAGCCTGGCCGGCGGAACGGCGCACGCGCAGTCCAATGCATCCGGTGTGATCTTCGGCCATGCGGACAACGCCGCAGGGGCCACCATCCGCATCGAGAACGTGGACACCGGCCTGGCCCGTGAGCTGCCGCTGCCTGCCGATGGCCGCTATCGCGCCACGTCGTTGCCGGTCGGCCATTACAAGGTCAGCCTGGTCCGTAACGGCGCCGCCACCGACACGCGCGATGTGCAGGTGAACATCGGCACCGGTACCGACGTGTCCTTCGTCGCCGCCGCGTCGACGGGCGCGGCCACCAGCCTGGAGGGCATCAGCGTCAGCGGCACCGCGCTGCCGGCGATCGACGTCTCGTCGGTCGATTCGCGTACGGTACTCACCGCGGAACAACTGCAGCGTATCCCCGTCGCCTCGAACGTCAACGCCGCGGCGCTGCTGGCTCCGGGCGTGGTGACCGGCGATTCCCGCTACGGCGGCGTGATCTCCTTCGGCGGCGCGTCGGCCGCCGAGAATCAGTACTACATCAACGGTTTCGCGGTCACGAATCCGCTCACCGGCCTGGGCTTCGCCACGCTTCCGTTCGATGCGATCGACCAGCAGCAGATCCTCACCGGCGGTTACGGCGCCGAATACGGCCGCTCGACCGGTGGCGTGGTCAACCTCACCACCAAGCGTGGCGGCAACACCTGGAAGGCCGGTGCGCAGGTGCAGTGGAGCCCGCGCGCGCTCAAGGCCGATCCGCGCAACATCTATTACCCGCAGACGTCGGGCAACGTGACCGACGGCACGATCTTCCAGTACCGCGCGCGCAACAAGACGGACGAACTGCTCTACGGCCTGTACTTCAGCGGTCCGCTGATCAAGGACAAGCTCTTCGTCTATGCCGCCGCCGACGTGGTGCGCAACGACAACTCGGCCGGCGTCACCAACGTGCTGACGCAGACGGCGTTCGACGGTCCGCTGAAGGCCAACCACTGGATCGGCAAGATCGACTGGAACATCACCGACAGCCACATCCTCGAACTGACCGGCATCGGCGATTCCAACCTCAACGACACCACGATCTACTCGTACGACTACGCCACGCGTTCGCGCACCGGCGTGCTCGGCACCGAGCACCAGAAGAACATCGGCGTCGCCAACTCCACGCCGGGCGGCAAGATGTACATCGGCAAGTACACCGGCTACATCACCGATTCGCTCACGATCGACGCTCTCTACGGCCGCAGCGTGACCGATCACGTCGACGACGTCGCGGGTGCGGCCGGCGTCACCTGCCCGAACATCATCGACAACCGCAACGTGCCGGCGGCCCTCAAGCGCGTGAGCTGCGCGCCGGTGCAGGGCAACCTGATCGTCCCGGGCGCGAAGGACAAGGTGCGCAACTGGCGCTTCGACATCCAGTACTCGCTGGGTGACCATGACCTGCGCGCGGGTATCGACAACCAGACGGCCGAGTCCTTCGGCGGCCTCGCGGTGCAGGGTGGCGCGCTGTGGACGTACAGCAATCCGCCGGCCAGCGGCCAGATCGCCGGTTTCCCCGAGCTGGCCATTCCGCCCGGCGCCACCGAAATCGCCCGGCGTCAGATCTTCCGCGCCGCGGGTAACGTGAAGGTGGAGCAGGAAGCCCAGTTCATCGAAGACCACTGGCAGATCTCGCAGAACTGGCTGGCCTACCTCGGCCTGCGCAACGAACAGTTCAAGAACTTCAACACCGACGGCGTGGTGTTCGTGAAGCAGCGCCACCAGCTGGCGCCGCGACTGGGCGTCACCTGGGACGTGTTCGGCGATTCCACCCTGAAGATCTACGCGAACGCCGGCCGTTACCACCTCGCGATTCCGTCCAACGTGGCCATCCGCGGCGCTGGTCCGCAGCTGTTCGAGCGCCAGTACTTCACCTACGGCGGCGTCGATCCGATCACCAACACGCCGATCAACCCGACGCCCATCTCCGACATCCACTTCGCCAACGGCGCCGACGGCAGCGCGCCCGACCCGAAGACACTGTCGGCGAAGAACCTCAGCGCCTATTACCAGGACGAATACATCCTCGGCTTCGACAAGCAGCTGGGCACCGACTGGACCGTGGGCGCGAAGGCCACCTACCGCAAGCTGCGCAGCATCATCGACGACATGTGCGACACCCGTCCGATCGAGGCATGGGCCGAGCGTAACAACATCACGATCAGTCCCGACGCGTCGATTCCCGGTTGTCTGCTGTTCAACCCGGGCAAGGGCAACACGTTCACCATCGACCTCAACAACGACGGCACGTACGAGAACGTGGCGCTGTCCAAGGCCGACCTCGGCTTCCCGGACCTCAAGCGCAAGTACCTGGCGGTGAACCTCTACGTCGAGCACCAGTTCAACCAGGAGTTCTTCGGCCGCGCCGAGTACGTCTGGTCGCACAGCTTCGGTAACTCCGAGGGTCTGTTGAAGTCCGACATCGGCCAGCTCGATCCGTCGGTCACGCAGGACTGGGACTTCCCCGAGCTGATGATCGGCTCGAACGGCCCGCTACCCAGCGACCGCCGTCACCAGCTGAAGGCCTACGGGTTCTGGCAGGTCAATCCCGAATGGCTCTTCGGCGCGAACCTCACGGCGGTGTCGGGCCGTCCGAAGAACTGCCTCGGCATCCGCCCGCCGGATATCTATAACTACGGCTCGTCGTACTTCTACTGCGACGGCCAGGAGGCTCCGCGTGGATCGCGTGGCCGCCTGCCGTGGACATACCAGCTGTCGCTGAGCGCGGAATACCGGCCGTCGTACTTCAACCACGACCTGGCGCTCAAAGTGGACGTCTTCAACGTCTTCGACCAGCAGAAGGTGCAGAACATCGACGAGACCTACCAGACAGCCGACGGCCCGCTCAGCCCGACCTACGGCCGTCCGCTGAGCTACTCCACGCCGCGCAGCATCCGCCTGACCGCCCGGTACGACTTCTCGATGTAAGCCTTCGCAACCGAAACCGACAATAAAAAGAGCCGCTGGGCGCGGGACGCGCCCTGACGGTGACGAGCAGAGTGACTCCCCGGATCGCCTCCGTGCACCCAGCACGGGGGCTTTTTTTGTCTGCGCAAAGACACCACGGGCGGGATTCGTCTAGGAATGTTTCCTAAGCCTGATTCCATAAGTGCCGGAAGTCATGGCTCCGTGCCGGTCGCAACTCTTTGCGGACGTTCGGATTTTTACTTCGATGTCCAAGGCTTTTTTTGCCGTCGCAAGTATGCCGTGTCAACGATCGGTGAAATTGCGTCTTGCCGTAATTACATGCGTTACGTATATGTTACTTCCGCGTCGCCCGGGAGGAGCGGCGCGCTTGGGGGCGGCGGACCGGATACAGCGGATTCGCCGCGATTGATGATGTTTTCGACACCGAAATGCTTTCACCTGGCGCAGGCCGGGGCGGGGTCGATTTGCCGCCATTTCGCAAAAAAACACGCGCGAGCGGTTTTCAGGGGAGATCCACTTTGATGAATTCGCGTACTTACCCGGCCTCGATGCTGGGCCGTCGTACCGTGCTGGCCCTCGCCATCGGGTTGGCCTCCGTTTCGGGCTCGGCCCTGGCGCAGTCCAACACGTCCGGCTCGATTTTCGGCACCGTCGAAGGGCAGCCAGGCTCCACGGTCACCGTCAGCAACCCGCAGATCGGCTTCAGCCGCACCATCACGGTGGAAAGCGACGGCCGCTATCGCGTCACGCAGCTGCCGCCCGGCAACTACACCGTTACGCTGCAGCGCGACGGCGCCACGGTCAGCACGCGCGACAACGTGTCGGTGACCATCTCCAACGGTTCGGACGTGTCGTTCGGTGGCGCTTCGAAGGCCAGTGACGCGAGCACGCTCGAAGGCGTCTCCGTCACGGCGACGGCCCTGCCTTCGATCGACGTGTCGTCGGTCGATACGCGCACGGTGCTCACCGCGGAGCAGCTGAACAAGCTTCCGATCGCGCGTGACGTGCTCGCCGCCGCCCAGCTGGCGCCGGGCGTCATCGCCAACTCGAGCTATACCGTCGCCAACTCCGGTGGCGTGCCGAGCTTCGGCGGTTCGGCGGCTTCGGAGAACGCTTACTTCATCAACGGCTACGCCGTCACCAATCCGCTCACGGCCATCGGCACCACGCAGCTGCCGTTCGACGCGATCGACCAGCAGCAGGTGCTCACCGGCGGCTACGGCGCCGAGTTCGGCCGCTCCACCGGCGGCGTGATCAACGTGGTGACCAAGCGCGGCACCAACGACTTCCACTTCGGCGTCTACACGATCTGGGAGCCGAAGTTCGCGCGCGCCGAAGCCCGCAACAGCTACTATCCGGACACGGGTTTCTACCCGAACTCCACCGACGGCACGATCTACCAGTACAACCGCAAGAACACCTATTTCCGCAGCACCTATGGCGCCTATGCCAGCGGCGCGCTGATCAAGGACAAGCTGTTCTTCTACGTCGACGCGGAAATGACCAAGCGCGAAGGCCAGGCGGTCGCCTCGAACATCACTTCCACCTCGGTCGCCCGCACGGGCTGGAACGAATACCAGTACAAGATCCCTCGCTGGACGGCGAAGGTCGACTGGAACATCACGGACAACCACCACCTCGAGTTGACGGGCGTGTCGGACAAGTCCGAGTACACCTCCAAGACCTACGGCTTCAACTACGCCGACGACACCCACGGCAGCACCCAGAACAGCGGCGTGTACACCAAGGATGGCGGCGACCTCTACATCGGCAAGTACACCGGCTACATCACCGACGACTTCACCGTGTCGGCGCTGTACGGCAAGCAGAAGCAGGACCACCTGCAGCTGCCCTACAACTACAACAACGCGTGCCCATTCATCTCCGCTTCCCAGCAGGTGCGCGTGCCGGGCTTCAACTACGCGGGCTGCCAGGCGTACGCCAGCAGCGTGCGCGTGCCGGGCGCCCAGGACAAGACCCACGGCTGGCGCGTCGACCTCGAGTACCGCATCGGCGACCACGACGTGAAGTTCGGTGCGGACCGGCAGATCGCCGAGTCGTACACCGGCACGTCGCTGCCGGGCGGCTACGGTTGGTACTACGGTAAGGTGGCCACGGGTGCCACGGCGGTGGACGCCCCGCACGGCGTGGGTGCCCCGGGTCCCGCGGGTGGCTTCGGAACCGACGGCTACTACGTCTATCGCGGCTACACGACCACGGCGGCCCGCGTTCGCACGGAGCAGGAATCGCAGTACGTGGAAGACCGCTGGCAGCTCACCGACCGCGTGCTGCTGTCGCTGGGCCTGCGCAACGAGCAGTTCAGCAACTTCAACGGCGACGGTGAGAAGTACGCCGCTCAGCGCCACCAGCTGGCACCTCGCCTGGGCTTCGCGTACGACGTCTTCGGCGACTCCACGCTGAAGGTCTACGCCAACGCCGGCCGTTACCACCTGGCGATGCCCAACAACGTGGCCGTGCGCGCGGCGTCCGGTTCGCTCGGCACCAACGAGTACTTCACCTACACCGGTGTCGTCGACGGCATCCCGCAGGGGCTGGCGCCGATCGCGGTCAACCAGGCACTCGGTTATTCCTGCGGCGGCAACGTCGTGTCCACCAACCTCGAGTGCGGCACCGCGCCGGATCCGCGCACCGTCGCGGCGAAGGGCCTGAAGTCGCACTTCCAGGACGAGTACATCGCGGGTATCGACCACGCCTTCCTGCCGACCTGGAACTGGGGCGCGAAGATCACGTGGCGCAAGCTGCGCAGCGCCATCGACGATACCTGCACCCCGGTGCTGGGCGGCCGTTGCTTCCTGTTCAATCCGGGCCAGGCCAACACCTTCAACATCGAAGAGGACGATGGCACGTTCAGCACGGTGACCTACACCCGTGACCAGTTGAACCTGGGCAAGCTCAAGCGCAAGTACTACGCGCTCGACCTCTACCTGGAGCATCCGTTCGCCGAGAAGTGGTACGGCCGCATCGACTACACGTTCTCGCGCAGCTACGGCAACACCGAAGGCCAGCTGGCCTCCGACCTGGATACGGGCGCCGGCGGTCAGGCCGACGTGTCGGTCACCCAGGACTGGGACCTGCCGCAGCTCATGCAGGGCGCCAACGGCCGCCTGCCGAACGACCATACGCACCAGATCAAGGCGTTCGGCTACTACCAGCTCAACGACGACTGGCGTTTCGGTGCCAACGCCCAGGTCATCTCGGGCCGCCCGCGTAACTGCACGAGCTTCTACCCGACCCAGGACAAGGGTCTGTACAAGGGCTCGTTCTATTACTTCTGCGGCCTGCCGGGCACGGCGGGATACGAGCGCTCCAACCGCGGCACGCACGGCTCGGCCCCGTGGCTGTACCTGGTCAACCTCAACGTCGCCTACACGCCTACCTGGCTGGACAAGAACCTCACCTTCCAGTTCGACGTGCTCAACGTGCTCAACAAGCAGACGCCGACGGCCTACAACTCCCGTTACGCGTCCGAACGCGATGTGGTCAGCCAGACCTACAACCGTGAGCTGAACTACACCGATCCGCGCTCCATGCGCTTCACCGTCCGCTACGACTTCTAAGCGGCACGCCGGGGAGGAGGGACCCTCCCCGGATATTTTTACCCGGCAAAAAATGAGCCAGGACGGCAGCCGCACTAACGTCTCCCCGAATTGCCACCGGCCCACCGGTGGCCTTTTCCGGCCGATAAGCAGCCCGCTCTCCCGCCAGATCCTTATTTCCGGGCCAATGCCTTGTAAATAATTTGTTGACACGGCCGCCCGCCTGCCCCTATGTTCGGCATCGGCGAATCCTGTCGGATTGGTTTCACAAACCGTGAAGTCGATCGCGTACAGCAAGAGTCGACGGACTTGTCGGGAGCAGGTCTCATGGGGACGGCGCCACTCTGGGAGGAGTTGGCGGCGAGGAATCACCCCGGAAACGTGCACCGCCAAGGCCTTTATTTTTCCGGCCTGTGCCGGGTTGCTCGTTTTTCAGGCCCGGTTCGGGCCGATCTGGGGAGATTTGCACATGAGTTCTCGCAGCATTCTGCAGGCATCGGCCCTGCGTCGTTCCGCGTTGGCGGTTGCCCTGGCGGTTGGCCTCGGCGGCACCGGCGCCGTTCTCGCTCAGTCCACCTCCGGCACGATCTTCGGCCAGGCCACGCCGGGTCAGACCGTCACCGTGACCAGCACCTCGGGCGTGACCCGTACGGTCACCGTCGACCAGTCCGGTCGTTATACGGTCAGCAACCTGCCGGTGGGTACCTACAACGTATCGCTGATGGCCGACGGTGCAACCGTCTCCACTCGTGAAAACGTCGGCATCCGCGTGGGTTCCGGTACGGAGGTTTCGTTCGCGAATGCCGCCGCCACGGCCGGCAATGCGCAGGACCTCAGCGGCGTGACGGTTTCCGCCAACGCCCTGCCGTCCATCGACGTCACGGGCGTGGATTCGCGTACCGTCATCACGTCCCAGCAGCTGCAGAGGCTTCCCCTCGCTCGTAGCGCAGATGCGATCGCACAGCTGGCTCCGGGCGTCGTGGCCGGTAGCTCGGACTTCACCAGCCAGGCGACGGGCAAGCCCCTTTCGTCCTTCGGTGGTGCCGGCGTGTCGGAAAATGCCTACTACATCAACGGCATGAACGTCACCGACCCGCTGAATGGCCTTGGCGGCATCGAGCTGCCCTACGGCTCGATCGAACAGCAGGAAGTGCTGACCGGCGGCTACGGCGCCGCTTACGGTCGCTCCGACGGTGGCGTCATCAACCAGATCGGCAAGCGCGGTACCAACGAATGGCACTTTGGTGCGCAGGTGCTCTACACGCCGGAATGGGCTCGCGCCACGCCGCGTAGCACTTACTACGGCGAAGCTTTCCCCGGCGGCAGCCTCAATGGCACGCTTTACCAGAACCGCAGCGCCAACAAGGGCTGGGAAGCCGTCGAGAGCGCATACGTCGGTGGTCCGCTCATCAAGGACAAGCTGTTCATGTTCGCGTCGGTCGAAGGTGACCGTACGGAAGACAAGTACACCAGCGTGAGCTCCAGCGCCGCCCAGCAGACCAAGCGGACCTTCAAGGATCCGAAGTGGTATGCCAAGCTCGACTGGAACATCACCGACAACCACATCCTCGAACTGACCGGTGCTTCCACCAAGCACGAGTACAGCGGCCAGAACTACGCGTACGACTACGATAACTTCCAGCGCGGGGATTACCTCGGTGCGGACGTGGCGACGAAGACGTCCGCGCGCATGTGGATCGCCAAGTACACCGGTTACATCACCGACGACTTCACCATTTCGGCACAGTACGGCAAGCAGAAGACCGATATCTGGCAGGATCCGATCAACGACTATGCGGACCTGATCCCGATCCTGAGCTCGACCAAGCAGAACCCTGCCCTCAATGGCGGCACGCCGATCACCAATGCCAACAAGGTTCTTCACATTACGGATCCGTCGCACCAGACGCGTGGTGCCAACTACCGTATCGACTTGACCTACAAGCTCGGTGATCACACCATCACGGCGGGTATCGACAACCAGCGCACGCAGGACATCAACGACAGCTCGCTGATGGCGCCGAATGCCGGTTACGCCTGGCAGTACGGCATTCAGACGAACCCGGCGAGCGAGATCGCCGATGGTGAAGTCGACGCACCGATCAACTATCCGGGCGGCGAAAACGGCTACTTCGTCGACAAGTACGTCCAGTCGACGAGCGCTTCGACGCGCGTGGAACAGCGTGCCCAGTACATCGAAGATTCGTGGCAGGTGAACGATCGGTGGCTGGTGAAGCTCGGCCTGCGCAACGATCAGTTCACCAACTACAACCCGGATGGCCAGGCCTATATCCGCCAGACGCGTCCCCAGTGGGCGCCCCGCCTCGGCTTCAGCTGGGACGTGTTCGGTGACTCGTCGCTCAAGGTCTACGGCAATGCCGGCCGTTACTACCTCGCACTTCCGACCAGCGTCGCGCTGCGCGGTGCCGCGGGCTCGCTTTACACCCAGACGTTCTACACCTACACCGGTATCGATGCCAACGGCTATCCCACCGGTCTGACGCCGATCAACACCAGCAATGGTCCGGGCACGCCCTATTCGGCTAACCGCGAGTTCGGCCAGGCTCCGGATCCGAACACGGTCACGGCGAAGAACCTCAAGGCTCAGTCGCAGAACGAGTACATCCTGGGCTTCGACAAGGCGTTGAACGACAAGTACAACGTCGGTATGAAGGCGACGTTCCGCAGGCTGAACCGTGCTATCGACGACGTCTGCGACACGGATGTCTTCGAAGAGCAGGCTACCCTGCAGGGTGCCGACCTGTCGGGACTGCGCGGTTGCTACTTCTTCAACCCGGGCTCGGCCGCGACCTTCCAGTTGCCGAACGCCGCTGGCGGCTACCAGCAGGTCGAAATCACCAATGCCGACTTCGGCTTCCCGCACGTAAAGCGCAAGTACTACGCGCTCGATACGTACATCGAGCATCCGTTCGACGGTACTTGGTGGGGCAAGATCACCTACACCTTCTCGAAGAGCTACGGTAACTCGGAAGGTCAGGTGAAGTCCGACATTGGCCAGCAGGACATCGCGGCGACTCAGGACTGGGATTTCCCGAGCATCATGGAATACGGTTCCGGCCGCCTGCCGAACGACCATCGTCACCAGGTCAAGGCGTATGGTTCCTGGCAGATCAACCCCGAGTGGAACCTGTCGGGTATCCTGACTGTGGCTTCCGGTGCGCCGACGTCATGCGAAGGACTGTATGGTCCGAACCAGACCGTGCCGGCGTATAACGGCAATTACTACCACTGGTGCAATGGCGTGCCGGCACCGTACGGTACGGCAGGCGATACGCCGTGGACGCGCATCGTGTCGCTGAACGCTGAGTACCGTCCGTCCTTCGCCGACCACAAGCTCGCGTTCAACGTGAACGTGTACAACATCTTCAATGAGCAGCGGCCGACGCGTCTGGATCCGGACTACTCGAACGGCAATTACCGTACGCCTTCGTCGTGGGAAACCCCGCGCTACGTCCGCTTCGGCATCACCTACGACTTCTGATCCACCGGAACGTCGTAAAGCAAAGGCGCCGCCCCTTGGGGCGGCGCTTTTTTTTCCATAACCCTCTGATTTGCGTTAGAAATTACGGATTCTGGTGTAAAATCGGCAAACATTACCAAAAGCTTTCCAAGTGTGTCGTGATGCGCCGTTTGCGGCATTCTCCACACTTGACTTTTCCGGCGGCACATTTGCCGGTATGCTCCGACGTTCCCCCTGTGAGTTATGGCGCGCCATGCGCGTGCGTATCTTGCGTGACCCGCTCTTTTTTCGATCCGTTACGAGGTTCAGACCCATGCGCAGGCTTTTCTTGTCGCTCGCATCCGTGGCCACGCTGGCCCTTGCCGGTTGCGGCGGTTCTTCCGATAACGGCCAGCAGGCCGCCAACGGTGGTACGCCCGAGGCTTCCGCCCCGGCCAACAACGTCACGGGTACCGTGACCCTGCGCGATGCGGGCAAGCAGCTTTCTCCCGATGCCAAGCTCGAACTCAAGCTGGTCGATGTCTCCGCGGAGGGCTCGCAGCCCCTCGCCGTCAAGACCATCGCACCGGTGACGCTGCCGCAGCCCTTCCAGCTCGATTTCAATGCGTCGGACCTCAACCCGAACGACATGTACATCGTCGACGTGTCGCTCCAGGACGGCGAGCGTCACTATTCGTCGCCGCTGAAGACGCCGGTACTCACCAAGGGCGCGAAGAACGTCGCCAACATCCAGCTGGTGGGTGAAGCCACTCCGGGCGAGAAGGAGCTCGCGGGCTTCAACAGCTTGAAGAAGAACATCGGTGGTCTGAAGGTCACCCAGGGTACCGCGCTGAAGGAAGGCGAATCGCGCGGCTGGCAGATCTTCAAGAAGGGCAATGACGTCCAGTTCGTCATTGAACTGGTCGACTACGGCGACAAGGGGTTCACCTCGACCAACTACGCTTACAAGAACGGCAAGCCGTGGGTCATCGTGCAGGAGAAGAAGCCGAGCAAGGATGGCAAGCCGACGTCCACCGAGCGCGCGGGCTGGAACGATGCGGGTGAGTTGGTGCTGAAGGAGAAGGAAGCCGGCGGCAAGGTCGACGTGCTCGGCGACGACGAGGCTAACAGCCTGAAGAGCCAGGCCGAAGCGATGCTTTCGAAGGCCGGCGGTAAGAAGTAAGCCTGCGCTAGCGCCTCACCGAAGAAGCCGCCCCCTGGGCGGCTTTTTTTTGTCGCCATGTTTCCGCTGGTGACGATTTGCCTGTTTTGTGTAGGCGATGTCCTAGCTGACGTAGGGGCCTAGACCTACGTCGAAAGCAGAACGAGCCTACTTCACCTGTTTGACCGCGTTGATAGCTTTTCCCGCAACCACCTCATGTCGAGGTGATCCGGGGAGTGTGCGATGAACAAGTTGCTGGCCATGGTCGCAGGAGTGGTCGTCACGAGTGCGTTCGCCGTCGGCGAGGCCCAGGCATTACCCACTCAGGTAGTGTCATATGTGTTCTATAGCGGTACGCAGGCCATCGGCCAATCGATTCGCTTCTGCAACGGCGTCGCCCAGCACTGGGGCACCGCCCAGAGCAATAACCTCGCCAATGCGGTGGCCGTGACCTACAGCTGCGATAGCAACGACGTGAAGTCGGTCGGTTATGGCGCCAACGTCGATCCGTGGGTGAGGCAGAATTTCTGCGCCGAGACCAACATCTGCGCCCCGGGGCCGGAATGGATCACCGGTGCGCCGGGACCGTTCGAAAGCGGCCTGTATTCAAACTAGTCCACGGGCGGAATGAGTGGTCCATTCCTAAACCAAGCGATGCTCAGAGGCCAAAAAAACGCCGGCACTGCCGGCGTTTTTCTTGTGACATCGGCTTTGCGAATCAGAACGCCATCTTCACGCCGAGGTTCAGGCTGTTGTAACGCTGCGAATCATCGCCGAAACGACCGCTGTACGCGGCCCAACCGCTCCAGCGCTGGCTGAAGTCGGCCGAGAGGCCCAGGTCGGCGGTGACCCAGTTCTTGTCGGGCAAGAAGCCCTGCACGCTGAAGCGGCCCGACATGTTTGTGAGGCCGGCGGTGACGAAGCGATCGTCGGCGCGACCGTCGTGGTTGTAGGCCACTTCGGCGAACGGATGCAGCGTGGTGCTGCCCGACTGCCACGAACCCTGCAGGCGCCAGCCGCCGGTTTCGATGCGCGCGTTGCGGGTCTGCTTGCCGAACTGCATCGCGGTGCTGGTGCTGCCGTATTCGGTGTAGCCGAACACGCGAAGCTGTTCCCACTCCACGCTCACGAACGGACCGGTCTTCAGCGATTCGTTGCCGAACCACCAGCCGCCGCTCAGGCCGCCGCCGACGTGCGAACCGTCGGTCTTGCCGGTTTCGGTGCGGCGCGCCGCGCCCAGGTCGATGCGGCGATCGATGTCGGTGAAGCTCAGTTGGCCGAAGCTGACGAAGCCGCCGACGTAGCCGCCGCCCGCGTGGTAGAACGCATAGCCCGAACCGGCGACGTCCTGCAGCTTGTAGCCGCCACCGCCCTGGAAGTTGGCATCGGTCTGGCCGAGGCCGAGGGCGACGCCGACGTTGAAGTTCTCGTTGACCTTGGCGTCGGCGCCGACGGTGAGGTTGACGTTATCGCTGTCGGTCTTCGGCGAGGTGCCGGTGTCCTTGAACTTCTGCTGGCCGTAATCGACCGAGGCGAAGAAGCGGGAGTCCGCACCGAAGTTGTCGGACATCATCTGGTTGCGCAGGGAACGCACGTGCGCCGCGTTGGTGGCCAGGCCCGCCTCGCCCAGCAGGGAGATCTTCTGCGGCGCCTCGATGACCGACACCGCGTACTGACCGAGCAGGGCGTGCGCGGCGGCGGTCGGATGGATGCCGTCGGCGAACAGGTAGCTGTTGACGTCGCTATCGCGCAGCGTGGCCGGCGAGCAGCTGAGCGAGCTGGACGTGGTGCATACGGGCACGGTGACGTTCTTGAAGCCGTAGGTGGACGGGCTGGCGATGACTTCGTTGAGCAGCGTGTAGGTGTCGATCGGCACGATGCCGCGCTGCGCGGATGCCAGGCCGCCGGAGAGGATGCCGTTGTAGAGCTGGCTCAGCTGCGTGAGGCCGGCCGACGCGGCGGCGCCCTGCGACATCGCTGCCGGCGTCTTGCCCACGTCGGGCAGGTTGAACACGACGATGGTCTTCGCGCCGGCGGCCTGCAGGGCCTGGATCTGGCCGACTTCGTTGGCCGCGGCGGTGGCCACGGTCACCTGGGCGTTGGCCGGGTTCTGCACGGCGGCGAGCAGGTCGTTGGCGCCGATCCACATCGTGTAGAGCGCATGGGGGTTGGCCTTGCCGCCGTTGGCGGCGAGGTAGGTCTGGATCTGGGCGGAGGTCGGCGGCGCGACCAGGGGACCGGCGATGGGATTGGCGACGGCCGCGCGCGCATTGCCGTAGGCGTAGTCCGTGCCGCCCTGGAGCGACGGCGTCAGCGAAAGGTTGAAGTACGTCGCGATGTTCTCCACGGCGACGGTGCCGGGATTGGTGGTGAAGCGCGAGGTCACCGGGGAGCCGACAAGGATGGAGACGTTGCCGTTGTCGCTCAGGCTATCGCCGAAGGAAACGACCTGCTGGAAACCGTCGGCGTGCGCCCCGGCGCTGAACAGGAGGGCGGCGCCGATGGCGCCGGCGAGATGGCGAATGCGCATGTGGATCACTCCCTGGGGGTGTTAGAGAATCGTTACGGTAATGGAAAGCCATACGCGGGCGCATGCTGCGCCGCGATAAGCCGGCCGATCGCGGCCTGCATCGGGGTGTAGGCGATCATCCCAGGGTCCTCGGGTTTTCACCGATGAACCCTGGGCTTTGAGAAGTTTCTTGCCGAAAGGGCCTACTTCTTCAGGGCGCGGGAAAACGCGTCCGCGAAAGCGCTGTTGGCGGGCGCGGCGGCAGGCTTGGACGGCATCGGGCCGCGCCCGCCACCCTGGCCACCGCGTCGACCGCCGCCGGAAGCGTCGTCACGTTGCGCGGGACGTCCGCCACGCGCTTCCCCGGGCACGTCGTCCAGACGCATGCTCAGGGCGATGCGCTTGCGGGGTATGTCGATCTCCATGACCTTCACCTTGACGATGTCGCCGGCCTTCACCGCGTCGCGCGGATCCTTGACGAAGGTGTGCGATAGCGCCGAGACGTGCACGAGGCCGTCCTGGTGCACGCCGATGTCCACGAAGGCGCCGAAGGCCGCCACGTTGGTGACGCGGCCTTCCAGCACCATGCCTTCGCGAAGGTCCTTGAGGTCTTCGACGCCTTCGGCGAAGCTCGGCGCGACGAATTCCGGACGCGGGTCGCGGCCGGGCTTTTCCAGTTCCTTGAGGATGTCGCGCACCGTCGGCAGGCCGAACGTCTCGTCGGTGAAATCCTCGGCCTTCAGACCGCGCAGGAACCCGCTGTCGCCGATGACCTGCTTCACCTCGCGACCGCACTGCTTGAGGATGCGCTCGACGACCGGGTAGGCCTCCGGATGCACGGAACTGGCATCCAGCGGATTGCTGCCGCCGGTGATGCGCAGGAAGCCCGCGCACTGTTCGAAGGCCTTGTCGCCCAGGCGCGGCACCTTGAGGAGATCCTTGCGGCTGGGGAAGGGGCCGTTGGCATCGCGGTGCTTGACCACGTTCTCGGCCACGCTGGACGACAGGCCCGCCACGCGCGCCAGCAACGGCGCCGAGGCCGTGTTGACGTCCACGCCCACGGCGTTCACGCAGTCTTCCACGCGCGCATCGAGCGCGCGGGCGAGCTTCACCTGGTTCACGTCGTGCTGGTACTGGCCCACCCCGATGGCCTTGGGCTCGATCTTCACCAGCTCGGCGAGGGGATCCTGCAGGCGGCGGGCGATGGACACCGCGCCACGGATCGAGACGTCGAGGTCGGGGAATTCCTTCGCTGCCAGTTCCGAAGCCGAGTACACCGACGCACCGGCTTCGCTCACCACGATCTTGGCGAGGTTGAGGTCGGCGTGCTTGCGGATCACCTCGCCGGCGAGCTTGTCGGTTTCGCGCGAGGCGGTGCCGTTGCCGATGGCGATGAGGTTCACGCCGTGCTGCTTGCACAACTGTGCGATGCGCGCGATGGATTGGTCCCACTGGTTTCGCGGTTCGTGCGGATAGATGGTGTCGTACGCGAGCAACTTGCCCGTGGCATCGACGATGGCCAGCTTGCAGCCGGTGCGGATGCCGGGGTCGAGGCCCATCACCGTCTTCGTGCCGGCGGGAGCGGCCAGCAGGAGGTCCTTCAGGTTTTCGCCGAACACGCGGATGGCTTCGTCTTCGGCGTTTTCGCGCACGCGGCCGAAAAGGTCGAGCGTAAGGTGCAGGTGCAGCTTCACGCGCCAGGTGAGGCGCACGGTTTCGCGCAGCCACGCGTCGGCCGGGCGGCCCTGGTTGACGATGCCGGCGCGCGCGGCGACGCGGCCTTCGCCTTCGGCATGGCCCTGGTCGGCGTCGAGGCCGGGATTGAGGTCGATTTCCAGCACGCCCTCGTTGCGTGCGCGCATCAGCGCGAGCAAGCGGTGCGAGGGAATCTTCGATACGGGTTCCACGTGGTCGAAGTAGTCGCGGAACTTCGCGCCTTCGTTTTCCTTGCCGGGCACCACGGTGGCGCGGATCTGGCCCTTGTCCCACAGCCAGTCGCGCAGTTCGCCGACGAGGGCGGCGTCTTCGGCGATGGTCTCCATGAGGATGGCGCGGGCGCCGTCAAGGGCGGCCTTCGTATCGGCCACGCCCTTCTCGGCGTCGACGAAGCCGGTAGCGAAGGTTTCCGGATCCTGCGATGGGTCGTCGCGAAGGCCCAGCGCCAGCGGCTCGAGGCCGGCCTCGCGGGCGATCTGCGCCTTGGTGCGCCGCTTGGGCTTGTAGGGGAGGTAGAGATCTTCCAGCCGGGCCTTGGTGTCGGCGGTGAGGATGTCGGCCTTGAGGGCGTCGGTCATCTTGCCCTGCTCGGCGATGCTGTCGAGGATGGCCGCGCGGCGGTCCTCCAGTTCACGCAGGTAACGCAGGCGCTCTTCGAGCAGGCGCAGCTGCGTGTCGTCGAGGCCGCCGGTGACTTCCTTGCGGTAGCGCGCGATGAACGGCACGGTGGCGCCGCCGTCGAGCAGTTCCACCGCCGCGCGCACCTGGTCGGGCTTGGCGGCGATGTCCTGGGCAATACGTTGTTCGATGCTCTGCATGTCGTTCCTGTGCGTTGCTCAGCCGGCCGGTACGTCGGGCCGGGCCGTCGATGATAGCAAGCGCGGGGAACGCCCCGGCCGGGAAGGCCGGGGAGGAAGGTCAGGCGTCGAAGCTGCCGTGGTTGCCCGGGTGCACCGACGGCGCAGGCTCGACCGCCTGGCTCGCCCGGCCGACGAGCACGTAGGTGCCGGCAAGCAGGTCGTGCACGCCCTGCTTGCGCTGGGTGAAGGCGGCGACGATGTAGAACACGAAGGGCACCAGGGAGCTGAGCACGTTCACCAACCGGATCGCGTTGCGTCCCGCGGCGCGGGCCGGGGTGAGGCGGCGGCCCTGCACGTCGGTGACGCGGATGCCCAGCGCCATCTTGCCGGGCGTGGCCTGCCACTTGGAGCTTTCGAAGAAGACGTAATAGAGATAGCCCACGATCACCAGCACCAGGCTGATCGGGCGAACGGCGGTGGCGTACGCGGCGAACGCCGCGGTCTGGTCGCGCTCGAAGCTGGACAGGAATTCGGTCATCAGGCTGCCCAGGCCCATGGCCATGCTGATGATCGTGAACGGCACCATGAGCACGATGTAGTCGATGACCCAGGCGCCGACGCGGCTCCAGAACGTGGCGTAGTCGGGTTCGGCGGTCTCGTTGATGCCGAGGAAGGGCGGCGGCGACGGCGGCGCGACCGCGGCTTCGGGGCGAGCCTCGGGAAAGAGCTCACCCATCGGGCGCCAGTCGGTCATGCCTTCGTACCAGCCGAGTTCGTCGGTGCGAACGGTGCCGTCGCGAAGCCACTGGCGCACTTCGTCGTCGGTGTAGGGGCCGAAGCGTTCGCCGTTGCGTCCGATCCAGACTTGCATGGTTGACCTTCCGTAAGGGGCTTCACTGGTGGCAAATGATGCCAGATGGGGCGTGAGGAAGCCGACTGCCGGTCGGCATGGGGGCGACGTTTCGCTCGAATGGCGGACAGCGTCCGCTTCCACCCTTGGGTAGGAAGCCTGCTACCGAAGGGTGGGAGCGGACCCTGTCCGCGATTCAGGCCGCGCGGCGCTTGAGGTGCACCAGCAACAACGAGATCGCCGCCGGCGTTACCCCGCTGATCCGCGAGGCCTGGCCGATCGTCGCCGGCCGCGAGTGCTTCAGCTTCAGCAGCACTTCGGCCGACAGCCCGCGCACTCGGTCGTAGTCGAAGCCATCGGGAATGGCCGTCGATTCGTGTTTGCGCTGCCGTTCGATCTCGTCGCGCTGGCGCTCCAGGTAGCCGGAATACTTCGCCTGCACTTCCACCTGCAACGCCACTTCGGCGTCGTCCACCGGCGGGCCCAGCTCGGGCACGGCGGTGACGGCGGCGTAATCGAACTCGGGGCGGCGCAGCAGGTCGAGCGCGTGCGTCTCGCGGCTGACGGCGACGCCGAGCGAGCGTTCCACCGCGGCGCCGAGCGTATTCGTGGGGGCGGCCCAAAGGCCACGCAGGCGCGTCGTCTCGCGCTCGGTGGCCTCGCGTTTGGCCTCGAGGCGACGGAAGCGATCCTCGGGTACCACGCCACGCGCGTAGCCCTGTTCGGTCAGGCGCAGGTCGGCGTTGTCTTCGCGCAGGTGCAGCCGGTATTCGGCGCGCGAGGTGAACATGCGGTACGGCTCGATGGTGCCGTTGGTGGTGAGATCGTCGATCAGCACGCCGACGTAGGCTTCGTCGCGTCGCGGATACCAGGGAGCGTCGCCGCGCACGGCCAGCGCGGCGTTCATGCCCGCGATGAGGCCTTGGGCCCCCGCTTCCTCGTAACCCGTGGTGCCGTTGATCTGACCGGCGAAATACAGGCCGGGGACGTTCTTCGTCTCCAGCCACGGGTGCAGGCCGCGCGGGTCGAAGTAGTCGTATTCGATCGCATAGCCCGGGCGCGTGATGTGCGCGTTTTCGAAGCCGGGTATCGATCGCACGAGCGCGTACTGCACGTCGAAGGGCAGCGACGTGGAGATGCCGTTGGGATAGATCTCGAACGTGTCGAGGCCTTCGGGCTCGACGAAGATCTGGTGCGAGGTCTTCTCCGCGAAACGAACGACCTTGTCTTCGATGGACGGGCAGTAGCGAGGGCCCACGCCTTCGATCTGGCCGCTGTACAGCGGCGAGCGGTCGAGCGAGCCGCGAATGAGGTCGTGGGTCGCCTCGGTGGTATGCGTGATCCAGCAACTCACCTGGCGCGGATGGTCGGCGGGCGACCCCATGAACGAGAAATGCGGCATCGGATCGTCGCCCGGCTGCTCGTCGAGCACGGAGAAGTCGATGCTGCGGCTGTCGATGCGCGGTGGGGTGCCGGTCTTCAGGCGATCGGCGGCGACCGGGAGCTCGCGCAGGCGCGAGGCGAGCGTGGTGGCAGGGGGATCCCCGGCGCGGCCGCCCGCGTACTGTGCCGGGCCGATGTGGATCTTTCCGGCAAGGAAGGTGCCCGCCGTGAGCACGACGGCGGGCGCATGGAAATCCAGGCCCATCTGGGTACGTACGCCGGCCACGCGATCGCCCGCGAGGATCAGGTCGTCCACCGCCTGCTGGAACAGCCACAGGTTGGGCTGGGTTTCCACCATGGAGCGAATGGCGGCCTTGTAGAGGGCGCGGTCGGCCTGGCAGCGCGTGGCGCGCACGGCCGGTCCCTTCGAGGCGTTGAGCGTGCGCCACTGGATGCCTGCGCGATCGGCCGCACGGCCCATGGCGCCGCCCAGGGCGTCGATTTCCTTGACCAGGTGCCCTTTGCCGATGCCGCCGATGGCGGGATTGCAGCTCATCTGGCCGATGGTTTCGATGTTATGGCTCAGCAGCAGGGTGCGAGCGCCGGCGCGCGCCGCGGCCAGCGCGGCCTCGGTACCGGCGTGGCCGCCGCCGACCACGATCACGTCGTAGGATTCTTGATGAAGCATCTTGGTTCAGGGCGTCGAGGGGCCGATGGGCTAGTTTACGCCGGCGCAAGGCACGACGCTGCGCCGCAGCGTGACCTCCCTTTCGGCAGGCATGGCATGACTCGTGCTTGACCGTGCGGGCACTTCACCCGGGCGGACGCAGCGCGACTATCCGCGCGCCGAGGCTGGACGACAGGGGTTCGGCCGTGTGCCGGGGGAAGGAAGCGGAAGGGTGGGCAAGGATGCCCCATTCGTTCGACGAATGAGATCTGGCGCCCGGCGGTCTCAGGAACAGGGGGAATCCAGGATGACCGTGCTGCCGGGCGCCAGAAACCGTATGACTGGCACGAGAAGCCGCGCCCTTGGGTGCGGCTTCGTTCGTTGAGGGCAACACTACACCGTTCCAATGAACCGTGCGTGACTTTTTTGTCAACAACCTGCTCGGTTTCGGCAATGGGTGACGCGGAGCGTCACTTTTTTGATCCCCCGCACTTTTATGCTGTGATGCAGCGCACGCTTAACCGAGCGCCACCCTCGCGAGGATGTCGGTGAGGTCGCGGGAGAGGTCCTTCCGCGCGGACAGTTCCGCAACCACCGCATGGGCTGCCTCGCGTCGCACCGGCTCCAGTCGCTTCCAGCCGTTGAAGGCGGTGGCCACGCGTGCCGCCACCTGGGGGTTGAGCGCATCCAGGGCCAGCAGGCGATCGGCCAGCCAGCGATACGCCGCGCCGTCGGCACGATGAAACCCCGTGGGATTGGCGCGGGCGAAGGTACCGATCAGGGCCTGGACGCGGTTGGGATTCTTCAGCGTGAACGCCGGGTCGCCTTCCAGGGCCTGGACGCGTGCGAGCGTGTTTTCGCCCGGCAACTGGGCCTGCATCGCGAACCACTTGTCGAGGGCCAGGGCGTTGCCCTCGTAACGTCGGCGGAAGTGCGCGATGGGCTCCGCGGCGGCGTTCGCATCCGATAGCGCCAGGGTGGACAGCGCGGCGAGGCGGTCGGTCATGCCCGGTGCGTGGTCGTATTGCGAGTGGGCCAGCGTGCGCGCCTCGTCGGCGGCTACCAGCGCGAGCAGGTCGAGCACGCGCCGCTTGAGCTGGCGTCGAGCCTGGCTGGCGGCGTCCAGCGCCGCGCTGGTGTGCGCGCGCAGCGACTCGTAACGGGCACGCAGCGGCGGCGCGCCGATGCGCGAGGCGAGGGCGCCGAGCATGCGCTGGCGGGCGTCGCGGATGCGCTGGGGATCGCGCTCGGCCTGACGCTCCACCAGCTCGATCTCACCGGGCGGCGTGAGCAGCTCGGCGAGCAGCGCGTCGTCCACGGAGCTTTCGGCGAAGAGATCCGCCAGAGCACCGGTCCACGCGGTGATTGCCGGACCGGCATCGCGACCGTCGCGGCAATCGTCGAAGGCGAGGCCGGCGAGCTGCTGGCCCGCTTCCCAGCGGTTGAAGCCGTCGGGATCGTGACGGAGCAGGATCGCCAGCTCGTCCGGCGCGTAGTCGTACTCGAGGATCACGGGTGCGGAGAAGCCGCGCAGCAGCGACGGGACCGGGGCCTGCGCGACGTCTTCGAAGACGAACACCTGCTCGGCCGTATCGAGCACCACGGTGCGCTCGACGCTAACCGCGGCACCTTCACCCTCCAGGCGCAGCGGAAGCGCGCGGCCGTCGCGATCGAACAGCGACAGGCGCACGGGAATGGGCAACGGCTTGCGCGAACCCTGGCTGGTGCCCAGCGGCGTGCGCTGGCGCAGGGTGAGGCGATAACGTCGGCCCTCCGGATCGTGCCGTGCCTCGGCACTCAGGCGCGGCGTGCCCGACTGCTCGTACCAGGCAAGGTAGGGCATGAGATCGATGCCGTTCGCATCGCCCAGCGCCCTGAGGTAATCCTCGATCGTCACCGCCTGGCCGTCGTGCCGGTCGAAATAGAGGTCCATGCCCTTGCGGAAGCCCTCCCGGCCCAGTCGGCCGGCGAGCATGCGCACCAGTTCCGAACCCTTCTCGTACACGGTGGCCGTGTAGAAATTGTTGATCTCGCTGTACTGCGACGGGCGCACCGGATGCGAGAGCGGACCGGCATCCTCGGGGAACTGCGCGCGGCGAAGCAGCGCCACGTCTTCGATGCGCTTGAGCGGCGCCGAGTTCATGTCGGCCGAGAAACTCTGCTCGCGGAAGACCGTGAGACCTTCCTTCAGGCTCAGCTGGAACCAGTCGCGGCAGGTGACGCGGTTGCCGCTCCAATTGTGGAAATACTCGTGCGCGACCACCGCCTCGACGTGGCGGTATTCGTCGTCGGTACTGGAATCCGGATCGGCGAGGAGGTATTTCGCGTTGAAGATGTTGAGGCCCTTGTTCTCCATCGCACCCATGTTGAAATCGTGCGTGGCGACGACGTGGAACACGTCCAGGTCGTAATTGCGACCGTAGGCCTGCTCATCCCAGGTCATGGAACGCACGAGCGAGTCCATCGCGTAGTCGCAGCGGTCGATCGCGTCGGGCTCGGCCCAGATGTGCAGCGCCACGGTGCGGCCGTCGGCCGTCACGTGTTCGCGGCTGATGCGTTCCAGGCGTCCGGCGACCAGGGCGAACAGGTAGCTGGGCTTGGGATGCGGATCGACGAAACGGGCCCAGTGGCGACCGTCGGGAAGGTCGCCGTCGCCATCGGGATTGCCGCCGGCGAGCAGCACCGGGAAGCGTGCCTTGTCGGCGCGCAGGGTGACCGTGTACTTCGACAGCACGTCCGGACGATCGGGGAAGAAGGTGATGTGGCGGAAGCCCTCGGCCTCGCACTGGGTGAGCAGGAAACCCGCTTCGCGGCTGCCGGAAAGGTAGAGGCCTTCGAACGCGGTGTTCTCGGCCGGTTTCAGCGCGACCCGCGTGCCGATGGTGCCGCGCTCGCCCTCAATGGCCAGTTCGAGCACGCCGTTCGCAAGAATGTACTCCCCTTCGCCGAGCGGTCGGCCGTCCACCGTCAGCTCGAGCAGTTCGAGCCCCTCGCCGTTCAGGCGGATGGGCTCGTCGGCCACGCGCCTCACCTCGAGGCGGGCGGTGACCTCGGTGCGATCGATCCCCAGGTCGAAGGCCAGTTCCACGTGTTCCACCGCCCACGCAGGCGGGCGGTAATCGGCGAGGAGGATGGGGGCGGTGGGGGTGTCCGAACGGTCGCTCATGGCGTCAGAGAAAGCTCAAATGACTGGCTGGCAGGCTAACATGCGGTCGGATTCGCCAAAAGGAAACCACCCCATGCCCCGTTTCACCGTCACGCGTGACTCCCTCGGAGCCCAGGAACTGGTCGTGCTGACCGACACCGTCGCACATCGCGAGGTACGCATCGCCCGCCATGGCGCCACGGTGCTGTCCATCAAGCTGGACGGCCACGACATCGCCGACGGTTTTCGCGACGAAGCCGAGTTGGTGCCGCACAAGGGCTCGCGCTTCGCGATCATGACGCCGTTTGCCAACCGTGTGGAGGATTCGCGCTACACGTTCGAAGGCCAGGCCTACGATCTGCAGCCGGGCGTGGTGGGCAAGGATCGCGCGAGCCGTCATGGCTTCCTGCGCGGCGAGCGGTTCGACGTGCGGGACGAAACGGGGGGAGACGATGCCGCGAAGGTCACGTTCGCCACGCAGGCGATCCGGCCGGAAGCGCGCCCAGGCTATCCCTTCGCGTTGGATTTCGCCGTGACCTTCACGCTGGACGGGAAGGGGCTGACCGTCGACGCGCGTACGCGCAACGTCGGCGATCGCGATGCGCCGACCTTCTTCGGTTGGCATCCGTACTTCCGCCTGTCCGACACGCCCATCGAGGGATGGGTGCTGCAGATTCCCGCCGACGAGATCATCGTCGCCGACGAGGGCTTCATCCCGGTGCCGGGTCCGACGGCGTGGCAGCCCATCGGCGAAGCGGATGCCTCGCTGGATTTCCGCCAGGCGCGGGCAATCGGCCACACCGAGCTGAACAACACGTATGCGAAACTGGCGCGCGATGCCGACGGCCGCGCACGCACGTACCTGAGCGATCCGGCCACCGGTCGCCGCATCGCGGTATGGCAGGAAAAAGGCGTCATGCTCGCCTTCACCTCCGATACGGCCGAGCGCGACGCGCGCAAGTCGGTGGCGCTGGAGCCGATGGAATGCATCCCCAATGCGTTCAATCGCGAGGATTGCCGGGACGCGATCACGCTGTCTCCCGGCGCCGAACGCCGCTTCGTCTGCGGCGTGGAGTTCGGTGGATGAATGCGATCCCCACCTGGGACGACATCCGCGATGCCGCCGCCCGCATCGCGCCGCATGCCACGGTCACGCCGGTCCTGCGCAGCGATCTCATCGACGCGCGGGTCGGCACGGCGGTGCGCTTCAAGTGCGAAAACCTCCAGCGCGGCGGCGCCTTCAAGTTTCGCGGCGCCACCAACGCGGTGTGGTCGCTGGACGACGAGGAGGCCAGGCGTGGCGTCGTGACGCATTCGTCGGGCAACCATGGCAATGCGCTCGCGATGGCCGCGCGCACGCGCGGTATCCCCGCCCATGTGGTGGTGCCGGAGGGCGCGGTGAAGGCGAAGGTCGATGCCATCGTCGCCGCGGGGGCCACGGTGCATCGTTGCGAGCCGACCACGGCGGCGCGCGAGGCGAAGGCGGCCCAGGTGCAGGCCGCGACGGGCGCCTCGCTGGTCCATCCCTATGCGGATCCCCGCGTGATGGCGGGGCAGGGTACGGTGGTGCCGGAGTTGCTGAGGCAGCATCCCGATATCGACACCGTGCTGTTTCCGGTGGGCGGCGGTGGACTCGCGGCAGGCTGTTCCATCGCGGCGCATGCCATCGATGCGAAGCTGCGCCTGTTCGCCGCGGAGCCGGAAGGCGCGGACGACGCGGCGCGGTCGCTGGAAGCCGGCGAGCGTGTGGGTCCGTTCACTCCCGAGACCCTCTGCGATGGCTTGCGTACCCTCGTGGGCGAGCCCAATTTCCGCGTCCTGCGCGAGCACCGCGTGTCGGTCCTGCGGGTGAGCGACGCGGAGGTGGTTGCCGCGATGCGGCTGCTCTGGTCGGAGCTGCGGATCGTGGTCGAGCCGTCCAGCGCGACCGTGCTGGCCGCCTTGCTGCGCTACCCGGATCGCTTCGTCGGCCACCGGGTCGGCGCGGTGCTGACCGGCGGCAACGTCGATCTCGACGCCTTACCGTGGTGAGCGTGCGAAACGTACGCCGCTGACGGCGAAGAGGCCGGCCGCGATGAAGACCATGCCGATCCATTCGTTCGGCGTGGGCCGCTCTTCCAGGAAAGCCCAGGCCATGAGTACGCCGAGCACCGGCACCGCCAGCGCCGACAAGGCGGCCACGGCGGTAGGCAGCCGGCGTACCACCACCAGCCACAGCGTCCATGCCAGGCAGGTGGCGAACACGACCGAATAGGCCAGGCCGCCGACGAGGGCGGGCGTCCATGCGATCGGACGTTGCGGCACGCACAGGGCCGTCAGGGTGAGCGCGGCGGCGCCGAAGAGCATCTGCCAGGCGGTGAAGTTCAACGGATCGCAGCGGTGGCGTTGGAACATGCGCTTGCTCATCACCGTGCCGAAGGCCCAGCACATGCCGCCGAGCAAGGCGAAGAGCGTGCTCTCCATGCGGCCCAATCCCCTCCACGGGGCGATGACCGCGAGCAGGCCGGCGGCGGCGAGGGTGAGTCCCAGCCAATGCCTTCGCGTGGGTTTCTCGCGCAGGATCAGCCACGCCAGCAATACCGCCCAGAAAGGCATCGCGTACGCCAGGAGCACCACGTGGCCCGCGCCTCCGGTGGTGAGGGCCAACTGCCCCAGGCCCTGGAACGCGGCCGTCTGGGTGAGTCCCACGAGCGCGGTGCCGACCCATGGCGGGGGAGCCAGCGGTCGCTGCATCACCAGCAACACCACGAACATCAGCGCGCATCCGATGCCGTAGCGCAACGCGGAGAAATCGAAAGGGCCGGCATAGGCCAGCACGCCCTTCATCACGATCCAGCTGCTCGCCCAGATGATGACGGTGGCGCCCATCGCGACGACAGCGCCCTGCGATGGCTTGGGTTCGTTCATGCGTACGCCGGACACCGTGAAAAACGGACATCTTGACGGAAAACGCGTCGATATTCTCGTTCGCTCCGAGGAAAGGACGAGGGGCGCCGCCGATGCGCTGCGAATGGGCCGATACGACCGACGCGGAACGCGTTTACCACGACACCGAATGGGGCGTGCCCACGCACGACGACCGCAGGCTGTTCGAACTTCTCGTCCTGCGAGGCGCGCAAGCCGGCCTGGCCTGGCGTACCGTCCTGGCCAAGCGTGCCGCCTATCGGCGCGTGTTCCTCGATTACGATATCGCCGCCGTCGCGGCGCTCGACGACGAGGCCATGGCGCGCATCGCGACGGATCGCCGCATCATCCGTCATCGGCTCAAGCTGGCGTCCGTGCGCAACAACGCCCGGGCCGCGCTGCGTCTCGTCGACGCCGAGGGATCCCTGGCCGCGTTCCTCTGGTCGTTCGTCGACGGCCGGACCGTGGTCAACCGGGTCCGCCACGTCGACGAGATGCCTTCCAGGAGCATCCGCTCCGATCGCATGAGCGAAGCGCTGCGCAAGCGTGGATTCCAGTTCGCCGGCACGGCCATCTGCTACGCCCTGATGCAATCGTCGGGCATGATCGACGATCACCTGGACGGCTGCTTCCGTCGTGAACGCGATTGACGAAAGCGTTCACCGCAAGTGCACGGCTCGCGCGATGCCATGGTGCCATGGCTACCGTTCGCATCGGCATTTCCGGCTGGCGTTACGCGCCGTGGCGCGGCGTCTTCTATCCTGAGGATCTCGTGCAGCGCGACGAGCTGGCATTCGCCTCGCGCCGGTTCCGGACCATCGAGATCAACGGATCGTTCTACTCGTTGCAGAGCCCGGACAGTTACCGCCGCTGGTATGACGATACGCCCCGAGGTTTCGTTTTCGCGGTAAAGGGACCTCGATTCATCACCCACGTGAAGCGGTTGCGCGACGTTGAGGCGCCGCTCGCGAATTTCTTCGCGTCCGGCGTATTGGCGCTGAGGGAAAAGCTGGGGCCGATCCTGTGGCAGTTCCCGCCGAACTTCCGCTTCGACGCGGACCTCATGGATGCGTTTTTCGCGCAATTGCCGCGTACCACGAGGGATGCCGCGGCACTGGGACGTCGCCACGACGCGAAACTGAAGAAACGCGCGTGGCTGGCGGTGGATCGGTCGCGACGGTTGCGCCATGCGGTGGAGATCCGTCACGAGAGCTTCGTCGATCCCGCCTTCATCGACCTGCTGCGCAAGCATGGCATCGGACTCGTGGTGGCCGATGCGGCGGGCAAGTTCCCCCGGTATTTCGACGTGACGGCGGGATTCGTCTACGTGCGTCTTCACGGCGACATCCAGCTGTACGCCAGCGGTTATGGGGAGAAAGCGTTGAAGGAGTGGGCGCGGCGGGTGCGTGCGTGGGCGCGCGGCGCGCAGCCCGCCGGTGATCCACGCATCTCGCGCAAGGCGCCGCCGAAGCGGGCGGCGCGGGATGTTTACGTGTATTTCGACAACGATGCGAAGGTGAAGGCGCCGGGGGATGCCGGGGCGTTGGAGAAGCTCGTGGCGACGCGTCGCGCTTCGGGATGACCGAGGTCCTGGGCTCCTGCGTGCGAAGGGACCCGGAGCCCCGGTTCACGGCGAGCGATGCCGCTCAACCGAACGGCGTCTTCCGCCGCGATCCACGCAACTTGTCGATCGGGAAGCTGGCGACCTCGCCGCTCCCCTCCCGGCGCGACTGCCCTTCCGGCGCTCCCCACGCGTAAGCCGTCACGACTTCCCACGTGGAAGGGATCGTCCCGTCGCTACGCATCGCCTCGTACGCCTCGATCATCCGCCGGTAATGCTGCTTGCCGGTCAGCCCGCGCGAACGATCGGCATCGGCGTTGTTGGCTCCCAGGCCGCGCAACTCGTCGAGCAAGGCGCGTGGCGTCGGATAGGTGAGCGTATAGCGTTCGGCGAACAGCACCGGATCGCGCAGGCCCTGGGCCAGCATGGCATCGCCTACGTCGTGCATGTCGAGGAAACGTGCCACGTGCGCGTGCTCGTCGGCCGCCGCCCACGCGCTGCGCAGTTCGGTCAGCGTATCGGGGCCGAACGTGGAGAACGTCAGCAGGCCGCCGGGCTTGAGCACGCGTGCGCACTCGGCAAACAGGCGCGGCAGGTCTTCGCACCACTGGAAGCAGAGGTTGGAAAAGAGGATGTCGACGCTGCGGTCGTGCACCGGCAGCGTGTACGCATCGGCGGCCACGCGCGAGAACGGCTTGAGCCAGCCCGCGTTGTGCTTCGCCTGGCGAAGCATCGGCAGGGCGAGGTCCATGGCGATGACCTGCGCCTTGGGATAGCGCTTCTTCAGCGCCGCGCTGCCACGCCCGGTGCCGGCACCCACGTCGAGCACCACCTCGGGCACCGGCGTGTAGACCTCGAGACGGTCGATCAACGTCGATTGCACCTCGCGCTGGAGCGCGTCGTGCTTTTCGTAGGTGCCCGCGGCGCGGCCGAAGTTGCGGCGGACCTGGCGGCGGTCGAAATGGAAATCGCTCATGCGTGGGTTTCAGTGAAGGACGTGATGACGCGCGCGAGGTCGTCGGCGTGTCCGATGAAGGGCGCGTGCCCGGCGTTGATTTCCTCGAAACGACCGTCGGCGGCCTGCGCCGACCAGCGCATGGCCTCGGGGTGCACGATGCGGTCGCGGCGTCCGGCGATCCACAGGTTGGGCTGGCGCAGTTCGCCCAGGCGGGAACGCAGGTCGGTCGCCTCGAGCAGGCGCAGGCCTTCCATGAGTACCCGCGGATCGGGTTCGCCGCGCGCGTAGGCTTCGTCCTTGAGCTTGCGCGTTTCGGTCTTGGGATCGGCGCTGCCCAGCGCTTCGAGGGCGATGAAGCGGTCGACGGTGGCCTTGTAGTCGGCGTCGAGATCGGCGGCGAGCTTTTGCACCATGGCGACGTCGTTGCCCTGCGGCCAATCGTCCGCGCGCACGAAGCGCGGGGTGGAACAGACGGGCACGAGGGCACGTACGTGATCCCCCAGTTCGAGCGCGGCCACCAGTGCCACCAGGCCGCCCATCGACCATCCCAGCCACGCGGCGGGCGGCACGTCGTCGGCGATGGCCCGGGCGCAGGCGGCCGGATCGAGCGGAACGTTCGAGTCGCGCGAGTGGCCGTGGCCGGGCAGGTCGACCACGTACATGTCGAACCGTGCGTCGAGGGCCTCGGCCAGCGGCGCGAGGATGCCGCCGTGCATGGCCCAGCCGTGGAGCATCACCAGCGGAATGTCGCCCCGGCCGCGCCGCTCGATGTACAGCCCGCTCATGGCGCGGTGCTCGGCGCGAGCGAGGGATCCACCGCACCGCGTCCGTCGAACACGAAGCAGTCGCCGCGCCAATGCGCGCCGCCGACGTCCTCGAAATACTTCAGGATGCCGCCCTCCAATTGGAAGACGTGTTCGATGCCGATCTTGCGCATGTGGATGGCCGCCTTCTCGCAGCGGATGCCGCCGGTGCAGAACGACACCACCGTCTTGCCGTCGAATCGCGCGCGGTCGGCGGCGACGGCATCGGGGAATCCGGTGAAGCTCGACAGGCCGTAGTCGACGGTGTTCTCGAAGGTGCCGGCGGCCACTTCGTAATCGTTGCGCGTATCGAGCAGCACCACCTCGCGGCCCTCGTCGTCGCGGCCGGTATCGAGCCAGCGGCGAAGATCGCGGGGCAGCACGTGCGGCGCACGACCCGCCTCGGGGCGGATCGCGGGCGCGTGCATGGTGATGATTTCCTTCTTCAGGCGTACGCGCATGCGACCGAAGGGCACCTCGTCGGACCAGCTCTCCTTCGGCTCGATGTCGGCAAAGCGGGCGTCCTTGCGCAACCACGCCATGAAGGCATCCACCGCCTCGCGCGGGCCGGCGAGGAACAGGTTGATGCCCTCGGGGGCGAGCAGGATGGTGCCCTTGAGCGCCAACGCCTCGCAGCGTGCCGCGATCGCTTCGCGCAGCACGGCGGGTTCGTCGAGGGCGACGAACTTGTAGGCGGAAATGTTGAGGATCGACATGGACATGCGTGGGGCCTGCGGCCGCCCATTATACGGCCGTGGCCTCGCGGGGCACCGGCAGCCGTTCCAGCGCCCCCAGCAGGGCGTCGATGCGGTCGGGCGTGTGGGACGCCGAGAGCGTGATGCGCAGGCGGGCGGAGCCGCGCGGCACGGTGGGCGGGCGGATCGCCACCACGAGGAATCCCGCGGCTTCCAGCTGCCTCGCGGCCTCGGTGGCGGCCTCGGCGGAGCCCATCACCAGTGGCTGGATCGCGGTGTCCGAGGGCATCAGCGCCAGGCCCAGTTGCACGGCCCCGGCGCGGAAGCGGATGACGTTGGCGCGCAGGCGCTCCCGCCGCCCCTCGCGGTCGGTGCGTACCAGATGCACGGCAGCGCGCGTGGCGGCCGCCAGCGCGGCGGGCATGGCGGTGGTGTAGACGTAGGAGCGGGCAAACTGCGTAACGGCCTCGATGAGGTCGGCGTCTCCCGCCACGAAGGCGCCGGCGCAGCCCAGGGCCTTGCCCAGCGTTCCCATGAGCACGGGCACCTCGCGCGGACCGAGGCCGGCCTCGGCGACCGAGCCGGCGCCCTGCGGGCCCAGTACCCCCAGGCCATGGGCATCGTCCACGTAGAGCAGTGCATCGCGCTCGCCGCAGGCCCGGGCCAGGGCGGCCAGGGGCGCCACGTCGCCGTCCATGCTGAACACGCCGTCGGTCGCCAGCAGCGCGGGCAGCTCGGGGCGGGCGTCGAGCTGGCGCGCCGCGGCCTCGGCATCGGCGTGGGGATAACGAAGCAGATCAGCGCCGGCGAGCATCGCGCCGTCGATCAGGCTGGCGTGGTTGAGGCGATCCTGCACGCAGAGCGCTTCCTGGCGGCCGTGCACGGTGGACCCGAGCAACGCCTGCAGCGTGCCGAGGTTGGCCATCACCCCGGTGGAGAAGAGCAGGGCGCGTTCGCGCCCGGTCCAGTCGGCGAGTTCTTCTTCCAGCGCGGCGTGTTCGCCACGGTGGCCGCTGACCAGGTGCGCGGCGCCGGTGCCTACGCCTTCGACGCTGGCCGAGCGGGTCAGCGCGGCGACGAGATCGCGGTGGCCGGCGATGCCCAGGTAATCGTTGCCACAGAAATCCGACAGGATGCGGCCTTCCACGACACGGCGCCCGCCGGGCAGCACGTCGCAGGTGCGCGTGCGGCGCAGCAGGCCTTCGTGTTGGCGAAGCGCGCGTGCGGCCTCCACGCGGGCGCGGAGACCGGGCCGGCTCATGCGACGGCGGGTTCGACGATATCCGCGTGCACGGTGCCGGGTTCGAATGCCACTTCCATCGGCTTCAGGCCGAGGCGCCCGAACAGGCGGCGGTCGTGCTCCACGTCGGGGTTGCCCGTGGTGAGCAGCTTTTCGCCGTAGAAGATCGAGTTGGCGCCCGCGGCGAAGCAGAGCGCCTGCAGGGCGTCGTCCATCGATTCCCGCCCCGCCGACAGCCGCACCACCGAGGCCGGCATGAGGATGCGGGCCACGGCGATGCTGCGCACGAATTCGAAGGGATCCAGCTCATCCGTGCCCGCCAGCGGCGTGCCGGCCACCTGCACGAGGCGGTTGATCGGCACCGATTCGGGATGTTCGGGCAGGTTGGCGAGGGTCTGCAGCAGGCCGGCGCGCTGCGCGCGCGACTCGCCCATGCCCACGATGCCGCCGCAGCAGGTCTTCATGCCCGCGGCGCGCACGTGTTCGAGCGTGTCCAGGCGGTCCTGCATGTCGCGGGTGTGGATGATCTCGCCGTAGTAATCCGGCGCCGTGTCGATGTTGTGGTTGTAGAAATCCAGGCCGGCGCTCTTGAGGGTCTCGGCCTGCGGGCCGGTGAGCATGCCCAGCGTGGCGCAGGTCTGCAGGCCCAGCGCCTTCACCGCGCCGACGATTTCGGCCACCTTGGCCACGTCGCGGTCTTTCGGCGAGCGCCAGGCGGCGCCCATGCAGAAGCGGCTGGCGCCCGCGTCCTTGGCAGCCTGTGCCTTGGCGAGCACGGCTTCCACGCTCATCAGCTTCTCGGCCTTCACGCCGGTGGCGTAGCGGGCCGCCTGCGGGCAGTAGGCGCAGTCCTCGGGACAACCGCCGGTCTTGATCGACAGCAGGGTGGATACCTGCACGGCGTTCGGATCGTGGTATTGCCGGTGGACGGTCTGCGCCTGGAACAGCAGGTCGTTGAAGGGAAGGGCGAAAAGGTGCTCGACCTCCTCGCGGGACCAGTCGTGGCGGATGGCTGCGGTCATGGGGGCTCCCGGGGCGAAGGCGCGAAGTGTCGGCAGGGGATGTGCTGTTGTCAACCTGAATGACGTTTCTGTGGTTTACATCGGGTGGGCCGCCGCCGCTCTACCATCGGGTTACCCACCGACGGAGGTATTCCCATGAGCGAGGGTCAGGGCAGCGGCGGCAACGTGCTTGCGGCGATCTGCAGCTTCTTCATCCCGGGCCTGGGCCAACTGGTGCAGGGCCGGGTCTTCAAGGCGCTCATCATGTTCGTTCTGGCGGCGGTACTGTGGGTGATCTGGCTGGGCTGGATCATCCACCTGTGGTCGATCGTCGACGCGGCGATGTTCCGTCGGCGCGACTGAGGCGCTTTCCGACGCATGGATGCGCGTGAATGGCTGGCGGCGGCGGGGCGTTTCGTCCTCCCGCCGCGTTGCATGGCCTGCGGCGACCGGGGCGTCGACGGCACCGAGTTGTGTGCCGGCTGCCTGGCGTCCCTCCCCCTGAACGGCATGCGCTGCCTGCGTTGTGCCCTGCCGCTGCCGCGCGAGACGGCCGTTTGCGGCCAGTGCCAGCGTAAACCGCCACCCTGGCACGCTATCTGGGTGCCTTTTCGTTACGCCCTGCCCCTGGATCGGCTGGAAAGCCGGTTCAAGTTCCACGGGCAACTCGCCGCCGGGCGGACGCTGTCGCAGTGCTGGTTGCGAGCGGATCCACCGGATGAGTTACCGCAAGCCATCGTGCCCGTGCCGCTGCATGTGTCGCGGTTGCGTGCGCGAGGATTCAACCAGGCCCTGGAACTGGTGAAGCCGCTGGCGCGGCGCTTCGGCGTTTCCCTGTGCTTCGACGCAGTCGAGCGCGTGCGAGCGACGGATGCGCAGAGCGAACTGGATGCCGTGGAGCGGGCGCGTAACGTGCGTGGCGCGTTCGCGGTGCGGCGGGTGCCGGACGTTCGACATGTCGCCGTGGTGGACGATGTGATGACGACCGGGGCGACGTTGGGTGCTTGTGCTCGCGCGCTACGAGACGCCGGGGTGGAACGGGTCGACGTATGGGCTTTAGCGCGGACGGGGCTGGGCTGACCGGCGCCTCTCGTCGGAGGGTGCGACAGCATGACATCGGCTCTTGATTCAGAAGCCCTGCCGGTTGACGTACACCGGATTCCCCAGCACGAGCAGATGCCCTTGCGCATCGCGCACGTCCACGCGCAGCCAGTGCGCCTTGCCATCGCCGGTCCAATCGAACGACTGCGAGCCACCGGCACCGATCACGTCCTTCCCGGGCGGTTCGACACGCCGTCCATCCACGGTCACCACCATTTTCTGGCCCGACAGCGCGACCGTGCGCACCTCCACGTGCACCGGCTCGCCGCGCGCGACGGCGAGCGCGTCGCCCATTTCCGCCTCCTGCGCTCCCGCCCGCGCCCGCACCTCGAGCATGCGCTCTCTCGTGCCCTCGATATCCACGAACACGTGCCCCGCGCGGATACCGTCGAGGATGCCTTCGATCGACAGCTCGCGCGCATGGACCACCGTGGTCGGCGTACCGACGCCGGGTTTGCTGCCGTCGTGGCTGTCGCTGCCGCCGATGGCGGTGATGCGCAGGCCGGCGTCGAGCTGTTTTTCCCAGAACGGGATGCCGCTGTCCTTGCGCCCGGTGTCGGTGCCGTTCACCGCCTCGATCGCCTGGAATCCCCGCATGTCCACCGGACTGGCCGGGGTGAAGCCGCAGCCCATGCAGGTTTCGTCGTTGGGCCGCATCGGATGATTGATCGAGATCACCCCATGGGCTTTCGCCACGGCGGCGAGCAGCGCGTTCCAGTCGGGTACGTCTTTCGTGCCCAGGCGGAAGTCGATCGGCGCGGACACGCCGAACAGGTTGGCATGCCCTTCGAACGTGGTGATCTCGCGGGCGGGGATCAGCAGCATCGTGTCGAAATAGGGCTGCATGGCGCGCATCTCCGACACCTGCGACATGGTGTTGTGTTCGGAGAGGGCGACGAAATCCAGGCCGCGCTTCGACGCGTTGTCGACGGTGAGGAACAAGGGGCAGGGCACCTTCTTCGTGCCCGACGCGTTGAGGCAGCCGCCGTCGCTGTGCACGCTGTGCATGTGCAGGTCGCCACGGTACCAGCGGTCACGCGTGTCGAGCGGTTGCTCGGTCAGCCCGCGCTCGGGGCCAAAGCCTTCGTCGTCGCGCGAGAACCACACCTTCGCGGTGTAGGTGGATTTCGACGACGGACGGATGTTGGGGATGCCCAGCTCCAGTCGCCAGCGGCCCGGTTCGATGGCACCCGGCAGGTAAGAAGGCGTGGCATCGGTGGCCGACACGGTGAAGCGGTGCTTGTTGCCGCCGCTCCACCCGCGAAAGCCGTCCTGCTCGACGAAGCCGCCCGGGCCGAGCAGGCCCAGGTCGATGGTGGTGCGTTCGTCGCGACCGGTGTAGTCCACGTCGATGGTGATCCGCGAGGTACCCTTGGGCACGTCGAAGGGTGCCTCGCGATACGTGTGATGGTCCTTGCCGGTCAGCTCGCCACGCAGCACGAGATCCGGTGCCCGCTCCGCCGCCGCGGTGGCGGCGAAGCAAGCGAGGGCGATAGCGGTCAGCGCGCGCATCAGAAACGGTACATCACGGCGGCGCGGTACGAGCGGCCCAGCAGCGGTCGCGCGATGAACGTGTTGGCGCCGGCATCGGCGCTGGCCAGCTCGCCGGCTCGCGGGTTGCCTTCGGTGAGGCCCAGCGAGTTGTTGATGTTGTCCGCATAGAGGTAGAACGACAGTTGCCGCGTGGCGTCGTAGCGGGCGCTGGCGCCCCACACGTGGTAGGAAGGCAGCACCACCGAGTTGGCCGTATCGACGTAGCGGCGGCCTTCGAACTCGTACGTCACCTGCAGGCGCAGGCGGTTGTCGAGCAGGTTCACGCCCGGCACGATGCGGTAGCTCACCTTGGGCACGCGGATGAGCTGGTCGTCCTCGTAGTCGCGCAGCACGGGGGCGTTGTTCACCAGTTCGGTGTAGCGCAGGCCCTTGTACTTCGGATCCTGGTAGGTCGCGTTGAATTGCACGTCGAACCACGACGTGGGGTAGATCGTGCCTTCCAGCTCGAGGCCGTAGGTCTTGGTGTCCGCGTAGCCGGTCTGTGCCGTCGAGGTGTTGCCGTTGCGGTCGAATACGTAGTTGCTGAAACCAACGTTGTCGTACTTGGTGTAGAACGCGGTCGCGTACAGGTCGAGATGGCGATCGCTGTATTTCCAGCCGGCCTCGGCCAGGTCCATGGTCTGCAATACCGGCGTGGCCGTGGGATTCGTGATGTACGTGCCCAGGCCGGGCAGCCGGAAGGCCG
The DNA here is from genome assembly GCF_023078455.1 of Luteibacter aegosomatis. GTDB lineage: Bacteria > Pseudomonadota > Gammaproteobacteria > Xanthomonadales > Rhodanobacteraceae > Luteibacter > Luteibacter aegosomatis. The sequence continues at coordinate 4,440,803 of NZ_CP095740.1, read as the reverse complement.
ATGTCCATCGTGCGAATACGCCCTGGCGTGGCGAGAACTGCCAGTTCGCGCCCAGCGTCCAGCCGGTCTTGTCGAACGACTGGTCGTAGTGGGCGAACTGGCCGTTGCCCGTGAGCACCTGCGCGGCGGCCGGCGATCCGCCGATGTCGACGGTGGCCTTCCCCTCGGTGTATCCCTGCACGTTCACGTGCTCGTAGCGCAAGCCGCCGTCGATGCGAAGTTCGGGCGTCACCTGCCATTCGTCGGACAGATAGAACGCTTGGTATCCGACTTGCCGCTGGCGTTTTCCCACTCGTAGCCATAGCGGTAGTAACCGTGGTCCGTCAGCGAACCGAGTACCTTGCCGTTGGCATCCACGCCCACGAGGTCCAGCAGGCGGGCGTTGTCGCGCACGTCGAGCAGCACGGTCGACGAGTAACGGTCGAAGCGCTGGGTGAAGTTGGCGTGGTAGTAGCCCAGCGTCACGTCGTGGGTCTGGTCGCCGATCTCGAACTTGCGCAACAGGCGCGTATCGTTGTCGAACTCGTTCACCGGCGCCGTCACGCCACGGATGCCGCCGGTGACCACCAGCCCGTTGCCGTTCTGGTTGGCGACGTCGAACACCTGCGAGGGGTTGTCGACGTAGCGCAACTGCAGCGCGGTGGCGCCGGGGATGAGGCCGAGGCGCTTGGCGCTGTCCTGCGCGATGAGCGAGCTGCCGCTCTGCACGGCATTGGGGAATACGCCGTTGCGCTGCGAATCGGTGGCGCTGTAGCGGGCCGATTCGGCCAGCTTCCAGTCGTCGCCCAGGTCGTGGTCGAACTTGAACGAGACCTGCGTGCGCTTGACGTGCGTGCCGTCGGAGTTGTCGAAGTGATAGGTGCCGCCGCCGGCCTCGCGCATGTCGAGGTCGCGGGTTTCCGGACCGACCAGGGTGCCGTAGTTGCCGCTGAAGCCGGGCACGGCGCGGATGTCGCCACCCGGCGTGGTACGCATCGGGATGCCCAGATACAGCGCCACCTTGTCGTCCAGGTGCTTCACGTCGAAGCTGATGTCGCCGTGCTCCAGTTGCTTCGAGAGCGTGGCGCGGAGCTGGCCGCCGTCGTCCGCATGGAACTGCGGGCGGCGAATGCCGTCGTCCACGCGCCAGAAACCGCCGAACGACGCCTTCCAGCCGTTGCCGACCGGCGTGCCGTACCAGAAGTCGAGGCGGTTGAGCGAATAGTTGCCCACCGTGTACTTCACCAGGCCTTCGGCGGTATCGCCGACCGTGCGCGGAATGAAGTTGATGGCACCCGCCGGGGCGTTCGAATAGAAGATCGACGAAGGGCCGCCGCGTACCACCTCCACGCGCTCGATGGTTTCGTCCAGGCGGAACGCCTGGTCGGCATTGAGGTAACCCAGCGCCGGATCGTGCTGCACGGGGATGCCGTCTTCGAGCAGGGTGACCGAGCCGTAACCGTCCACCGGGATGCCGCGCGCGCGGATGTTGCCCGAGGCCTCGCCGCCGGAGGATTCCACCCAGAAGCCGGGCACCGACTTCACCGCTTCGGTGACGCTGGTCGGCGCCTGCATGCGCAGGCGATCTTCGTCGATCGTGGTGATGGAATAGCTGGTCTCCGCCTTGGTGCGGGTCTCGACGCCCGAACGCGCGGTCACCACCACGTCGTCGAGATCGGTGGCCTTTTTCGGGGGAGCGGCATCCTGGGCCTGGGCAGCGGCCGAAACGGCGAAAGCGCCGAAGAGTGCCCCGCGCAGGGCGCGGGCGAGCGGGGTGCTACGCATGTTGGGGGAAACTCCGGGGATGGGATGGGCGTACGCACCCACCCCGCGACCCGGCAGGGGTGGCCGGGTCCGCGGCCTCTCCCTGGGTGCGCGATTCCCGGCGACGTTAAACGTAAGTGATGACGGATTATTTCAGTCTTCGTTTCCGTCGGATGTCAATCGACCGAGATGTCTTTCGACTCGATGACGAAGGTGACCTGCGTCACAATGCCAGCGCCAGCACGATGCCCACCCAGATCGCGAGGCCTACCCAGTTGTTGTGGCGGAACGCGGCGAGGCAGGCGGGCCCCTGGCGTTCGCGGATCATCCATTGCTGGTAGGCGAACATGCCGGCGGCGGCGAGCAGGCCGATCCAGTAGGGCCAGCCGAGGTTCGAGCGGGTGCCGACCATCGCCATGGCGAGCAGGAAGGTACCCATGAGGATGCCGATGATGACGCGATCGGCATCGGCGAACAGGATGGCGGTGGACTTCGCGCCGGCGGCAATGTCTTCCTCGCGGTCGACCATCGCGTACATCGTGTCGTAGACCACCGACCAGACGATGTTGGCGATGAACAGCAGCCACGCCACCGGCGGTACGCTCTCGATGACGGCCGCGAACGCCATGGGGATCGACCAACCGAACGCCGCGCCCAGCACCACCTGCGGAAGATGGGTATAGCGCTTGGTGAAGGGGTAGGCCGCGGCCAGCGCGGCGCCACCGAACGACAGCAGGATGGTGAAGCGGTTGGTGAACAGCACCAGCACGAAGGAGAACGCGATCAGCCCGGCGAACGTCCACAGGGCTTCGCGTGGCGTGATGCGTCCGCTGGCGATGGGCCGGCCGCGCGTGCGCGCCACCTGGGGGTCGAGCTTGCGGTCGGCGTAGTCGTTGATGGCGCAGCCCGCCGCGCGCATGGAAAACACCCCGAGGGTGAAGATCACCAGGGGACCGATCGGCGGAAAATCCTTCGCCGCCAGCCACAAGGCCCACCACGTCGGCCACAGCAGCAGCAACGCGCCGATGGGGCGATCCATGCGGGTGAGCTGCAGGAAGGCGTAGACGCGGTCGCGCCGCGCGGCGGGCATGCCGCGCAACACGAAGGCGAGCACGCGCTCGGCGGACGTGGAAGCGTCGGCGGGGCGTGAGGTCGGCGCCGGTGTGGGGGTGTGGCGCGCGGAAGGCGCGGCCGTGCGTCGTGGCCGGGGTTTCTTGGAAGCGGGGCTCATGGGCGAAGTCTAGCCGCTCGGCGAAGGCCACCACAGGGTCTTCGGTCCGGATGCCTTAGACTTTCCGCTCCACCCGCCAACGCCGATGGCTGCTTTGATCACGGACACGATGTCTTTTCGCCGGCTGTTCCTCCTGCTGTGCCTCATCTGGCTGATCCTGGATTCCAGCCTGCTCTTCCGGGGACGGGTGTTGCCCTGGGATGCCATCAACGAGTTCTATCCCACCGTCTATTTCAACGCGCACGGTCTGCGTACGGGTGAGCTGCCCTGGTGGAATCCCTACATCTACGGCGGTTACGCCCAGATCGGCGATCCGCAGGGCATGCTTTTTTCGCCGCTCCTGATGGCTTGGATGCTCTTGCCCGCCGATCCCGGCGCCACATGGTTCAGCTGGGGCGTTCTCCTGCACATGCTCATGGGCGCGACAGCGATGCTCGCCGTGCTGCGCCGACATGGAACCAACGCATTCGGTTCGCTGGTGGGAGCCATCGTCTACATGGGTGGCGGTGTCGCGGCGTCGCGACTGGAACACGTTCCCATCGTCATCGCGTACGCATACGTGCCATTGGTTCTGCTGGCCTTGCGGCACTTCCTGGCGACACCGGGTGTCGCGCGCGCGTCGTTGTTGGGACTGGCGGCGGGCGCGATGGTGACCCAGCTCGTCCAGGTCACCTACCTGTTCGTCATCGTCATCGGTGCCTATGCATGCGTGGCGCTCGTCCGTCATTGGCCGGTCTACGACGCGTCCCGGCGTCGCGCGGTCGCCGGCGGGCTGGCGCTGGCGGTCGTGGCGGCTCTGGCGATCGGAGGCCCCCAACTGGTCTTCAGCTGGAGCGCGATGGTCATGTCCAATCGCAGCGAAATGGCCCTGTCGGACGCGGCGGGGTCGTCGCTCGATGCGCGTGCCTTCCTCCATCTGGTTCATCCCAACGCCTTCGGTGGATTGAGCGACTTCGAACACGCTTCGGTCGATCCGGTGCAGGCCTTCCTCTATATCGGCGCGATCCCGCTGCTCGCCCTCCTGGGCCTGGGACGCGCATGGCGTAGCGGTTACGCGCGGACGATCGTCTGTTTCGGCGCCCTCGCGGTCGCGGCGACGATCTACATGCTGGGCACGCATACGCCCATCTACGGCTGGCTCTATGGATGGATGCCGGGGCTCGTCCATTTTCGCCGGCCATCCGACGCGGCTTATGTGCTCGACGTCGCGCTGGCCTTTCTTGCCGGCATCGGCGCGAGCCGCATCGACCTTCGATCGCACCGTGAGTTGACCGTGCTGCTCGTGGTGGCGGCCGGATGGCTGGCGATCGCCGCCACCACGATGCTGCCCTCGCGCGCTACCACGTTCGTTGCGCCCGCCGTGGCGCTGGTTGCCCTGTGGCAGGTGCATCAACGTCACGACGCGTGGCGCGCCGTCGTATGGCTTCTCGTCGTCATCGTCGCGGATTACCGGATGTTCAATTTCAGCGGACGCTTCCTGACCTCCCCCAACGAGGCGAAGCGTTACCTGGACAGTCCCGAGGTCGCCTATCTGAAGCAGGCCCTGGGGACGAACGGTGCGTCGCCACCCGCCCGTATCGCGACCCGCGACGCGGGCGCCATCTGGGACGACGGCGGCATGCTCGCCGGGATCGCGTCGACGCAGGGTTACAATCCGCTTCGCTACGCACTCTACGAACGATGGTACCGGCCGAGGGAAAACACGCTCGTCAACGTGCCCGACTCGCCCTACAACGCACCACCTCTTGCCCGGCTCGACGATCTGCTGGGCGTGCGTTACCTCGTGCTCGGGAAGGGGCGGCCTGGCGCGCCATATGCGCCGCCCTCCCACTACCGGCTCGAAAAGTCGTTCGCCTACGTCGACCTCCTGCGCAACGATCGAGCCTATCCTCGTTTCCTCAACCCCCGGCGGGCGAACGTCCTCCGCGTCGAGGAGGCCCCCGGGGTAGCCGCCTTCGTCCATACCGATTTCGCGGAAACGTTATGGCTTACCCCTCGGGATGCCGATGATTTCGCATCGGCGGTAACCGATGCATCGTCCTGTCACGGCGCGGTCGCTCTCGACCCCGTGAGGAATACGCCTACTCGCCAGGAGCTGCACACGCGCGCGACGTCGGCGGGCTGGGTCGTGGCGGGCGAGCTGGACCATCCCGGCTGGCAGGCCCGGCTCGACGGAAAACCGTTGCCCATCCATCGCGCCAACGGCATGTTCCGCGCCGTTTGCGTGCCTGCGGGCGAGCATCGTTTGAGTTTCGTGTTCCGTCCCTGGGACATGGTGGCCTATGCCTGGCGGCACAGGGGATGAAGAAAGGGCGCCTCGCGGCGCCCTTCGTTCATTTCGGCTCCAACGGCTCCACCGGATCGTCGTCCACCGGCGGCTCCGGGTCGGCATCGCGCTCGGGACGGTAGCTGCCGGGCTGGCGGATCTCGTCCTCGGGGCGGTTCTTGCCCGGCTCGGCGAACGGGGGCTGCGGATTGGTCGGGGTATATGGCATGGACCGGCACTCCAGGTAGCGGACTTGCCATGCAAGCTAGGTCCGGCGGGGTGAAGCCACCGGGAATGCTTCGTAAAGCTTCAGTCGACGAGCGCATCCAGCCGTTCCAGCGTCGCGCGCACGCCGCGTTCCTCCATCGATGCCACGTACGTCTCGTATTGCCGACGGAAGCGCGTGTCCTTCGCGGGTAGCGGCCCCACCAGGTCCTCGCTTTCGATCAGCGCGTCCTTCGAGCCGCTGTCGATCAGTGCCTGCACCAGGTGCATCGCGTTGGGCTCGCGCAGAGGGTAGGCGGCACCGTCGTCGTCGTGGCCCACGCGCACGTAGCGGTCGAACGCGGCGAGCAGGAAGGCCAGGCGGCGCGCGTCCTTGCCGTTCTCCAGGCACGCGCGGAGGGTCGGGCCGAGGAAGCCGGGGATCTTCGAGCCGCCGTCGAGGCAGAGCCGGTCGAGCTGGTCGGCGATGGAGGCGTTGCCGAAACGCTCGAGCAGCTTCTTCTTGTAGGGATCGAGGTCCATGCCGGGGAGGGATGTCAGCCAGACGCCCGCGTCCTTGTCGAGGAAGTCGGTGAGGTAGCGCTGGAACAGCGGGTCCTTCACCGCCACGTCCACGCGACGGTGGCCCGCCAGGAAGGCGGGATAGGAAAGCATCTGGTGGGACCCGTTGAGCAGACGGATCTTCGCGTCCTCGTAAGGCGACACGTCGTCGACGATCTGAACGCCGTGGCGTTCCCACGCCGGGCGGCCGTGGCGGAAACGGTCTTCCAGCACCCACTGGATGAAGTCCTCGCAGATGACCGGCGCACGATCGTCCAGGCCGGTGGTGGCGTTGAGTTCGTCGCGCACCGCGGGCGTGGTCGCGGGGGTGATGCGATCGACCATCGCATTGGGGAAGTCGACTTCCGCCTCGATCCACGCGGCCAGTTCCTTCGAGCGCGCGGTGGCGAAGGCGAGCACCGCTTTGCGCGCCTGGGCGCCGTTGTGGCGAAGGTTGTCGCACGACATCACCGTGAACGGCGGCGTGCCGGCGGCGCGCCGCCGCTCCAGCGCGCCCACCATGAAACCGAAGACGCCCTTGGGGGCGTTGGGGTGGGCCAGGTCGTGGACGACGGTCTCGTCGTCGAGGCGAAAGCGGCCGTTCTCGTCGATGAGGTAGCCGCCTTCGGTGATCGTCAGCGAGACGATGCGGATGGCGGGATCGGCCAGGCGCTCCAGCACGGCCGCCGCGCCGGCGGTCGGCGCATGGAGGTAATCGACCATCGCACCGACGACATGCGTGCGGCGTTCGCCGTGCGGATCGTATTCGCTCACCGAGTACAACCCGTCCTGCGCGCCGAAGGCCTCGGCGAGCGGTCGGTCGTGGTCGAGCAGGTGGATGCCGAGGATGCCCCACGAGGCCATGTCGGCATCGGCGAGCGTGCGCTGGGTGTAGATCGCCAGGTGCGCCCGATGGAAGGCGCCCACGCCGATGTGCGCGATGCCGGCGGACACCTTGCCGCGGTCGAACGGCGGGGCTTCCACGCCGGCGGGAAGGCGGTCGAGGTGCGAAGGGGTGAGTGCGACGGACATGGGGAGGTCTTCAGGGATGGTGGATGGCGATGCCCGCGGCATCGAAAACGTGGGCGTGGGCCGGGTCGAGGCGGACGCACACGTCGCGGCCCGCGCGGCGCTCGAAATCGCCGTCGGCACGCACGGTGATCGTGCCCACCTTGGGTACGTCGACGTAGGCGTAGGTTTCGCTGCCGAGGCGCTCCACCACGGTAAGCCGGCCGCCGAGCGTCCGGCCGGCGGTGTCGTCGGTGTCGCAGACGCTCAAGTGCTCGGGGCGTATGCCGACCGTGACCTCGCCCTTGGCGTCCAGGCCGGCGGCTAACGGAAGCACGCTGTCGTCGGCCAGCCGCATGGCGCCGTCGATGACTTCGGCGGCGAGGAAATTCATCCTCGGCATGCCCAGGAAGCCGGCGACGAAACGGTTCACCGGACGCCGGTAAAGTTCCAGGGGTGAACCGACCTGCTCGATGCCGCCCTCGCTGAAGATCGCGATCCGGTCGGCCAGCGTCATCGCCTCGACCTGGTCGTGGGTCACGTAGACCATGGTGGCGTTGAGTTCCTGGTGCAGTCGCGCAAGCTCGAGGCGGGTCTGCGCGCGAAGCGCCGCGTCGAGGTTGGACAGCGGCTCGTCGAACAGGAACACGCGCGGTTCGCGGGTGATCGCCCGGCCGATCGCGACACGCTGCCGCTGGCCGCCCGACAATGCCGAGGGCTTGCGGTCGAGGTAGGGTTCCAGCGCGAGGATCTTCGCCGCCCTGGACACCTTCTCGTCGATGGTGCGCCGGTCGACGCCGGCGAGCTTCAGCGCGAACGACATGTTCTCGCGCACGCTCATGTGCGGGTACAGCGCGTAGCTCTGGAACACCATGGCCAGGTCGCGCTTGTCGACGGCACGGTGGGTGATGTCGTCGCCGTCGAGCAGGATCTGCCCGTCGTCGGCGTCTTCCAGCCCGGCGATCAGGCGGAGCGTCGTCGACTTGCCGCAGCCCGAGGGGCCGAGGAACACGCAGAATTCGCGGTCTTCCACCACCAGGTCGATGCCCTTGATGACGTCGACGCCTTCGAACGACTTGCGCAGCGAACGGATTTCCAGACGGGACATGCGTGACTCCTATTTGACCGCGCCGAAGGTGAGGCCGCGCACGAGCTGGCGTTGCGACGCCCAGCCGAGCACGAGGATGGGGGCGCAGGCCAGGGTGGAAACGGCGGACAGCTTGGCCCAGAACAGTCCCTCGGGACTGGAGAACGAGGCGATCAGGGCGGTGAGCGGCGCCGCGCTGGCGGTGGTGAGGTTGAGCGACCAGAACGCCTCGTTCCACGAAAGGATGAGGCAAAGCAACGCCGTCGAGGCGAGGCCGCCGCGGCTGACGGGGATCAGCACGCGGAACATCGTCTGCACGGTATTCGCGCCATCCATGCGCGCGGCTTCGAGGATGTCGTAGGGGATGTCGCGGAAATAGGTGTAGATCATCCAGACCATGATCGGCAGGTTGATCAGCGCGAAGATGACCACCAGCGCCGTCTTCGAGTCGAGCATGTTCAGATCGCGGCAGATGAGGTAGATCGGCACGAGCACGCCCACGCTCGGCAGCATCTTCGTGGAGAGCATCCACAGCAGCACGTCCTTGGTGCGGCGGGTGGGGTGATAGGCGAAGGCGTAGGCCGCGGGTACCGCCACCAGCATGCCCAGGATCGTCGCGCCGCCCGCGGTCACGATCGAGTTCCAGGCGTAATGCAGGTAGTTCGCGCGTGCGAGGATGTCGCGGTAATTCTCCAGCGTCGGCGTGAAGAGGAAATGCGGGGGCATGCTGAAGGCATCCAGCTCCTTCTTGAAACTGGTCAGCAGCATCCAGAGGATGGGAAAGAACATCGCCAGCGCCACCAGCCAGGAGGCGATGGCACGAACGGTGCGGGCGAGACGGCGATGGGGTCGGTGCGACATGGGTCCGTCTCCTTCAGCGTTCGGTAAGCGACTTGCCGATCAGGCGGATCAGGAAGATCGCCATCACGTTCGCCAGGACCACCGCGACCAGGCCGCCGGCGGAGGCCGCGCCCACGTCGAATTCGAGCAGCGCCTGCGTGTAGACCAGGAAGGGTACGTTGGTGGTGGCGTCGCCCGGGCCGCCGTTCGTGGTGACGTAGATCTCGGCGAACACGTTGAGCAGGAAGATCGCCTCCACCATCACCACCACGGCGATGGGACGCGCCAGGTGCGGCAGGGTGAGGTGGCGGAAGATCGCCATGCCGCGCGCGCCGTCCATGCGTGCCGCTTCCAGTTGCTCGCGGTCGAGCGACTGCAGCGCGGTGACGAAGATGAGGATGGCGAAGGGAAGCCATTCCCACGACACGACGACGATCACCGAGAGCAGGGGCCAGTCGGCGAACCAGTTCACCGGCGTGGCGCCGAAGAGTTTCCATAGCCAGGCGAGGAAGCCCGACACGGGATTCATCAACAGGTTCTTCCAGACCAGCGCCGCGACCGTGGGCATGATGAAGAACGGCGAGATCAGCAGCATGCGCACGATGCCCTGGCCGGGGAAGGTCTCGTCGACCAGCACCGAGATGAGCACGCCCCCGACCACGGTCACCGCCAGCACGCTGCCGACCAGCACCACCGTGTTGAGCACCGAGGTCCAGAAGCTCGGGTAGGTGAAGAAATAGGCGAAGTTCTCCAGCCCGACGAAGGCGGATTTCCCCGGGTAGAGCAGGTTGTAGTACTGCGTGGAGAAATACAGCGTCATCGCCAGCGGCACGATCATCCATACCAGCAGCATGACGATGGCCGGCTGGGCGAGCAGCCGCTCGGGGCGTTTGCGGACCGTCGCGTTCATGGCGTCGCCTCCTGCTTCTGGATGACCGGCTTGTTGTCGTAATAGCCCGCGCGCTTCATGGTGCGATCCACCGCGCCCTGCGCTACGTGCAGCAGCGTGTCGACGTTGCCGCGGCCGGCCAGCGCGCCGGCGATCTGGCGGCCCACCAGCGTGGCGACCGCCTGGAACTCGGGAATGGATACGATCTGGATGCCCTTGTACGGCACCGGCAGCAGCGTCGGATGCGCCGGGTCCACCGCCTTGAGCGAGTCGTAGGTGACCTTGGCGAACGGCGCGGCCACGAGGTAGTCGGGATTGGCGTAGGTCGATTCGCGCGTGCCCGGCGGCGTGGATTCGGCGCCGTAGCGTTCGGCCACCTTCCTCGCGTAGGGCCGCGACGTCGCCCACAGGATGAAATCGCGGGCGGCATCGGCCCGCCGCGAACTGGAGGGGATCGCCAGCGACCACACCCACAGCCACGACGAGCCCTTGTCGGTCACCTGGTGCGGTGAACGCGCGAAGCCGACCCGCCCGGCGACCTGGCTTTCCTTCGGGTTGGCCACCGTGCCGCCGCCGACGCTCGCGTCCACCCACATGGCGCAGCGGCCTGCCGCAAACAGCGCGAGGTTTTCGTTGAAGCCGTTATCCGAGGGACCGGGCGGACCGTAGTGCTTGAGCAGGTCGACGTAGAAGTTCACCGCCTGGTGCCAGGGCGGCGTGTCGATCTGCGGCTTCCAGTGTTCGTCGAACCAGCGCCCGCCCCAGCTGTTCACCATCGTGCCGAGCAGGGCCATGTTCTCGCCCCAGCCGGCCTTGCCGCGCAGGCAGATGCCGTAGACGCCATGCGCGGGATCGTGCAGCTTCTGCGCGAAGCCGCGGATCTGGTCCCACGTGGGCTGGTCGGGCATCGTGAGGTTGGCCCGGGCGAACAGGTCGGTGCGGTAATAGGTGATGCTGGCCTCCGCGTAGAACGGCACCGCGTAGAGGTGTCCGTCGACGGTGAGCTGTTCGCGCACGTTCTTGAGCAGGTCGTCGGCCTCGTAGTCCGCGGGCAGGTGGTCCAGGGGCTTGAGCCATCGCTGCGCGCCCCACAGGGGCGCCTCATAGGCGCCGATCGTGATCACGTCGAACTGGCCGCCATGCGTCGCGATGTCGGTAGTGAGGCGCTGGCGCAGCGTGTTTTCTTCCAGCACCACCCAATTCAGGTGCACGCCGGGATGGCTTTTTTCGTAGTCGCCGGAGAGCGCCTGCATGCGCACCATGTCCGCGTTGTTGACCGTGCCGATAGTCAGCGTCGTGTCCGCCCACGCGGTTTCCGTCGACATCGCCAGGGCGGCGCCGGCAAGCAGCGCGCCGAGCCGGCGATGGCGTTTGCGTCGATCGGTCATCGTGCCTCCCGTGAGACGGCGGAGTGCCGCGTCGTGGTTAGGCGTTATAGGTGTAATACATGGAGGTGCACCAATACGGCCGCCGTCGTTTTACGGTGAAAATACATACTTTCTTGCAGGCGGCGGCTCCCGGAGGGCCGCCCGCGGGCGGCAACCTGGCGTCGTTATGCTGCGAAGCAGCAAACGAGCGGTCGCGCAAAAGAGTACGTGTATGGACATGTGCAGGCCCCGGCGACCGGGTGCTTGCGGCACCGCCGCATCAGTCCTCGCGGTCGCGCCGACGATGACGCGTCCGATAGTCGCGTGGCGTCATACCCGTGAGGATGAGGAAGCGCCGGTTGAAGTTCGACAGGTTGCTGAAGCCGACCTCGTAACAGACGTCGGTGATGGCGACGTCGGACGACGTCAGCCGTTCGCAGGCGCGTTGCACACGGATCTGGTTGACGTAGTCGATGAAGCGGTAGCCGGTGTGTTGGTGGAAGAAGCGCGAGAAGGCGGTCTCGGACATGTCCAGCCGGGAGGCGACGGTTTTCAGCGACACGTCGCCGGCGTGGTGCCGCTCGATGTAGGTGACGGCCCGATGCAGCTTCATCGACTGCGTGCGATCCGCGGCGCCCTGGAAGGGTCGACTGCTCAAGAGTCGGCGCGTATCGTCCTCGGACAACGCATCGATCATCTCCAGGAAGCTGGCGACGCGCCGCAGCCCGGTGTGGCCGGCAACGCGCATGAAATAAGGCTCCAGCCGGCGACCCAGGTCGCGGGAAAAGACGATGCCGTGGCGGGCCTCTTCCAGCAGCAGGCGTTGCACATGACGCGCCGAGGGAAAGAGGGCCATGCAACGGTGGACGAAGGCCTCGGAGAACAGGATCACGCGGTCGCGCACGGCCACCGGCGCGCAGGCATCGTCGGTGACCCAGTTGTGCGGCACGTTGGGCCCGGTGAGCATCAGCGTGTGGGGCGCGAAGCGGCCGGTATGATCGCCCACGTAGGCGGTGCCTTCGGCGGCGACGATCAGGTGCAGTTCGTAGGCCGGGTGGTAGTGCCAGCGGATCAACCGGCTGCGCGAGCCGTGCTCGAGGTAATGCAGGGTGGGCTCATCGGACAGCCCGAACAGATCCTGTTCACCGCCCAGCGCCGAGGTATCGGCCATGGGGGGCGGCAGCGAGAGCGCGGCGCGACGGTTCATGCGACCGAGGGTACCCTTCCCGGCTGCGATCACCAAGGAGGTAGTTCATGAAAATTCTCATCGTCGGTGCGAATGGCACGCTGGGTCGTGCGGTGACGGCGGAACTCGAGTCGCGCCACGAGATCGTGCGTGCCGGTCGCTCGAGCGGCGACGTACGCGTCGATCTTCGCGACGCGGCGAGCGTGGAAGCGATGTTCGGTCAGGTCGGTGAACTGGACGCCGTGATCTGCGCGGCGGGCTCGGTACCCTTCAAGCCGCTGGCCGACTTCACCGAGGGGGATTACCTCGCGGGCCTGCACGACAAGCTGCTCGGCCAGGTGCGCCTGGTCACGTCGGGCACGCCGCGCATGCGGGACGGTGGCTCGTTCACCCTCATCACCGGCATCCTCGCCGAGCAGCCCATCGTGGCCGGCGCCTGCGCCAGCATGGTCAACGGCGCGGTGGAAGCGTTCGTGCGCGGCGCCGCCATCGAGCTGCCGCGTGGCCTGCGCATCAATGCGGTCAGCCCGAACGTGCTCGTCGAATCGATGGAAGGGTACGGGCCGTTCTTCCGCGGCTTCGAACCGGTGACGGCGGCGCGGGCGGCGCTGGCCTTTTCGCGCAGCGTGGAAGGGCGGCAGACGGGGCAGGTGTACACGGTCTGGTGAGCACCCTCGCTGGAACCCGGATCTCCGCCAGGCCGGTTCCCACGGCCTGGCGCACGATTCTCGCGAAGATGTAACCATGAGCGCGTGGCAAGCGAACCAAGATATGTCCCCTTGCCGCAGTCCGCCCCCATGCGCCTCATCGATCGCTGCCGTCATGTCTCCACCGCCCCCTTGCCCGTGCCCCAAAGCTGGTTCGCCGTGCCTCTGCGCCTGATCGTGGGCTTCGGCTTCATGCAGCACGGCTACGCCAAGCTTGCGCGCGGTCCGGAGCAGTTCATCGGCGTACTGCATGCGATGGGCATGCCCCATGCGGACTGGCTGGGCTGGGTCACGATCCTCATCGAACTGATCGGCGGCTTCATGGTGCTGATCGGCGCACTCCTGCCGCTGGTGAGCGTGCCGATGATCGTGGTCCTGGTGGTGGCCATCGTCAGCGTGCACCTGCCGAACGGCTTCAGTTCGATCAAGCTGCAGTCGTTCGATGCGGCGGGCGCCCACTTCGGGCAGCCGGGATACGAGACCGACCTGCTCTACCTTGCCGGGTTGCTGGCGCTGTGCTTCGGTGGCACGGGGCCGTGGTCGGTGGATGGGGCGATACGGCATGGCCCATCGCGGACAGGGTCCGCTCCCACCCTTCGGTAGAGACGTCTCCTACCGAAGGGCGGGAGCGGACCCTGTCCGCGACTCCTGCGACGCGATGGCCGCCACACCGCTTCGCGCCTGATCGGTAAGGCGTGCTATGGCTCGCAGGCCGTCGACGAATCCGTCCACGTCGTCGGTACCGCCGGTGTATTCCACGATGGCCTGCCCGTTCTCGCGACGCAGCAGCCGCGCGCCGGTGCGAACGAGATAGTCGTCGAGGGCCGGGCCGCCTCCTTCGACGCGCACCACCGAAAGCTCCCGCTCCAGGTGTTCCTTGCGCGTGAACTCCGCGACGTCGATCACGTCCACCAGCTTGGCCGTCTGCTTCACCACCTGGTCGACGGTGATGTCGTCGCCGAACACCACGAGCGTGAGGCGCGACACGGCCTCGTCGTGCGTGGCAGCCACGGTGAGCGATTCGATGTTGTACCCGCGCGAGGCGAACAGGCCGGCGACGCGTGCGAGCGCGCCGGCCTCATTCTGCAGGAGCATGGAAATCAGGTGGCGCATGGTCAGAACATTCCCGTCGGTTCGGCTTCTTGCGCCACGGGAACGTGGCGGCTGGGGATCCATTCCCCGGTGATCATCTCGGCATACGATGCGCCGGGACCCACCATCGGGTACACGCCCGCGTCGGGATCGATGACCACCTCGAGGAAGGCCGGCCCGTCGAAGGCCAGGAAGTCGGCGATCGTCGCCTCCAGTTGCGCGGCATCGTCGAGACGCCGCGCCCATTCGAATCCGTCGGCCTGGGCGGCGCGGACGAAATCCTTCTTGTGCAGGCTCTTGTCGCTGGCGGAGAAGCGGCCGCGGAAGAACAGCTTCTGCCACTGCCGTACCATGCCGTCGCCGGCATTGTTCAGTACCACGATCTTCACCGGGAGCCCATACGTGGTGACGGTTTCGAGCTCGCCGATGTTCATGCGGATGCTGGCATCGCCGTCGACGTCGATCACGGTGAGGTCTCGACGCGCGAACTGCGCGCCGATGGCGGCCGGCAGGCCGAACCCCATCGTTCCCATGGACCCCGAGGTGAGCCAGCGTCGCGGCGCGCGGAAATCGAAGTACTGCGCCGCCCACATCTGGTGCTGGCCCACGCCCGTGGTGATGATGGCATGGCCCTCCGTGATGCGATTGATCGCCTCGATCACGGCGCAGGGCTGGATGAGGTCGCCATCCCGGCAGAAGTTCATGGGATGGGCCGCCTTCAGCGCCGCGACGTGCGCGTGCCACGCGCGGCGGTCCGGTGCGAACCCGATGCGGCGGCCATGGGCCGTGAGCGCGCGCAACGAGACGTCGAGCGAACCCACGTGATGCCAGTGCACGGCCTTCACCTTGCCGATCTCGGCGGGGTCGATGTCGATCTGCGCGATGGTGCGCGCCTTCGGCGCGAACTTGTCGGGGACGCCGACCACGCGATCGTCGAAGCGCGCGCCCAGCGCGAAGACGAAATCGCAATCGTCCATCGCGTAGTTCGCATACGCCGTGCCGTGCATGCCGAGCATGCCCAGCGCGAGCGGGTCGGTGGTGTCGAAGCCGCCGATGCCCATCAGCGTGGTGACCACGGGAACGCCGAACGCACGCGAGAAGTCGCGCAAGGCATCGGCGGCCTCGGCCGATACGATGCCGCCGCCGGCGTAGATCAGCGGCCGCTCCGCGGCGGCGAGCGCCGCGAAGAACGCCCGGCAGGCGTCGTCGTCGGGCGTGGCCGATTCGACGGCATGCAGACGCGCGCGATACCCGCGCACCGGCAGCTCGCGCTCGCCGTGGAAGACGAGGGGCGCGTTCTGCACGTCCTTCGGGATATCCACCACCACGGGGCCGGGGCGGCCGCTGCGGGCGATGTGGAACGCCGTGCGCAGCGTCGCTTCGAGCGTGCTCGCGTCGGTGACGAGGAACACGTGCTTGGCGCACGCGCCCATGATGGTGCCGATCGGCGCTTCCTGAAACGCATCGGTGCCGATGGCGCCGGTGGGCACCTGGCCGCAGATCACCACCAGCGGGATGGAGTCGGCCATCGAGTCGCGCACGGGCGTCACCGCGTTGGTGGCGCCGGGGCCGGAGGTGACCAGGGCCACGCCGACGCGCCCGGAGGCACGCGCATAGCCGGCGGCCATGAAGCAGGCACCCTGTTCGTTCGCGGGCACGATGAGCGGCAGGCGGTCGCCGCCGTCGTCGAGGGCATGGGTCTGGTTGTAGCGGAACAACGCGTCGTAGACCGGAAGGATGGCGCCGCCGGAATAGCCGAAGAGGACGTCGAGGCCTTCGTCGGCGATCACCTGCACGACGATATCTGCGCCGGTCATGGCCTGGCCGGCGAGGGGATGGTTCGAGGCGGGGCGACCGATGTCGCCGATGTCCGGTTGCGCGTTCACGGTGATGGGCTTCCTTGGAAGGTGCGGGAGCGCGTCCGCTCGCGGGCGAGGGGGAGGGACGGCATCGCGCGCTGGACGCGCTCCCACAGGGGATGGCATCAGGGGGTCTTGGCCGGCTCCGATGCCTTAGGCTGGTTGGCGGCGAGCCACGGCATGCGCGCGCGCAGCTGGGCGCCCACCTTCTCGATGGGATGCTCGAGGTCGCGCTGCTTGTAGGCCTTGTAGTTGGGCAGGCCGGCCTGGTATTCGGCCGTCCATTCGCGGGCGAAGGTACCGTCCTGGATCTCCTTCAGCACGCCCTTCATGCGCTCCTTCGTGGCGTCGTCGACGATGCGCGGGCCCCGGGTGTAGTCGCCGTATTGCGCCGTCTCGGAGATGAATTCGAGCATGCGCGCGAGGCCTCCCTCGTAGAAGAGGTCGACGATGAGCTTCAGCTCGTGCATCACCTCGTAATAGGCGATTTCCGGTCGATAGCCGGCTTCCACCAGCGTCTCGAAGCCCTTGATGACCAGTTCCGAAGCGCCACCGCAGAGCACGGCCTGTTCGCCGAAGAGGTCGGTCTCGGTCTCTTCCTTGAAGTCGGTTTCGATCAGCATGGCGCGCGCGCCGCCGATGCCGGCCGCGTAGGCCGTGGCACGCTCGGTGGCGTGGCCGGTGGCGTCCTGGTGCACGGCATACAGGCAGGGCACGCCACGGCCGATCTCGTATTCGCGACGCACGAGCGCGCCGGGGCCCTTCGGTGCGACCAGCACCACGTCGATGTCGGCGCGGGGTTTGATCTGGCCGAAGTGCACGTTGAAGCCGTGCGCGAAGAGCAGCGTGGCACCCGGCTTGATGTTCGCCTCGATGGCATCGCGGTAGATGCCGGGCTGCGTCATGTCCGGCGTGAGCACGGCCACGAGGTCGGCGCCGCGCACGGCTTCGGCGGGCTCGGCGACGTGGAAGCCGTCCGTATACGCCTTGTGCCAGGACGGACCGCCGGCGCGCAGGCCCACGACCACGTCGAGTCCGGAATCCTTGAGGTTGAGCGCATGCGCGCGGCCCTGGCTGCCGTAGCCGAGTACGGCGATACGGGCGTTCTGCAAGGGGGCGGTGGTGGCTTGTTGGTCGGTCATGGATCTCTCCGGGTCGGTAAGTAGGGCAAAAAGGAGCGGGGCTGTCGCAAGCTCTGTTCGCCGATGCGATCGGCTCCCACCCCTTCGGTAGGAGGCTCGCTACCGAAGGGGTGGGAGCGGACCGTGTCCGCGAATCGTGCGGAGCGCGGCCAGGTCAGTTGCCGATGAGCTCTTGGGTCATGTCTTCGTCCTCGATCTCGCGACGTACGCGAGAGACGGGCGCCTCGTCGAACGCCTGCGTCACCGCGCCTTCGGCGGCCGAGCCGACCAGGCGCGCGTACTTGGCGAGCACGCCGCGGGTAACCTTCGGCGCGGCGGGACGCCACGCCGCACGTCGTGCGGTGAGGTCGGCATCGGTGCGCAATTCGCGCGTGGAGGCATCGATGAAGATCGCATCGCCCTCGCGCAGGAGCCCGATGGGGCCGCCACGCGCCGCCTCCGGCGCGACGTGGCCCACCATGAAACCGTGCGTCGCGCCGCTGAAGCGGCCGTCGGTGATGAGTGCCACGTCGTTGCCGAGGCCGCGGCCGACGAGGGCGGCCGTCACGGCCAGCATCTCGCGCATGCCGGGACCGCCGGCGGGGCCCTCGTTGCGGATCACCATGACGTCGCCGGGACGAATGCGCCCTGCCTGCACGGCGGCGAACGCCTCTTCCTCGCTCTCGAACACGCGGGCCGGACCGGCGTGGCTCGTGCGGCCGTGGCCGGCGAGTTTCAGGATGCTGCCTTCGGGCGAGAGGTTGCCGTAGAGGATGCTGTAGCCGCCGCGCGGCTTGAACGGCGCGTCGGTGGAGCGCACCACCTCCTGGCCCTCGGTGGCGGCGGGCGCGTCGTCGAGTTCGGCGAACAGCGTGCGGCCGGTGACGGTGGGCGTGTCCTTCAGCATGCCGGCCTTGCGCAGTTCGCGCGCGACGATGGCCGTTCCGCCGGCGGCGGTGAGTTCCACCGCGCTATAACGGCCGCCGGGCTTGAGGTCGGCGATGACCGGCGTATGCGCCGACGCGGGTTCGAAATCCTCGATCGATAGCGGCACCCGCGCCTCGTTGGCGATGGCGAGCAGGTGCAGCACGGCGTTGGTCGAGCCCGCGGTGGCGGCGACCATGCGCGCCGCGTTGTCGAAGGCGTCGCGGGTCATCGCGTCGCGCGGCCGGCGGTTCGCTTCCAGGCAGGCCATCGCCAGTTCGCCGCAGCGGAACGCGGCGTCGCGCTTGGCCGGATCGGTGGCCGGGATGTCGTTGAAGCCGATCGGGGTGATGCCCAGCGTGGTCAGCACCATCGCCATGGTGTTGGCGGTGAACTGGCCGCCGCACGCGCCCGCACCCGGGCAGGCATGGCGTTCCACGTCGTCGAGCGTGGCGTCGTCGATTTTCCCCGCGCCATGCGCACCCACCGCTTCGAACACTTCCTGCACCGTGATCGGGCAACCGTTATGGCTGCCGTGGGCGATGCTGCCGCCGTAGAGCGCCACGCCCGGGATGTTCAGGCGGGCCAGCGCCATCGCGGCGGCGGGAATGGTCTTGTCGCAGCCGCACAGCACCACCATCGCATCCAGGCAGTGGCCGTCCACCGCCAGTTCGATGGAATCGGCGATCAGTTCGCGGCTGACCAGCGACGAGCGCATGCCGGGCGTGCCCATCGCGATGCCGTCGGTGACGGCGATGGTGTTGAACTCCACGGGCGTGCCGCCCGCCGCGCGTACGCCGTCGGCGGCGGCTTCGGCGAGGTCGCGAAGGTTGAGGTTGCATGGCGACACGTTGGACCAGCTATGCACGATGGCGACCATCGGCCGGGCGATGGCCTCGTCGTCGAGGCCGGTGGCGCGCAGCATGGCACGTGCGGGGGCACGGTCGGGGCCGGTCTTGATGGCGTCGCTGCGCAGCGTGCGCAGGGGAATCTTGCGGCTGCTCATGCGGCCTCCGTCTCGGTCTGCAATGCGTGGATCACGGCCTGCGTCACGGCGTCCGTGGTGGCCGTGCCGCCCAGGTCGCGGGTGAGGTTGCCGTGGGCGAGCACCTGTTCCACGGCCGCTTCCACGGCGGCGGCTTCGTCGGCCAGGCCCAGCGAGTGACGCAGCAGCATGGCGACGGAGAGGATGGTGCCCAGCGGGTTGGCGAGCGACTGGCCGGCGATGTCGGGTGCCGAACCGTGGATGGGTTCGTACACGCCCGCCCCCGGGCCGCCGACGGAGGCCGACGGCGACAGGCCCAGCGAACCGGCCAGCACGGAAGCCTCGTCGGTGAGGATGTCGCCGAACATGTTCTCGGTGACGATCACGTCGTAATCGGCGGGCCGGGTGAGCAGGTGCATCGCCATCGAATCGACGAGCTGGTGCTCGAGTTCCACGTCGGGATAGTCGGCGGCGACGCGCGTGGCGACCGAGCGCCACAGGCGCGAGGTTTCCAGCACGTTGGCCTTGTCCACCGAGGTGAGCTTGCGCTTGCGCGAGCGGGCCAGGTCGAAGGCGTGGCGCACCACGCGTTCCACTTCGGCCACGCTGTAGCGGCACTCGTCGGTGGCGCCGTCCTCGTCGCGCGTCTTCGCGCCGAAATAGATGCCGCCGGTGAGTTCGCGCACGAACACCAGGTCGACGTCCTTGGTGCGCTCCGGCTTCAGCGGCGACAGCGCCGCGGTGCGCGGATGCAGTTTCAACGGACGGATGTTGGCGAACACGCCCAGCAGCTTGCGCATGGCGAGCAGGCCCTGTTCCGGGCGAACCTTCGCCGACGGATCGGACCACTTCGGTCCGCCGACCGCGCCGAGCAGGATCGCGTCGCAGGCGAGCAGCGCTTCGCGCGTGGCGGGCGGCAGCGGGTCGCCGAACCGGTCGATGGCGTCGCCGCCGATGGCGTGCTCGTCGAAGGCGAAGTCGTGGCCGAAGCGCTCGGCCACCTGGCGCAGCACGGCAACGCCGGCCGCGGCCACTTCGGGGCCGATGCCGTCACCGGGCAATACGACGATGCGGGACTTCATGCGGCTTTCTCCGTGAGCGTTTCATAGGCGGTGATGTCGTCGTCCTGCTGGAGCAGGAAACCCATCTGGTCCACGCCGTTGAGCAGGCAGTGGCGGGCGAAGGCGTCGAGCTCGAAGCGGATCGAGCCGCCGTCGGGCAGGCGGATCGTGCTTTCGGCGATGTCGATGCGCAGCTCGACGCCCGGGTTGTCGAGCAGCCAGCGATGCTCGGCGTCGCTCAGCACGATGGCGAGCAGGCCGTTCTTCAGCGCGTTGCCGCGGAAGATGTCGGCGATCTCGTTGGAGATCACCGCCTTGATGCCGTAGTCGAGCAGGGCCCAGGGCGCATGTTCGCGCGACGAGCCGCAGCCGAAGTTGCGACCGGCGACGAGGATCGAACAGCCGCGCGCGGCCGGCTGGTTGAGCGGGAAGGCCGGATCGTCGCTGCCGTCGGCGGCGTAGCGCCAGTCCTCGAAGCAGTGCTTGCCCAGGCCCGTGCGCTCGGTGGTGGTGAGGAAGCGGGCGGGGATGATGCGATCGGTATCGATGTTCTCGTCACGCAGCACCGCCGTGCGCGAATGCACGTAGGTGAGGGGTGGGTTGGCGCTCATGCGGCGGCTTCCTGGTTCATGTAATCGCGGGGATCGGCCACGCGGCCGGCCACGGCGGACGCGGCGGCGACCAGCGGGCTGGCGAGCACGGTGCGCGCGCCCTTGCCCTGGCGTCCTTCGAAGTTGCGGTTGCTGGTGGCGACCACGAGCTGGCCCGGCTGGGCGAGGTCGCCATTCATGGCGATGCACATCGAGCAGCCCGGCTGGCGCCACTCGGCCCCGGCGGCGCGGAACACCTCGTGCAGGCCTTCGCTCTCGGCGTCGCGGCGCACCTGTTCCGAACCGGGCACCACGAGCATGCGCACGCCGTCGGCCACGCGGCGGCCGCGCAGGATGGCGGCGGCGTCGCGCAGGTCGGACAGGCGGCCGTTGGTGCAACTGCCGACGAAGACGACGTCCACCGACTCGCCGGCGATCGGCTTGCCCGCGCTCACCTTCATGTAGTCGAGCGCGCGTTGCTCGATGGCGTCGGCGGCCGCGGGTACCGGCGCATGGATCGACACCACCATGCCCGGGTGGGTGCCGTAGGTGACCGACGGCTCGATCGCCGACGCGTCGATGCGCACTTCGCGGTCGTAGGTGGCGCCTTCGTCGCTGGGCAGCGTGCGCCAGTAGGCGACGGCGGCGTCCCATGCCGCGCCCTTCGGCACGCGCTCGCGGCCTTCGAGCCAGGCGAAGGTGGTCTCGTCCGGCGCGATCAGGCCGGCGCGCGCGCCCGCCTCGATCGACATGTTGCAGACCGTCATGCGCTCTTCCATCGACAGCGCGCGCACGGCGTCGCCGGCGTACTCGATGACGTGCCCCGTTCCGCCGCCGATGCCGATGACGCCGATGATGTGCAGGATCAGGTCCTTCGCCGTCACGCCCGGTTGCAAGGTGCCGTCCACGTGGATGGCGAGCGACTTGGGCTTGCGCTGGAGCAGGCACTGCGTGGCCAGCACGTGGCCGACCTCGGTGGTGCCGATGCCGAAGGCCAGCGAGCCGAACGCGCCGTGCGTGGCGGTGTGGCTGTCGCCGCAGACGATGGTCATGCCCGGTTGGGTCGCGCCCACTTCGGGGCCGGCCACGTGCACGATGCCGCGCTGTGGGCTGTCCCAGCCCATGAGGTCGATGCCGAACTCGCGCACGTTGGCTTCCAGCGTGGCGACCTGGTTCTCGGCTTCCTTCGTGTAGTACGGGCGGCGGCCCTCCGCGTCGGGCGGCAGCGTGGGCGTGGAATGGTCGAGCGTGGCGAGCGTGCGGTCGGGGCGGCGCACCTTCAGGCCGCGCGAACGCAGTTCGTCGAACGCCTGCGGCGAGGTCACTTCGTGCACGAGGTGCAGGTCGATGTAGAGCACGCCGGGCGTGCTGGCGGTCTCGGCCTTTACCTGGTGGGCGTCCCACAGCTTGTCGAGCAGCGTGCGCGGCGTCATGCGGCGGCCCTCCCGGCGGCGACTTCGTCCACCGGCGTGAGCCAGCCCCAACGGTCCTCCGTGCGGCCGTCGAACAGGCCGAAGAAGTCCGCCTGCAACTGGCGCGTGATCGGCCCCGGGTGTCCGCTGCCCACCGGCTTGCGGTCGACCGAGCGCACGGCGGTCACTTCGGCCGCGGTGCCGGTCATGAACACCTCGTCGGCGAAGTAGAGCATCTCGCGCGGCAGCGGCTGTTCCACCACGGTATGGCCGCGCTCGCGGGCCAGCGTGAGCACGGTGTCGCGGGTGATGCCGCAGAGGATGGCCGAGGCGGCCGGCGGCGTGTAGATCACGCCCTTGCGCACGATGAAGAGGTTCTCGCCCGCGCCTTCGCTCAGCAGGCCGTCGGTGCCCAGGGCGATGCCCTCGGCGTAACCGGCGTTCACCGCTTCGCGGGCGATGAGCTGGCTGTTGAGGTAGTTGCCGCCGGCCTTCGCGCCGCTCGGATAGGTGTTGGGCGCCGCGCGGTTCCACGAGGACACGCAGACGTCGACGCCTTTCTCGATGGCGTCGGCGCCGTGGTAGGCGTTCCAGGGCAGGGCGATGATGGCGACGTCCACCGCCGTGTCCAGCGACGGCGCGAGGCTGAAGGTGAAGCCGCTGCGGAAGACGATCGGACGCACGTACGCCGAAGGAAGGGCATTCGCGCGGATTACCTCGCGGCAGGCGCGGTTGATCGTGGCGGCGTCGTACGGCATCGCCAGGTCATACACGCGCGCCGAATGGAACAGGCGCTCGGTGTGTTCTTCCAGGCGGAAATAGCGCGGACCGTCGGGCGTGGCGTAGACGCGCACGCCTTCGAACACCGACGAACCGTAATGCAGCGCATGCGCGCCGACGTGGACGGTGGCATCGGCGAACGCCTTGATGCGGCCGTTGTGCCAGAGATGGGCGGGGGCTTCCATGATGTGCTCCTTCAGGACTGGACCGCGACGGCGGCCTGCGTGTCGTCCTCGAACGCGCCCATCAGCGCGGTGAGGTCGTCGTTGGTCACGGAACGCTGGCGGTCGGCCAGCGCCTTGAATCGTTCGAACACCGTATCCAGCGTCGTTTCGTCGACGTCGTAGTCGAGTTCGACCAGGCGCTGGCGCAGCGCGTGCCGGCCGGAGTGTTTGCCCAGCACGAGCGAAGTCTTCGCGCCGACGTCCTGAGGACTCATGATTTCGTAGGTGCCGCGATGCTTGAGCATGCCGTGCTGGTGGATGCCCGACTCGTGCGCGAACGCGTTGTCGCCCACGATGGCCTTGTTGCGCGGCACCGGCTGGCCGGTGACTTCGGCGAGCAGGCGCGAGGTGGGGAACAGCCGGCGCGTCTGGATGCCGGTGTCCGCCTTGTACAGCGGGCGGCGCGTGTGCAGCGCCATCACCACTTCCTCGAGCGCCGCGTTGCCCGCGCGCTCGCCGATGCCGTTGATGGTGCATTCCACCTGGCGCGCGCCGGCGGCCACGGCGGCCAGGCTGTTCGCCACGGCCATGCCGAGGTCGTCGTGGCAGTGCGCGGAGAAGATCACCTTGTCGGCGCCGCGCACGTGCGCGCGCAGGTAGGTGAACATCTCGGTGATTTCGGAGGGGGTGACGTAGCCGACGGTGTCGGGCGCGTTGAGCACGCTGGCGCCGGCTTCCACGGCCACCGAGAAGATCTCGGCGAGGTAATCCGGCTCGGTGCGCAGGGCATCTTCGGCGGAGAATTCGACTTCGTGTGCCAGGGCTTTCGCGCGCTGGATCGCCGTTGCGGCGATGTCGATCACTTCTTGCTTGCTTTTCCCCAGCTTGTGTTCGCGATGCAGGGGAGAGGTGGAGAGGAACAGGTGTATCCGCGAATGCCTGGCGCCTTCCAGCGCCCTTCCCGCACTGTCGATGTCGTCGGGCAGACATCGGGCCAATGCGGCCACCGTGGGTGTCTTCAGCGACCTCGCGATCTCCGCCACGGCGGCGAAATCGTCGGGCGATGCCTGGGGAAACCCCGCCTCGATGATGTCGACGCCCAACTCCTCCAGGGCGTGCGCCATGCGCAGTTTCGCGCGGCGATCCATCGAGAAGCCGGGGGCCTGCTCGCCGTCGCGCAACGTCGTATCGAAGATGCGCACGCGGCCTACCTCGGCCTCGGTCGTGTCGTTACTGCCATGTGCTGGATTCATGTCTTCGCTCCGCTCGCAAGGCGGGCCAGGCAACAAAAAACCCCGCATCCGTTGTCGGGTGCGGGGTTTTGGGAGTCTTCAGGTCGTTTTCTTTTTACCTGGACACTTGCCCTTAGCCCGCACCTCCGCAGGTAATAAGTACAAGGTTAATAAGAAGGAGACCGCCGCCCAGACGCAGCTCGCCGTCGACTCGTGGAAGTCGGTTCAAGGCAAAGCGACCATGGCTGCTGCGCTGCGTCATGCAGTCGAACGTAAGCCACGCGTTCGGTGGGTGTCAACACTTTCCGTTGAAAGTATTTTTCCTAGGAACGTTTGGACGGCTAGACATCCATGCACTGGTCGGCGGCGCCGGACCTTGGTACGACCCGCATCGGCACCACTGGTATGCATCGCCGCGAGGGCGTTTCACCAGTCGCGCAGCCACGCCGAAAAAACACCGGCATCCGCCGCCATCGGCTCGGCGGCGGCTTCCCTGGCGAGCATGGCGGCGAGGGCGTCGGGTATGTCGATGCGACGGCCCACGAGCGGCTCCACCACCGTGTCGAACTTCGCCGCATGCGCGGTGGAGGCAACGGTCCAGTCGCGGCGGTCGCCTTCCATACGCAGGCGTTCGAAAACATGTACGGCGGTGGCCGTGTGGGGGCAGAACACTTCGCCGTCGTTGGCGGCGTGACGGCGGATGGTGTCGCGGATCTGGGCGTCGTCGACGCCATGGGCGCGGCCGTTGGCGCGGACCGCCTCGTCGTCGCCGAACAGGTGGCGAAGGCGCTCGAAGTTGCTCGGCGCGCCCACGTCCATCGCGTTGGCGACCGTCGCCACGGCGTCGCGGGGGCGGTAGGGCTGGCCGGCGTAGAACTCCGGCAGGGTCGGGTTGGCGTTGCAG
Source organism: Luteibacter aegosomatis (assembly GCF_023078455.1). GTDB lineage: Bacteria > Pseudomonadota > Gammaproteobacteria > Xanthomonadales > Rhodanobacteraceae > Luteibacter > Luteibacter aegosomatis. The sequence continues at coordinate 4,415,590 of NZ_CP095740.1, read as the reverse complement.
GCGAACACCACCTCGCCGATCGGGAGCCCGATCGAGCGGGCCCAGAGACAGGCCACCGCATTGCCCAGGTTACCGGTGGGCACGATGGTGTTCATGGGGCCGTCGGCCTGCAGGGCCGCATGGCCGAAGTAGGCCATCTGGGGCAGCAGGCGGCCGAGGCTGATGCTGTTGGCGGACGACATGGGCACGTCGGCCTGCAGGGCCGGGTCGCCGAGCGCGCCCTTCACCAGGCGCTGGCAGTCGTCGAAGCTGCCTTCCACGCGCAGGGCGCGCACGTTGCCGCCGAAGCTGCCCAGCTGGTGTGCCTGCCGGGGCGAGACGCGATTGTCGGGATAGAGGATGGCGACGCGGATGCTGGGCAGGCCGTGGAAGGCGGCGCCCACCGCCGCGCCCGTATCGCCCGAGGTGGCCACCAGGATGGTGAGGGGACGGTCTTCGTCGCGGCGCAGCCGTTGCAGGCAGGCGGCGAGGAAACGCGCGCCGAAGTCCTTGAACGCGGCCGTGGGGCCGTGGAATAGCTCGAGCAGGTGCGCGCCGTCGATCCGCAGCTCGCGCCGGGGCGCGGGGGCGGCGAAGGCTTCGGCGCAGATGGCCTCCAGTTCGGGGGCGAGCGCATCGCCTTCGAAGAAGGGGGCGAGCATGCGGGCAGCCGTACTGGCGAGGTAGCCGTCGCCGCGCAGCCGGGTCACCCCTGGCATGGCCTCGGGCACGTACAGGCCGCCATCCGGGGCGAGGCCGGCGGCGATGGCGGTGGAGAGCGTGACCGGTTCGGTGCCGCCACGCGTGCTGACGTAGCGCATCGTCACACCACCCGGGCGGCGGGCCCGTCGATGGGCGCCACGAGCACGTCGGCGGCATGGCCCTCGTCGGCGAACGCCGCGCGCATCGCCGCACCGGCCGCCTCGGCCGACGCGCGATCGGCGAACCACCCGAATACGCTGGGCCCGGCGCCGGAGATGCTGGCGCCGAACGCGCCGTGGTCGAGCGCCGCCTGCTTGACCCGGGCGAAGCCGGGAATCAGCGGCGCGCGGCGCGGCTCGACCAGCACGTCGGCCAGTCCTTCGCGCACCAGGGCCGCTTCGCCGCGATAGCAGCCGGCCAGCACGAGCGCGAGGTTTGCGCTCTGTCGCACGAATTCGCCGAGGGCGTAGTGGCCCGCCAGCGCGGCGCGCGCTTTGCGGGTTTCCAGCACCACGTGGGGATGCACCAGCGCGCAGTGCCATTCGGCGGGCACGGGAACGCGCACCAGGCGGGTATCGGTGGCGAGCACCAGGCCGCCGAGCAGCATGGGCCCGAGGTTGTCCCCGTGCCGGCTGCCGCTGGCCACCACTTCGCCGTCGAGCGCGAACGGGTAAAGGGCTTCGCGGGAAAGCGGTTCGTCGAGCAGGGCGTTGGCGGCCACCAGCGCGGCGACGCAGGAGGCGGCCGAACCGCCCATGCCCGAGCCCAGCGCGATGCCCTTGTGCAGGGTCAGCTCGAAGCCGAAGGGCAGTCCGAGGCCGCGCCGCATCGAAAGCAGGGCTTCGCCGGCGGTGTTGTCACGGGCCGCCAGCGGAAGGTCGGTGACCACCCCATCGATGCCGGCGATGCGCACCTCGGGCTCGGGGATGCGTCGCACCTCGGCGCGATCGCCCGCACCGGCCACGCAGTGGCCGAGGATGTCGAAACCGATGCCGACGTTGCCGACACTGGCGTAGGCCTCGGCCGTCGCGACGTCCGCGCGGGCCCGGGGCGGGGTGGATTCGTTCAGCATGCGCATCGTTTTACTCCCATGGCGCCGGCCACGCGCAGCAGGTCGGCGAAGACCGCCGCGGCCGTGACCTCGGGGCCGGCACCCGGCCCCTGGACGACCAGCGCATTGTCGCAGTAACGGCGGGTGGCGAAGCGGACCACGTTGTCGCTGAGGCGTGCATGGGCGAACGCATGTGCGGGATCGAGCACGCGCAGGCCGACCGTCGCCCGGCCGTTTTCCAGCGTCGCCACGTGGCGCAACACGCCGCCGGGACGCAGGCGCGCGGCCATCGGCGCGTCGAGCCGGTCGAGCCGCTTCATGAAGGTGTCGACATCGCCCTCGGCGAGTTCGGCGGGCACCAGGCTCTCCACCCCGACATCGTCCAGCGATAGCGCGAGGCCCGCCTCGCGGGCCAGGATCACCAGCTTGCGCGCCACGTCCATGCCGGAAAGATCGTCGCGCGGGTCGGGTTCGGCATAGCCCAGGGCGTGGGCCTCGCGCACCAGGGCGGAGAAGGGCCGGGAGCCGTCGAAGCGGTTGAATAGCCACGCCAGGGTGCCGGAAAGCATGCCTTCGACGGCGACCAGTTCGTCGCCGGTATCGAGCAGGTCGCGCAGCGTCCGTACCACCGGCAGTCCGGCGCCCACGGTGCCTTCGTAGTGCAGGCGCGCGCCGCTGGCGTGCGAGGCCTCGGCGATACGCCGCCAGCGCTCGAGCGGTCCGCTGGCGGCGCGTTTGTTCGGGGTCACCACGTGGATGCCGGCGGCGAGCCAGCCCGCGTAGCGGTCGGCGACGACGTCGCTGGCGCTGCAATCGGCCAGCACGGTGAGCTGGCCGCCACGGCTGGCCACGTATGCAGCGAACTCGTCGAGCGCCGCCGGACGCCAGGTCTGCGCGCCGTGGATGCGGCCGTTGAGCGCGTCGTCGTCGCAGTCGAGCCACATGTGGCGGCTGTCGCTGACGGCGCGCAGGCGCAGCTGCATGTTGCAGTCGCGCAACAGTCGCGGGGCGGCGAGCCGCAGTTGCGCGAGCAGCGCGCTGCCGACCTTGCCGGGGCCGACGAGGCCGAGGTCGACGACGATGGGGTCCGCGATGGCTCGCGGTGCCTGGGTGGATAAGGCGTTGGCGATGTACACGATGAAAGCCTCCTGGTGAGAGGCCCTTCGTTCGCGTCAGGGGGAGTTCGGCCTTGGATCGCTTCGGCGCCCGTCCCGTCCTGCGGGAGGTCGGGGCCGGCAGCGACGTGGAACTAAGCGCGCGCGGTCTCCGATCCTCCGACCATAGTGGTCGTGGTGGTGGTCGTCGCGGTGGTGGTGACGGACGCGAACGCGCCGGCCAGGGTGATGGCCGTGGAGGTGGTCAGCGCGGGCGCGTTCGGATGCATGGTTCGACGGTATGCCCGGGTCGTGCGGCGTGTCAAGGGCCAAGACGCCGGGCTCCTGCCTTCGCGGAAGCGACGATCTGCACGATTTCCTCTCGTCGCTCCTGCGAAGGCAGGAGCCCAGCGTCTCCCGCCTCAGCGCTTCGACAGATCGATGGCGTATACCGCCGTGCCGTCGCCGTTGTCACGCACTTGCCGCACGGCCAGGCCGAGCGATTTCGCAAGTTCCTCTTTCCCGGAGGCCGAGGTGAACGTCACCGGTCCCTTCACCTTCACCGGCGCGAACGACCACGAGCGTTTCTCGACGTCCTTGCGCGTGAGCGTCTTCTTCGACTGCACCCACTCGATGACGACCTCGCGGTTGCCGTCCGGCGCGTTGAGCACGACGGAATCGCCCTTCATGCCCGGGAAGTCGCCGCCACCGTTCGCCCGGTAGTTGTTGGTCACCACGATGAACGCCTGGTCGTCCTTCACCGGCTTGCCCTTGTAACGCAGGTTGCCGATGCGCTCGCCTTCCGCCTTCGACACGTCGATGGTGTAGGTGATGCCACCCTGCATCTGGTCGAAGTTGTAACCCGGCAGGCGGCCGATCAGCGGTTGTTCGCCATCCTTCGACGGATCGATGCGGTTGAAGCGAGAGGCCGACTTCTCCAGCCATGCCTTCACGCCCGCGCCGTCGATCTTCACCGCGGCGAGCGTGTTCGGGTAGAAGTACAGGTCGGCCGCGTTGCGGATCGTCAGCGGGCCCTTGGGCACGTCGGTGAAGTCGTCCGGGCCGCCGAAGCCCGTGCGGAAGGCGGAGGCGGCGGAGATGACGGGCAGGTCCTTGAGGTCGGGGCGCGAACGCGCCAGTTCGTCGCGTGCGTAGTCGATCTGCGCGGCGTTCACCACGGAGAGCGCCGTCATGTTTCCCTCGTCGGCGAAGTAGCTGGAGAGGTCGTGGTCGACGGTGCCGATCGGCGTGTTGACGTAGGCGATGGCGGCCTCGTGCGCTTCGTTGACGATGGGCGCGATGGTCGGGTCCGGCGCGACGCATTCGCCTTTCTTCGCGCAGATGGGACGCACCTCGCTATGGCTGGCGTCCTTCTGCACCACCCAGCGATCGCCCTCTCGCTTGAGCGTCATCTGGATGACGCCGAGATCCTTGCCGAAGAAGCCGCCCATCACCGCGGGAACGCCACGCACGAGACCGCGCTTGGCATCGACGTCCTTCATGCCCGCGTAGTGCGGCCCCGGGAATTCGGTATGCGAATGGCCCAGCAACAGCGCGTCGATGCCGGGAATGCCGGCCAGGTACCAGCCGCCGTTCTCCATGTGTGGGGTGTAGGGCGAGGTGTCGAGACCGCCGTGGAGGATCGCCACGATCAGGTCGGGATGCTGCGCCTGAAGCTCGGGCACGTATTTCTTCGCCGCTTCCATCACGCCGTCGACGGTGACCTTGCCGGCGAGGTTGCGCTTGTCCCAATCCATGATCGGCGGCGGCGTGAAGCCGATGATGCCGATCTTCAGTTCGGTGGGCACGGTCTGTCCCGAGGCGGTCTTCACGTCGAACTTCTTCGTGACGACGGTCCACGGCTTGAAGATGGGCTGGCCGTCGCGCGCGCTGTAGACATTGGCGAGCACCAGCGGGAACTTCGGTCCGGCACACTGGCGCGCGGTCACGCCGTCGACGTTCATCGACGTATCGGTGACCTGGGCCAGAAAGGGCAGGCCGTAGTTGAATTCGTGGTTGCCGGCGGTGCCGCCGTCGTAACCCACGGCATCCATCGCCTTGTAGATCGCCAGTTCCGTGTCGCAGCCGACGGGTTTCACGATCGCCTGGTAATCGGCCAGCACCGAGCCCTGGATGGTATCGCCGCTGTCGAACAGCACGGTATTGGGGAATGCCTTGCGGGCCTGGCGGATCAGCGTGGCGACGCGCTCGTAACCGAGCGTCGGGTCGTCCTTCTGCTTGTAGTAGTCGTACGACAGGATGTTCGAATGGACGTCGGTGGTCTCGAGGATGGCGAGGTCGAGCGTCGCGCCGTCGGCGAGCTTGGCCGGCTTATCGGCGGGCGTGCTCGCGCAGGCGGCGAGCAGGGCGGCCGAGAGGGTGGCCAGGGCGAGGGGTTTGAACATTTTCGGTGTCCGTGACATGTGAGTTTCGGGGCGGAAGCTAGCAGATGTAGGAGTGGTTTGCGCGGCATCGAGCCGGATTCACGCCTCAGCGCCGTTCGGCCCTGGCCTGGTCGAAATAGGTATACGTCCTGCCGTTATCGTCCACCTGCTTGGTCTTCAGCACGAAGCGATACGTGGACCGATCCATGGACGATCCGTCGATTCGCTTGATATCCAATCCCGTCGCCTCGTCGCTGGCGACATCCACGGCCTTCACCACCAAGCCATCGCCGTCGCGCCCACGCAAGGCTTCGCGAAGCACGCGCCCGTCGGGCTTGCCGAGATCGATCTTCAGTATCGCCGCGAGGGTCGGCGCGAGATCCACGTTGCCGCTCGGCAACCCGCTGCGCAGCCCTTCGCGAAAGTCCGGTCCGCGGGCGATCAGCGTGTTGTGCACGTCCACCGGGCTGAAGCTGCCATGCATGCCGCGCTCGTTGGACATGCTGGTGTACTCGGTGCCCTTGAAGCCCTGCACGACGGCGTCGGCGTCGAAGTCGTAGCTGGCGACGATGTCCGGGGAGCGCCTGTTCGCCAGATGCACCGCGGATAGCGGCAAGGTGCCGGGAATGCGTCCGTAGCGCGCATCGACGAAGATCGCGCCGAACATCTCGCGCGATTGCAGGAAGCGAACCGCTTCGATGACCTTGGCGCGGTCGTGCGAAGGTTGATAGAGGTATTCGCTGCCGCCGTTGGGTGCGATCACGAACGCCCCGGCGTGAATCTCCACGGGCACCTTGTAGGCGGGCGTGGTGTACGGTCCCGGCTTGCCGCACAGGCGGCCGTCGTCGTCGAAGCGGGTGGGTCGCAGGGGCGTGCCGTCGGCGCGGATGCCCGACATCACGGGCGAATAGATGCAGCCGAAGCCGTCGTAGGCGGTGAAGCCCGCGCGAGTCATTTCATCGGCCAGGCGCACCGAACCGGAGACCGAATAACCCCACTCCGCATCCGTACGGCCGATCCGCCCGTCGGCGATGCCGCGCAGCGGGAACAGATCGGCGGGACCGGACACGTTGCTGTGCGCATGGTCGGAGACGATCACCAGGTCCGTGTCGTCGGCCATGCCCAGCTCCTTCAGCTTCGCTTCGAGCTTGCCGAGCAGTTCGTCCTGCGCCCGCAGCGCGAGGTGGAAGTTGGGCGAACCGACCCCGTAGAGGTGTTCGGTGGAGTCGGGATTGCGCAGCCAGACGAAGCTCACGTCGGGCTTCTCCACGGGGAGGATGTAGCCCAGGAAAGCGTCCATGAGGTACGCGTTGGACGGCGTGGGTGGCGCGCCTGCGCCATCGGACGCATCCGAGCTGGCGCCGTCCTTGAGCGTCACCAGCGGCAACTGCGCCGTGGGTGCCCCGTTGTCGGGCTCGAGCTGGAAGCGGCCGGCGTCGTAGGCGTGCACGGTGTTGGCGGGCAGCTTGAATCCCGCCCTGGCCAGCTTCTTCGCGAAGGCCAGGGGCAGGGCCACGTTTTCGTCGAGGATGGTGCCGCCCTCGTGGATGTCCTGGAGGAAGGCGGGGCCGGACTTGCCCACCACGGCCGTCGTCAGTCCCGCCTTTCGCGCACGTTCGAGCAGGGTCGGCGCCTGGAGGAGGTCGTGCCGATAGTGGTCGTCGAGGGCGCGCAGCACCGCGTAGTCCTCGGTGTAGATGGGCGCGGCGAAGTCGCTGGGTACGCCCTTGGCGTCGAAACCATGGGCGCCCGGTGCCCAGAAGCGGTTGCCGTAGAAGCCGATCGTGCCCGGGAACGATCCGGTGGCGAAGCTCGAGGCATTGACCATGGTGAAGGTGGGATACGTGGCGTGGTTGTCGGCGAAGAACGTGCCGCGCCGGGCCAGGGCCGCCAGGTGGGGGGTGTCGTCCTCGCTGATGGCGTCCGGACGCATGCCGTCCCAGACGAACACGATCACGCGATGGGCGTTCGCCTCGACGGCGAAGGCGGTCAACAAGATGGCGACGAGTCGCGCGGCGCGGCGCATGGCATTCCCCTGGGTGTCATCGAGCCCGTCATGGTGACGGCACGATGTTGCAATCTCGGGTGCGTAAAATCGATACCCGCGTCGCAGGATCGCCACGCGGCAAGCAAGATCGCATGCCATCGTAAGAAAACGTACACATCGCATCGCCAATCTGCGGGGTTTTCCATCCTCAGGTTCGCCCCGATGAAGCCTTGCCGCCGTCCCCTGTTCCTCGCGCTGTCCTGCGCATGGGCCTTCGTCGCCCACGCCGAGGACGGTACCCCGCCCAAGACCCAGGACCTCGAGACGGTTTCGGTGATCGGCCAGGGCGAGACCCGCCAGGTGCAGCGCATCGTGCCGCAAGACCAGAAGGTGCTGCCGCCGGGTACCAGCCCGCAGAAGATCCTCAACCGCCTGCCGGGCGTGTCGGTGCAGTCGAACGATGCCTTCGGGGCCAACGAGGAGTCGCAGTCGATCACCCTGCGTGGCTTCAACACCACCCGCCTGGGCTACACGCTCGACGGCCTGCCGCTGGGCGACAACGCCTACGGGAACTACAACGGCCTCAATATCTCGCGTGCGCTGATCGCGGAGAACATGGCCACCGTCGAACTGGCCGAGGGTATCGGCGCACTGGGCACCGCCTCCACCAGCAACCTCGGCGGCGCGATCCAGTACTTCTCGGCCGACCCCGCCAAGACCTTCGGCGGCAAGGTGGCGCAGACCTTCGGCAGCGACCATAACCGTCGCACCTATGCGCGCATCGACACCGGCGACTACAAGGGTTTTTCGATGTATCTCTCGGGCGTGCACGCGGACGCCGACATGTGGGCCCGCCCGAATTCGGATACCACCACGCAGCAGTTCAACGGCAAGGCCGTCTACGAGTTCGGCGACGGCAACCGCATCACGGGCTTCGTCGACACCTCGCGCACCAGCCAGGCCGACTACGCCTACCTGTCCAAGAGCGGCCTGCGGCGCGGACTCGGCTGGGACTGGAATCTCTATGCCCCGGACTGGCAGCGCGCGCTTGCGGCGGCCTACTGCGCGCCCGCGTACACCAAGGGCGGCGTCAAGGATGCCCGCTGCGGTTTCTCCGGCGGCGTGGACAACATCGACGACGCCTACTACCAGAGCCGCGCCTTGCGCCGCGACGATCTCTACTACGTGGCCGGCGACTTCACGGTGGCCGAGGGCGCCACGCTGCACACGCAGGCCTACCACCACGAGAACGCGGGCCAGGGCCATTGGTGGTCGCCGGGCCAGCCGTCGTACCCGGGCACGCCGGAGGAGCTACCCATCTCGATCCGAAGCACCAACTACACCATCAACCGCGATGGCGCCATCGCCTCGCTCTCGTGGGACATCGGTGCGCACCACGTGGAAGGCGGCCTGTGGTACGAGCACAACGATCATCACGTCGAGCGCAACTTCTACTACATCTCCGGTCCGGTGAGCGACGACCGTTACCTTTCCGACCCGGATCGCCGGCTGTTCGCGCAGGACTACGTGATCACCACCAAGCAGGCCTATCTGCAGGACACTTTCAAGGCCCTGGACGATCGCCTCACCGTGGACGTGGGCGTGAAGAGTCCGCACACCACCATGACCGCGCGCGAGGCCCCGGGCGTGGAAAGCCCCATGGCCAACGGCACGCTCAAGGCCGGCAAGTCGCTGCTGCCGCAGGCGGGCGTGGCCTTCCGGGTGGCGCCGGGGCAGGAATTCTTCCTGTCTTACGCCAAGAATATCGCGGCTTTCCAGGGCGGCGGCGCGAGCGGTCCGCTGCTGGTGTCGCAGACCGCCTTCGACGGCACGAAGGCGAACCTGCATCCGGAGCGATCGCGCACCATCGACGGTGGTTTCCGCAGCATCGGCCAGTCCTACGAGGCCTCGGTGGCGCTGTACGACGTGAAGTTCGACAACCGCCTGCTCTCGCTCAATCCCTGTCCCAGCATCGAGCAGGGCACGCGCCCGGAATGCAATACGGCGTTCGTGAACGTGGGTTCGGTCACCAGCCGCGGCGCGGAGTTCACCTTCATCTGGAAACCGTTCCACGGATTCCAGTGGTACAACTCGGCCTCGTTCAACGATTCGACGTACGACGACAACTACGTCGCCAACGGCCAGGTCGTGCCGGTGAAGGACAAGACCACGGTCGACACGCCCAAGCGCCTGTACGCGAGCGAGATCAGCTACACGTTCGGCCCGTGGTCGGCGAGCCTGCGCGGGAAGTACACCGGCAAGCGCTATTACACCTACACCAACGACCAGAGCGTCGCCGGCGCCACGTCGTTCGACGTCGGTGCGAGCTACGACTTCGGCGCGGTCGGCCAGCTCGAGGCCTTGACCCTCGCCCTGAATGTCACGAACCTCACCGATCATCGCTACGCCACCAATCTCACGGCGTTCGGCGCCACCGACCCGCAGGGACGCGCCCTGGCCTTCCACGCCAGTGCCCCGCGGCAGAGTTTCGTGACCCTCTCGGCGGATTTCTGATGAAGCGGCTTGCTCTATCCTCCTGCGTTCTTGCCCTGCTGATCGGAGCGCACGTCATGACCCTGCACGCGGAATCGGTCCGCCCCATCGCCGCCAGCGTGCTGGTGATCGGCCATCGTGGCGCGAGCGCCCTGCGCCCGGAGCACACGCTGGCCTCCTATGCGGTGGCCATCGAGGATGGCGCGGATTTCGTCGAACCCGACCTCGTCTCGACGAAGGATGGCGTGCTGGTGATCCGCCACGAGAACGAGATCGGCGGTACCACCGATGTGGCCTCGCATCCGGAGTTCGCCGCGCGCCGCACCACGAAGACGGTGGACGGCGTAAAGATCGACGGCTGGTTCACCGAGGACTTCACCCTGGCCGAGCTGAAGACGCTGCGCGCCCGCGAGCGCCTCCCCGAGATCCGCAGGCGCAATGCCACGTACGACGGGCAGTTCGCCGTGCCCACCTTCGACGAGATGATCGAGTTCGTGGCCGCGGAAGCCTCGGCGCGCGGGCGGGTCATCGGCATCATTCCCGAGATCAAGCATGCCACTTATTTCCATGGCATCGGCTTGCCCATGGAAGACAAGGTGCTTGCGACGCTCGCCGCGCATGCCTATACGCGAAGCGCGCCGGTGGAGATCCAGTCATTCGAGGTGGGCAACCTCAAGTATCTCCACGACAAGCTCGGCAAGGGCCACCCCAATGTCCGCCTGCTCCAGCTGATGGATGACGCCAACGAACATCCGGCCGACCAGCCCGGTACCACCTACGGCGCGATGATGACCCCGGCCGGGTTGAAGGCGATCCGTGCCTATGCCGACGCCATCGGACCGTCCACGCGCAGCATCATCCCGCTGGGCAAGGACGGGAAGCTGGCGTCGCCGTCGTCGCTGGTCAAGGACGCCCATGCGGCGGGGCTGGAGGTGCATCCGTATACCTTCCGCCCGGAGAATCACTTCTTGGCTGCGGATTTTCGCAACGCGGCGGGAGACGCGGAGCGCAACGAGGAGGGCTCGGTGAACGAGATCCGTGCCTACCTCGCCACGGGTATCGATGCGTTTTTTACGGATGATCCGCGGCTGGGGCGCAGGGCCGTGGACGGCCGCTGACGCTTTACCGCTCCGTCGGATTCGCCGATACGATCGGCTCCCACCCTTCGGTAGACGCGTGGCTACCGAAGGGTGGGAGCCGATCGTATCGGCGAATCCAAGGCTGGCCGGAGCCTCGATGCTGCACCCGCCCGACGACACGACCCGCCCCCGCCCGCTATGATCCCGGCCCATTGAGCCCCTGGGATCCCCCGATGTCGCTAGCCAAGTTCCTTCGCCACAAATCCGTCGAGCAGTTGCAGGCGGAGGTCGGCCAGCGCCGGGATTTCCGCCGCGTGCTGGGCCTGTGGCAGCTCACCGCCATCGGCATCGGCGGCATCATCGGCGTGGGCATCTTCGTGCTTGCCGGCCAGCAGGCCGCCATGAACGCCGGTCCCGCCGTGGCGCTGAGCTTCATCATCGCCGGCCTGGGCAGCGCCTGCGCGGCCCTGTGCTATGCGGAATTCGCCGGGCTCATTCCGGTCACCGGCAGCGCCTACACCTACGGCTACGCGGTGCTCGGCGAAGGCGCCGCGTGGATCATCGGCTGGGATCTCCTGCTCGAATACGCCCTGGTGGTGGCGGTGGTCGCCATCGGCTGGTCCGGCTACGTGCAGGTGCTGCTGGCCACGGCAGGGGTGCATCTTCCGGAGTGGGCGCAGAAGAGCATGAGCGCCGACACCATGAAGTACTACTGGCAGCACGCGCTGGGTTCGCTCGGCGTGAGCTTCGCCGACCCGGTGCCCGCACCCACCGACGGCCATCGTTTCAACGTCATCGCCGCGGGTATCTCGCTGCTGGTGGCGATCATGCTCTCGGTACGCACGGAGTGGGGTGCCCGCCTCAATACCCTCATCGTCGGTATCAAGGTGCTCGGCGTGGTGCTGGTGATCGGCGTGGGCGCGTTCTTCATCGACGCATCGCACTGGCACCCCTTCATCCCCGAACGCACCATCGACGACAAGGGCGTGGGCCACTTCGGCTGGCACGGCGTGCTCACCGGCGCGAGCGTGGTGTTCTTTGCGGTGTTCGGCTACGACACGCTCACCACCGCCGCCGAAGAGGCGCGCAACCCGCAGCGCGACCTGCCTCGCGCGGTGCTGCTCTCGCTGGCCGTGGCGATGGTGCTCTACATCGCCGTGTCGATGGTGCTCACCGGCATCGTGCCCTACACCAGCCTCGGCGGCGAGGCCTCGGTATCGGATGCGTTCAACGCCATCGGCCTGCCGTGGATCAGCAACATCATCGCCGTGGCCGCCGTCATCGGCGTGATCAGCGTGCTCTTCGCCTTCATGCTCGGCGCCGCGCGCATCTGGTTCGCGTTGTCGCGCGACGGCCTGCTGCCCGCGTGGTTCGCCCGTGTGCATCCGCGCTTCGGCACGCCCGCCCGTCCCACCATGATCCTGGGCGTGTTCACGGCCATCGTCGCCGGCCTGCTGCCCATCGGCGAAGTGGCCGAGCTGGTCAACATCGGTACGCTCAGCGCCTTCATCCTGATCTGCGCTTCGGTGCTGGTGTTGCGCGTGCGTAAGCCGGACCTGGAGCGCAAGTTCCGTACGCCGGCCGTCTGGTTCGTGGCGCCGCTGGGCATCCTGTTCTCGCTGGCCCTGATCTGGGGCCTGCCGTGGATCACCTTCGAGCGCTTCGCGATCTGGATGGCGATCGGCCTGATCGTGTACTTCACCTACGGCGTGCGTCACAGCAAGCTCAATCGCGGGTAGGCATGGGCGCCCCCTGACACCGGCCCCTGGCTTCGTGTTAGGTTGGGGCCGGGACGAGACCGGATGACGGTCTCGTCCGCTATCACGCTACAGGGGAAAACATGAAGTTACACGCCATGCTGGCAACCGCCGTGACGGCGGTGATGCTGTCCGGCTGCATGACAGCCTTGCTTCCGAAAGCCTCCGAGCCCACGAGTGGGCCCCGCGCGCGTATCCGACTCATCGGCGGCGCAGGCGACCTAATGATCCGTCCCGAGAAACAACCCGGCGACAAGCGCGGAGACATGGTGGCCCATGGCCTCCTGTGGCCGGGGAATCGCGCCCGTATCGGCATGCCCGACGATGAAGAACCCACGCGGCTGGCCGATGAGCACTACGTGATCGCCGACCAGGACATCGACGCGTTCTTCTCGTTTCGCATGGACACGCCCGGCAACAAGTACGAACCGGGAACGATCCAGAAATGCGGCCCCATCGACGCCAAGTTCCATGTGGACGACGGCGGCGATTACGAGGTCTCGTCCAGGATCACCAACAAGGAATGCTTCATCGTCGTGCGCCGCCTCCTGGCGGTGAACGGGCGCATCGTGACGAAGATGCCCGTGATGCTCAAACCGCGGTTTCCATGATGGATCACAAGGGAGAATCAAAGTGAAAAAGAGCGCATTGACCGTGCTGTTCGTGCTTGCCGCCACGCCGACCGCGTTCGCCGCCGACGTCGTGACGATCCAGAGGCATATGGGGTTCAACGAGGATGCCGAGGTTCCCAAGGCGGTGCTCGAGGAGTGCAAGCTCGATGGCGAGATGCCGCGGGCCGTGGCGGAGAGCGCGCTGAATACCGGCACGACGGTGAATTTCGCCGAGAAGGTCGATGGCACCGAGCCGGGACGCGTGCTCTGGATGGAGATCGCCGACGTGATGTCCGACGGTAACGGCTTCATCGGCCACCGCAAGTCAATCACCGTGAAGGGCAAGCTCTACGAGGACGGCAAGGTCGTGGGCAGCTTCAAGGACCGGCGCTCGTCGATGGGTGGGGCCTTTGGTGGTTTCAAGGGAAGCTGCTCGGTGCTCGTGCGTACGGCCAACGCCATCGGCGAGGACATCGCCCGCTGGCTGGCCGCACCGAAGATGGACGAAAAGCTCGGCGACCTGGAGTGACCGGACAGGGGGCGCCGCGATGTGGCTGGCGCCCTCTGCTTGAATACGCAAGCTCGGACGCCTACCTTCGACGGTCTCTCCCATGAAGGATGCCCCATGACCGCCGATCTCTCCGGTTTTCCCGTCGCGCAACGCTGGCCGGCGGCGCATCCGGACCGCCTGCAGCTGTATTCGCTCAACACGCCCAACGGCGTGAAGGTGTCGATCATGCTCGAGGAGCTGGGCCTGCCTTACGAGCCGCACCTCGTCGACATCATGAAGAACGAGAGCAAGTCGCCCGAGTTCGAATCGCTCAATCCCAATGGCAAGATTCCCGCCATCGTCGATCCCGACGGCCCGGGCGGCAAGCCGATGGGCCTCACCGAATCCGGTGCGATCCTGCAATACCTCGCCGAGAAGACCGGCAAGTTCATCCCGAGCGATCCGGCGCGGCGTTGGGAAACCATCCAGTGGCTGCACTTCCAGATGTCCGGCATCGGCCCGATGTTCGGGCAGGTGGGTTTCTTCAACAAGTTCGCCGGCCGCGCCTTCGAGGACAAGCGCCCGTTGGAACGCTACGTCGGCGAGTCGAAGCGCCTGCTGGGCATCCTCGACAAGCGGCTCGACGGTCGCACGTGGATCATGGGCGACGACTACACCATCGCCGACATCGCCACGCTCGGCTGGGTGAACAACCTCATCACCTTTTACGAAGCGCGTGAGCTCGTGGGCTTCGACGATTATCCGAACGTCGCGGCGTGGCTCGAACGCGGCATGTCGCGCCCGGCGGTGCAGCGCGGGTTGAAGATTCCGTCGCGGTAACCGAGCCCGCAGGCTGTGCCGCCACGCGGGTGGCGGCACTCCATGCATCGGCCTGCTAATGCATGCCGGTCACCCGGATCTCGACGCGACGATTGGGCGCGAGGCATTCGATAAGCGCTCCCCGCGGTGCGTCCTCGCAGCGTTTCAGTGGGTCGGCCTCGCCCAGCCCCTGCGCGACCACGCGGTCGGCGGGAACGCCTCGTGCTATCAGATACACCTTTACCGCATCGGCGCGGCGCTGCGACAAGTCGAGATTATAGGCATCGCCGCCGATGCGATCGGTATAGCCGGCGATTCGCACGGACCGCAGCGTTTCACCCTGATCCCGCAAGGTCGACGCCATCTCGTCCAGGCTCGCCTTGCCGGCAGGTGACAGCTCGGCACTGTCGAACGCGAAGAGCGCGTCGGTAGACAGTACGCGCGTTTCCTGTGGCGCGACGGGAGCGGATGCCGCCGGTGCAGGCGGTGGCGTTGTTTCGTTGAGCACGTCGGCGCACGTCGCGGGCATCCAATAGAAGCTGCGAGCCAGTTTATCGTCGTCGAACAGTACCTTGTATCGGCAGACGGTCACGTCGTCGCTCCCGGGCTTGCGGAAGTTGAACACGTAGTTCCACTCCCTTACACCCCAGATGCCCTCGCTGAAGTGCGGAAAGCCGATCAGGTCGGACACCTGCTGCTTGTTGAGGCCGGCTTTCATCTGGCGCAGGTTCGTCAGATTGGGGAACGTGCCGCCTTTGTGCATGGGCGTGACACGATCCACCTCCGGCCACACGAGTTGGCCTGCGTCGTGGCCATCCCTTGCCACGTCGTGGCTGACGTTACCGCAGGCGGCCAGGACCAGGGTGACCACGACCGGCATGATGCCTTTCATTGGATTGCGCATACGATGGATTCCTCGGATTGCATTCATGGGTTCGTTGCTCACCACACCACGCCCGCGCCGACGCCCGCGCCCGCATCGCCACGCGAATTGGTCGTGGCGTTGAGCTTGAACACGTAGCGCCCGCTTTCGGTAATGGTCGACATGCCGACGGCGACGCCGGTCTCGCCATGAAAACTGCCCACGGCGACGGCTGCCGAATTCTGGTTGGGCTGGTAGGCCTGCGGTAGGCTGGCCATGGCCATGGCGGAAGCCACGCCCGCGTTGGCGCGATTGCCGATCCGGTTGAGGTCTCGGTCGACCGTCTGGAAACGCTGGTCGACGTAATCCTTCGACCAGTTCTTGGCCTCTTGCAGCGCCTGGTCCACCTGGCCGACGTTCGCGGCATCGGTCGGGCGGACACCGTTCGCCACGTTGGTGACGGTGCGCTCGTGGCCCGCCGAGCCCACCGACACCGAGTTGGACGTGTCGGCGACCGAGCCCGCACCGATGGCGACGCTGTTGTCACCCGTCGCGCTCGACCCGGCACCGACCGCCGTCGAATTGTTGCCCGTGGCGGACGACGGCGTGTTGTTGTCGCCGCTGTTGTTGTACGTGTTATTGGTATTTCCGCCACCCGGGAAATTATTGATGGCGTTTGACAGGTTGATGATCTGCGAGCCGAGCAATTCGAGCGTCTGGTTGGTCGCGTAGAGCTGCGACCCGTTGATGGCGTCCGTGCTGGTTCCGGCGATTCGTCCTGCGGCAAGGTTGGTGATGGTGCGTTCGGTGCCCGCGCTGCCCACGCTGACGGTCGAGCCCGGCGTGGCGCCGGCGAAGTCGTAGCTGACGCCTGCGAGCGTGGCGCTGGCCGTACCCACCGCGGCGTCCGTGGAGGATCCCGAACCCAATGCCACGCTGCCGGCGAACGCGGCCTGCGAGCCTGCGCCCAGCGCCATCGCCTGGATGCCGTTGGAGGTAGCGCCGGTGCCGATCGCTACGCCGTCCGCCAGGTTGGTCGTGGCGTTTTGCCCGATGGCCGTGCCGCCCGGGGCGGTTTGCGCGACTATCGCGTGGTTGCCGATACCGATGCCGTTGTCGCCGTTGACCGTGGTCTCCGGCCCCACGGCAATGGATTCCGCGCCGATCGCCGCCGAATCCGCCGCCGTCGAGTTGGCGTGGAAATACTCGGTTGGCGTGACCGCGAACGAGCTGAGTGCCCCCTTCAGCTGGCGTAACGTCACCGCGTCCTGATTCTCCGTACCGTCGGCCACGTTGGTGATCTGGCGAAAATCGGTCGCGTTGCCTACCGACACCGCGCCGAGCAGCGTCCTATCGCTCGTGTTGAAGGGAATCACGTGGGTGCCGGCGGTGATCGAGCCGGAGGCCGGCGCGATGGCGCGATCGGACACCGCGCCTGCACCCAGGGCCACGCCACCGTCGATCGAGGCATTCGTGCCCTGGCCCACCGCCGTGGCGCCGGCCGCGGTGGCGACCGAACCGACGCCCGACGCCACGGCATTCAGGCCCGTGGCACCGTCGTTGTCGTAGTTCCCGCCCGTGGTGACGCCGTTGTCGTTCACGCTGTAGTAGTGCGTGGCGTTGTTGATCACCGTGGTGTTGAGCGAGTCGATGGCCTGGTTCGTGGCGAACAGCTGTGAACCATTGACCGCGTCCGTGCTCGATGCGGTCACCTGGCCGGCCGCGACGTTGGTGACGGTGCGCTCGGCCCCCGCCGATCCCACGCTCACCGTACTGGTCGGCGTTGCGCCTGCGTAGGTGTACGCATTTCCCGCGATGATCGTTCCCGCCGTCTGCACCGCCGTGGCGGTCGTCGACCCTGCGCCCAACGCCACGTCGCCGATGTTCGACCCCGCTGTCGCTCCATTGCCGATCGATACGGCATTCTCCGTGTTGGCGACAGAGGCCGGACCGACCGCCACGCTGTTCACGCCGGCGGCGATGGAGTCGGCGAGGTTCGAGTTGGCATGGAAATACTTGATGCCGTTCGTACCGATCTGGTCGAACACCTGCTGCACCGAGTTATACGTATTGCCGGCGTAATTGATGCTGGTGTTGATCGTGCCCGTGGTCGGATCATACGTGGTGCCGCCGCCGATGCTGTTGGCGATGGAGTCACCCAGGTTCGTCACCGTGTTGCCGAGATTGGTGACGCTGGCGCCGACCGTGCCGATGGCCTGGTTGGTGGCGAACAACTGCGAGCCGTTGATGGCGTCGGTGCTGCTGCCGCTGATGCGGCCCGCGCCTACGTTGGTGATGGTACGTTCGGCGCCCACGTCGCCGACGCTGACCGTGGATCCGGGCGCACCCCCGGCGAACGTGTACGTCGTCCCGTTGATCGTCGTGCCGGTGGTGGCGACCCTGTCGGCCGTCACCGAGCCTGAGCCCAGGGCCACGCTTCCCACGAAGGCCGCCTGCGAACCGGCTCCCAGCGCCGTGGCCTGGATCGCGTTGGAGGTCGCGCTGGTGCCCAGGGCGACGCCATCGGCGAGATTCACCGTGGTGTCCTGGCCGATGGCGATGCCACCCGGCGCCGTCTGCTGCACGATCGCATGGTTGCCCATGCCGATACCGTTGTCGCCGTTGACTGTGGTCTCGGGACCGATGGCGACGGCGTCCGTACCGATGGCGGCCGAATCGGACAGGGTGGAGTTGGCGTGGAAATACATGATCGGCGTGACCGAGAACGAACCCATTGCGCCCTTCAACTGACGCAGGGTCACCGCATCCTGGTCTTCGGTGCCGTCCGCCACGTTCGTGACCTGGCGATAGCCCGTGGCGTTGCCGACCGAGACGGCGCCCAACAGGGTCTTGTCCGTCGTGTTGAATGGAATGGTGTTCGTTCCGACCGTGATCGTGCCCGACACCGGGGCAATCGCCCGATCGGACACCGCGCCGGAACCGAGCGCCACGCCCCCTAGCACCGAGACGCCGGTGCCTTGGCCGAGGGCGGTGGCATTGTCGGCCGTCGCCGTCGAATTTACGCCGGCGGCCAGTGCATTCAGCCCGCTGGCTCCGTCGTTGTCGCGGTTTCCGCCTGCCGTGCCCCCGTCGTTCACGCTGTAATAGTGAGTCGCACCGGCTTCCACCGTGGTATTCAACGCCTCCAATGCCTGGTTGGTGGCGAACAGCTGGGAGCCATTGATCGCATCGGTGCTGGTGCCGCTGATCCGACCGGCCGCCAGATTGGTCAGCGTACGTTCGGCGCCGGCCGCGCCGATCGACACCGTACTGCCGGGCGCGGTGCCGGCGAAGGTGTAGCTGGTGCCGTTGATCGTGGCCCCGGCCGTGCCCACCGCTGCCGCCGTCGTGGTGGCGGAACCCAGTGCGACATCGCCCGCGTTGCTGGCCGTAGCGCTATCACCGAAGGCCATGGCACCGGCGGCGAGCGCGGTACTGGCGTTCCCCAAGGCGACCGAGCCCTGGCCGCTGGACCGGGTGAGATTACCGATGGCGACCGCACCCTGGCCGGCGGCGATGGCCGTATTGCCCTGGGCCACCGCGCCGTTCGCGGCGCCGCCGCTGGTCGTGCCGTCGGCCGTGGCGATCGAGTTGAAGCCGACGGCGATGGCGCCCTGTCCGTTGGCGACGCTCGGATCGCCGATGGCGACGGCACCGGCACCGCGGGCCTGATTGCCGACACCGATGGCGACCGCCGAGCCCGAACCGGCCTGTCCCGTGGCAACGGCATTCTGGCCAATGGCGATATCGCCCGCACTGTTGGCGACCGCGGTATTGCCGATGGCGACTGCCGAGGTTCCCAAGGCCTGGGACGAGATCCCCAAGGCAGCGGCATTGGCCGCGGTAGCGACGGCCGACGACCCCAGCGCCATCGCGCCCGCACCGCTGGCGGCCGCATTCAATCCTTGCGCTATGGCGGCCACTCCCGTGGCGGCCGCCGCCGTGCCGAGGGCCAGGCCATTACTGGCGGAAACGTTGGCGCTGGCGCCTATGGCCGTACCTCCATCGATCGTCGTCGCGCTTCGGACGATGGCGCCGGACCCGATCGCCACCGCTCGCGTCGTGCTGTTGTCAGTCCGTGCCAGTGATCCGATCGCCACGCCGCCATCGGTCTGTAGCGTTCCCGCCTGGTCAGCGAGGGCGCCGCTGCCGATCGCTACACTGTTTGCGTAACCCGTACTGTCGGCGCCGATCGCGATCGAATTCGGT
This sequence comes from Luteibacter aegosomatis, assembly GCF_023078455.1. Classification (GTDB taxonomy): domain Bacteria; phylum Pseudomonadota; class Gammaproteobacteria; order Xanthomonadales; family Rhodanobacteraceae; genus Luteibacter; species Luteibacter aegosomatis. The sequence goes on along the minus strand of NZ_CP095740.1, from coordinate 4,396,073 downwards.
TCATCCGTGGCAGCGTCACCCGCTCCCGCCGACGCGTTTCGGCCGATCGCCACCGTGCTGTCTCCGCGCGACTGCGCGCTGACGCCCATGGCAATGGCCGCCTGGCCCGTGGCGATGGCCGCGGCAACTCCCGTACCCGTGCTGCCGCCGATGGCTATCGCACCGCTGCCTGTCGCATTGGCACCCGCCCCGCTCGTGTCCACCGCGCTGCCGCCCAGGGCGACGGCGGCAAGCCCCGACGCCCTCGTGTTGGCTCCCACAGCGGAACCGCCCGCGGCGGAAACGATCGCCTGGTATCCCAGGCCAAGACCGAAGTTTCCGGTGACGTTGACGCGACGACCGAAGCCGATCGAGCTGTTGCCGCTCGCAAAAGAGGCGTCGCCGATGGCGATGCTGATATTCGACGCAGTGGCTCCGCTACCGCCGCCGATCGCGATGGAGAAGGAGTCCGCCGTCGCAGGGGTGTTGCAGCCTGTACCCGTCGCGGTGTTGTTGCCGACGGCGCCACACTGCATGACTGTTCCGGCCAGGGCGTGGGGGACGACGAAAACCAAGGACAGCACGAGCCACTTCAGCGGCCTCACGCATGAAGTCACCGTACTGCTCGCAGGTTGTCTTGCGAGTTCGGAGGCCACGACCAGTTGACCCAGTGTCCGGTTCCAGACCTTGCTAAATACCTTGTTCATGAATTGCTCCGTGGCTCGCATTGAGCGCAGACGTGATCGTTCCCATCGGTACGCAAAGGACCAATGAGTGGTGCGGTAAAAAAATGGAGTCATCGACGGCGCTAGCCGCCGTCAGGACACGGTGGTCCTCGTCCCAGGCAGTGCAGCGTCACAGGTTCGATCATGTGCTTCCCCACGAACGGAAGATCGCGCGTCTCCGCAGGCCACGTGCAGGTCCGGCGTGAGGCGATTCCGATTCTTGCGAGCAGTGACGTCAAGCTTTCAGCGAAAGCTCGGACTGCAGCAGGGGTGCTTTGGATGCGAACGTCTGGAACGACTGCTTCCCCGTCGCGTTACGCAGGCCATGGCGCGCTCACGGTTGGCGAACGATGCTCAAGCCGACATTGCGATAGCGTACGGTGGAGGACAGCAACATCCGTTGCCGTGACAGATCCCGGCGCATGCCTATCACGCCGAAAGTTATTCGCGACCGTGCTTGGTGATTACCCCTGTTACCACCCGAAACTACAATTCGATCGCTAACAAGCACAAGTAAATCAACTGCCGGATTTCGGCAGGAAATCGGCAAGGAAACCTGCCGATGGTTGCGGTCTGCCGATTTCGCTTGGGACCAATGTATGGGGGCGAAGGAATTCGAGCCGCGGTTGCGCTTCGACCCTTTTCGCAAACAGTGGGTCGAGTCGACCCGAGGCCATCAACCCGTCGACGCGATGTTGGTATCCCGGTCACTGGGCCTGCTGGCTTGCCCAGCAGGCCGCCTTGCTTACCAGAAGCGATATTCCAATGTGAGTCCAAGCAGGCCGACATGAGCGTCGTGGCTACGTTCGGTCGGGCTATCGATCTTGAAGCCGTAACGGTCGTAGCTGAGGGTCAGGCCGATGTTCTCGTTGAAGTCGTAGCCGAAGCCGACGCCGCCGTAGATGCGGTTGCTGTTGGTCGAACGACTGGAGCGCGTCGTGACGGGCGGCAGGAAGATAAGGCCACCGACATCGGTATAGTCGTTCTTGGCGCGCATGTGGGCCACGCCGACGCGGGCCGTCACGGTGAACTCGTAGGGCAGATCCCATTTGCCGTTGAGGCCGAGGAGCACGCCATCGACTTTCGTCTTCTCGCGCGCGTCGGATTGGACCGACAAGCCGCCGTAATGCCCTTTCCAGGTGGTGTTGCCGAGATTGACGTAGCCGCCCTCCACGCCCAGCGAGAACGGCCGCGCGACCACCCAGCGATAGCCGCCGAGCACGTCGAAACCCGTGCCGTCGCTGTCTTCGTTCGGATAGCGAGCGGAAGGATCGCGGTCCACGTTGAAGTGCGATTTGCCGCCGGTCACGGATAGGAAGGCGCCCGTCTGCGTAACGGAAGCGGATTCCGCGCAGGCGGCGAACGAAGAAGACAGCAACGCGACGGCGACGGCCGCCTTGAGTACCGATGTGTGCATGATGAGTCCTTGGGTCCCTGTTTTCCTGGATGATTCATGGCCCGGCGGTACGCGGCGGGCGCCGCATTATAGGAAAGTCGGTCGCATCGACGGCGGATGCGGGAGGACGTCAGGCGCGTGTTTCGTGAAGCGGCTCCGGTTTTCGTGACATCTTGCCGGGCCCGGCGTGCGTCGGAAGCGGGGTTACCGTGACCTCTGGCATAGGGCCTGCCAGCCCCCCGGAGCTAGGATCGGTCACTTGCGCGAACCACAGGGGAACGCGCGCCGATCCGCTCGGAAGGGAATGGCCGGGCGCCTTTTGTTCCACGGGAGACCCCAGTGAAATCCACCCTTCTCGCTTCCGCGCTGCTGGCCGCCATGGCCGGTTTCGGCGCTTCCGCCGCGTTCGCCGCGGACGACGTGCCGCCCATCCAGGACACGCCCTACGCCGGCACCCTGAAACTCGACGTCGACGCGACCGACCTCGACCGTCGCATCTTCCGCGTCAAGGAAACCATCCCGGCGCAGCCCGGCAAGCTCACCCTCCTGTTCCCCGAGTGGATTCCCGGCCACCATTCGCCGACCGGCCCGATCGACCAGTTCGCCGGTCTCATCGTGCACGCGAACGGCCAGCGCCTCGAATGGAAGCGCGACCAGTACAACGTCTATGCCTTCCACATCGACGTGCCCGCCGGCGCGTCGTCGGTCGAGGTGGAGTTCCAGACCCTCACGCCGCAGAGCCCGCGCCAGGGCCGCGTGGTCATGACGCCCGAGATCGTCAACGTCCAATGGAACCAGGTGGCCCTCTACCCGGCCGGCTACCGCGCCGACCAGGTGAAGGTCGACGCGTCGGTGAAGCTGCCCGCCGGCTTCCAGTACGGCTCGGCCCTGGAAGAAGCCAGCAAGAGCGGCGACACGGTCACCTTCAAGACGATCGACTTCGACGACCTCGTCGACTCGCCCATCTTCGCGGGCAAGTACTTCAAGCGCGTGGACCTCGATCCGAACGGCCGCTCGCCCGTGCACCTGAACATCGTGGCCGACGACGCGAAGTCGCTGGAGATCAAGCCCGAGGCGCTCCAGATCCATCGCAACCTCGTCAAGCAGATGGACAAGCTCTACGGCGCGCGCCACTACAACCATTACGACTTCCTGCTGGCGCTCTCGGAGAACCTCGGCGGCATCGGCCTGGAGCATCACCGTTCGTCGGAGAACAGCGCCTCCCCGGGCTACTTCACCGAGTGGGAAAAGAACTGGCTCGGTCGCGACCTGCTCGCCCATGAATACAACCACTCGTGGGACGGCAAGTACCGTCGCGGCGCCGACCTGGCCACGCCGAGCTTCAACGTGCCCATGGGCGACAGCCTGCTGTGGGTGTACGAAGGCCAGACCCAGTTCTGGGGCAACGTGGTCGCCGCGCGCTCGGGTCTCGTCTCGCAGGACCAGGCGCGTGACCTGCTCGCCTTCGTCGCCGCCACCTACGACAAGGGTCGCCCGGGTCTCTCCTGGCGCAACATCCAGGACACCACCAACGATCCCACCATCGCCCAGCGTCGCCCGCTCTCGTACCGCAACTACCAGATGAGCGAAGACTACTATTCGGGCGGCCAGATGATCTGGCTCGACGTCGACACCAAGCTGCGCGAGCTTTCCAAGAACAAGCGCAACCTCGACGATTTCGCCAAGGCATTCTTCGGCGTGAAGGACGGCGACTGGAAGGTCAACCCGTACACCTTCGAAGACGTGGCCAACACCCTCAACGGCATCCAGCCGTACGACTGGGCCACCTACCTGCGCGATCGCGTCGACGGCCACAAGGGCGACCTCGAAGGCATCGAGCGCGGCGGCTGGAAGCTGGTTTACACCGACAAGCCGTCCGACGCGGTGAAGGCCGTCGAAGCGCGCCGCCATTACACCGACCTCACCTACTCGGTGGGCTTCGGCGTGTCGGCCAAGGGCGACATCTCCGACGTGCGCTGGGACAGCGCGGCGTTCAATGCCGGTCTCGCCCCGGGCATGACGGTGATCGCGGTCAACGGCAAGTCGCTCGACGGCGACGCCCTGAAGGATGCCGTCACCGCCGCCAAGGGCACCTCCGCGCCGATCGAACTGCTGGTGAAGAACTTCGACCAGTACAAGACGATCAAGATCGACTACCACGAAGGCCTGAAGTACCCGCACCTGGAGCGGGACAAGAGCAAGCCCGATTGGCTCAGCGAGCTGTACAAGACGAAGTGACGAGGAAGAGGGCGCCGGGAGGCGCCCTCTTTTTTTCCGGGCGGCGCGGCAAAGGGCCGACATCGAGGATCGTCACGCCCCTGACGATGAGGCAGCCCGCGTCTTCCACTTCGATCACGAATTCGTTGATGGGATTGCGCGGCCATGCGTCGGACATGGGGCAAGTGCCGACGATCTTTTCGAACCCCTTCCGGATCACGATCGAATGGCAAACGTCCTCGCCGTCGAATTGCGTGTTCAGCAGGGCATCTTCGCCGAGGCCGGACGTATCCAGGTCGAGGGTGAACTGGCTGTATTCGCCCAGGTCGTGTCGCGACTGCATGGTCAGCGTGCCGTAGTCGTCGAAACGGGCGACGAGGCAGCGGGGATACCGGTTGGACAGGGTGAGCGTGCCTTTTCCTTCCATGCGCCAGCGCGTATGGGCACTCTCGACATGGTGTTTGCCCACCGCCGTGGCGCATTCGAACATGTCGTGGATCACGTGCGCCCGTGGGGGCACGGCCGTCGGTTTGCACCGCATCTGCGTTCTCCTTGTGCGTGTCGCTTCCATGGCCCCCTGGTGGGGACGTCGAGCTAATCACGAGTCGACGGGGATTTCGATCCGACGTTCGGTGTAGGCGGCGGATGTGCGGATTTGGCGGAAGAACGCATCGCACGGGTTTGCCTCGTCCGAACCGGCCAGGCGCCGATGGAGCGCCATCGCTTGCCCGGGCGTAAGGCGCTGGGCTCCCGCCTGCGCAGGAGCGACGAGCTGCAAGGTGCGCCGTCATGATGAAAAAACCTCACGTCGCTCCTGCGCAGGCAGGAGCCCAGCGCCTTGCGTCCGGAAGAGCGCCAGCGGTTACTACGCACACGGCGTCATGCCGGGTTAGCATGCCCTCCATGACATCGCTTCCCGCATCGCCCGGCCAGGAACTCGCCCGCGCGCATCATCGGCGTCGTGTGTCCGTGGCAGTCTTCTGGCTCGCCGTCTTCGTCACCTCGGCCGTCACCAACATCCTCACCTTGCGCATCGACGCCGACCGCTACGGGATCGACGCGCCCACCTGGCAGATCGCCACCAACGAGCTCAGCAGCATGCTGTTCTCGTTGATCGCCCTGCCGTTCCTGCTCGCCGCCTGCGATCGCTGGCCGCTGCACGCCGATACCTGGCGCCGCCGCCTGCCACTCTACGTGCTGGGCAGCGTGGCCTGGTGCGCCTTCCACGTCACGGGCATGAATCTCGCGCGCGTACTGGCCTATCGCCTCAACGGCGCACACTACGATCCGGGCGACCTCGGCCTGGCCGCCGTCTACGAATACCTGAAGGACGTACGCACGTTCTTCCTGATCGTTGCCGTGGCGCATCTCGTGGAGTGGTTCGGTCGCCGGGTACAGGGCGAAGCCAGCCTGCTCGCCGAACCGGACGAAGGTCCGCCCGTCGAGCCGGTGGACCGCCCCGAGCGTTTCCTCGTGCGCAAGCTCGGCCGCGACTTTCTGGTGGCCACCGCCGAGATCGAATGGGCGCAGGCGGCGGGCAACTACGTGAACCTGCGCGTGCGCGGGCGGGACTACCCGCTGCGAAGCACGCTGGCGGCGCTGGAGGCGCGGCTCGATCCGGCGGCCTTCGTGCGTGCGCACCGCAGTTATCTGGTGCGATTGAGCCAGATCGCCTCGATCGAGCCCCTGGACGCCGGCGAGGCCCGCCTGCACATGGCCGACGGCAGCACGCTGCCGTGCAGCCGGCGGTACCGCGAGGGCGTGCGCACCGCGGCGGGCGGCATCGAGCCCGCCCGCAGGGCGGGCTAGGCCGGGCCCGGCAATCCCGCTACAATGCCGGTCCGCTTCAGCACGCGCCCGTAGCTCAGCCGGATAGAGTAGTGGCTTCCGAAGCCATTGGTCGGGGGTTCGAATCCCTCCGGGCGCGCCATTTTTCGCGGTTCTCCGCCATCGGTTCCTTTTCTGCTCGATTGCCCGAGCAGCGTCGAGAGCTTCCCGTCGCGTGTTCCCGTTCAAGGTCCGTCGCAAGGCGGCACCTGGGATGACGCCATGTCGCGGCGGGAGCGTTCCGCCATGCGCCGTCGACTCCTTGCGTGCCTCCTTGTCCGCGGACGAGCAGCAGTGTCCACGGACACCTTCCCGAGCGCCCGCCCTGTTTTTCCGCGCCCGCTGCGGAAAGGATCTCCATGGCCAAAAAAGCAATGGCATGCGCTTTGCTAAGCCGTGGAATCGGTTTGGTTACAGGACGGAGAAGCTTCTGAACACGTCGGTCGTTACACACACGCCCCATCGCATTCAGTCATTGGATGTGATCCGCGGCATCGCCATCCTCGGCGTTCTGGCGGTCAACGCCGATGGCTTCGCGGCGCCGATCCATGCGTCGCTCAAGCCGTCCGCCTGGATGTTCGGCAACGAAGGAAGTACGGCGGTCGCTTACTGGTGGATGGATTGGTTGTTCCACGAAAAATTCGTCGCCATTTTCTCGATGCTCTTCGGCGTGTCGTTGTTCCTCGTCGGCGGTCCCTTGTCCGACAAGCGTCGAGGGATCAACCTGGCACGTCGCCTGGGCGCGTTGTTCGTATTCGCACTGATCCACGGCTTTGGCCTCTGGTGGGGCGATATCCTGAGCACCTACGCTTGCGCGGGTGTCGTCATGTTCGGCTTGCGGTCGCTGCCATCGAAGGCGCTTCTCGGTACAGGCATCGCCATCCTGCTGGCGACGACGTACATGGCGCTGCCACGCGGTGACGAACCCGCGCCGTCTTCCGCCACGATCTCGCATGAGGAAGCTCGCACGGCCGCCCCGGCGCATTCAGCTACGTCATCGCGCGTCCGGGCGGAACTCGCGGAGGCGACGGGTTCGGCGAGCGGTGCGTACGCCCTCAATACGCGCACCTATCTCCATCAACTCGCGAACCTGTGGCAGCAGCTCCCGCGCACCATCGCGCTGATGATGGTCGGCCTGGGCCTGTTCAAGGCCGGCTTCTTCAACGGTGCGATATCGAGAACATCCTACGCATCGTTGGTGATGGCCGGTGGCCTGGCGCTCGCGGTTCTGGGGGCGATGACATGGATGACCGACGTGAGTCACCTGTCGTTCCGCTGGGGTGAATTCGTCAATGAGCTCCTGTGCCCGCTGGTCGCCGTCGGCTACGCGGCCGCGATCGTCCTTTCCCTGCGTCGGAAAGCCGGCCGGTGGTTCGTGCCGTTTGCCGCGGCGGGGCGCATGGCGTTCACCAACTACCTGACCCAGTCGCTCATCATGACATCCATCTTCTACGGCGGCCGCGGTGCCTTGATGGGAACCGTCGACCGCCCTGCGTTGTGGGGCATCGTCGCGGGTGTATGGGCGCTCCAGCTGGCATGGTCCACGTGGTGGTTGTCGCGTTTCGAGATGGGGCCGCTGGAGTGGATCTGGCGGTGGATCACCTACGGCCGCCGCTCGCCGTTCGTCCGACCATCACCCGCGTTCAATGGCCCAGCGGAAGTTCGACGTACGTAGCGTCGCCACCCGTAATGATTTTTTGGGTGGCCGTCACGAAATCCCCCGGCTGCGCGAGCAGGATGTTCGGCACGAACGTCTGCGGATTGCGGTCGTACAACGGAAACCAGCTCGACTGGATCTGCACCATGATGCGGTGGCCCGGGAGGAACACGTGGTTGGCGTTGGGCAGGCTGAAGTCGTACGGCAATGATGCGCCCGCCTGGATGGGCTTCGCGGTGGCGAAGCCCTCCCGGTACCGGCCGCGGAAAATATCCATGGATACGCCGAGCTGGTAACCGCCCATCTCCGGCTGCTTCGCGACCTGATCCGGATAGACGTCGATCACCTTGACCACCCAGTCGGCGTCGGTGCCCGTGGTGCTGGCGACCAGGTGTACGTGTGGCGCGCCGCTGATGCGCACCGGCGCGGTCAGCACGGCCGACGTGAAGGTCGCCACGTCCGGCCGCGCCGAGGCCTCGCGCTGGTCGTTCGTCAGCCAGTGCTGCCAACCCGTGCCGGACATGGGGCCGACCGGCCGCGGCCGGTAGGGGATCGGATGGGTGGGGTCGGATACGTATTCGACGCTGCCGGACGTGCCGGGGCCGTGGTCGCCGTGTGCGAGCACCAGCGAACGATCGGCTTCCGGCACGAGGTTCAGCGTATCGCCCGCCGACATCGGCCACGACGGCGCGGTTTCCCAGCGGTTCTCGCCAGTGACGAAGGCGTTGACCGGCGCGGGCAGGTCGGGCGCGTCCTTCAGGTAATGCGCCAGGAACGGACGCAGGATGTTCTGGCGGAAGTAGAGCCCCGTATCCGCGCCGAAACGCACGGCGCCCAGGCTGCTGCCGTCGCCGATCTCCTGGCCGTGGAACCAGGGTCCCGCGACGAGGAAGAGGCGGTGCGCATCGTCGTGCGGCGCCATCGCCTTGTACACGGCGAACGCGCCGTAGATGTCTTCCTGGTCCCACAGGCTGGCGACGATCATCGTCGGCACGCTCACCGGTTCCCGGCCGAGGATCTTGTCCACGGCCTGCTGCGACCAGAAGTCGTCGTACGCCGGATGCGCGACGACCTTGTTCCAGAAACCCAGTTGCTCCATGCCGTAGCGTTTCGCGACGGCGCCCGCCGAGGTGCCTTCGAGGAAGAACTGGTAGTCGTCGGCATAGTTCGCCGGCCACTTGTAGTGATTCTTCCGTGACGCGGTCTGCTCGTAGATGTATTCCAGGTTCTGCTGGCGGAACGCGCCGTGATGGAACCAGTCGTCGCCCATCCAGCCGTCCACCATCGGATTCATCGGCACGGAGGCCTTGAGTGCCGGATGCGGGTGCACGATGGCCATGAGCGGTTCGAAGCCGTCGTACGAGATGCCGATGATGGCGACGCGGCCGTTGCTCTCCGGCACGTGGTGCACCAGCCAGTCGATGGTGTCGTAGGCATCCGTGGAGTCGTCCACGGGCGTCGGATTCAACGGTCCGTGCAACGGCCGGTTCATGACGTAATCGCCTTCGGAACCGTACTTGCCTCGAACGTCCTGCACCACGCGGATGTAGCCGTCCTGCACGAGCACGTCGCTGGGTTCGTCGTCGTGGCTCACGGCTACGGAGAGGTGGCCGCTCGCGATGGCGCTCGTCATCTCGCTCGCGTCGTACGGCGTGCGGGTGAACAGGATGCCCGCCTTGTTGGCGCCCTTCGGCACCAGGATCACCGTATGCAGCTTCACGCCGTCGCGCATGGGGATCATGACGTCGCGCGTTTCGTAGTCGAAGGCGTCGTGCGTGGGCTTGAACTGGGCCGGGGTCTCGCTCGGCAGCGCCTTGTAGGTGCCCTTGTCCGCCAGCGCGTGCGATACCGCAGGCATGGCCATCATCAACGAAAGCACCAACGGGCGAATAAGCGTCACGGCGAGCCTCACGAAGCGGTCGGGATGGGGCCGTCATCACATCCCATTCCGGGATGGCCGTCTACATGGATCGCCGTGTCACGGCCGATTCGCAATTTCTTGCCGGGCTCACGGGGCGATCGTGCCCTCGAGCGCGTTGCCGAGGTAATCCACCAGCGCGGAGACTTTCGGTAACCATTGCCGCGCCCGTGGCCACACCACGTGCATGGGCAGGCCTTCCGTGTCGTGCTGGGGGAGGATGGCGACGAGCCGTCCGTCGGTGAGGTGGTCGCCGATCAACCAGGTGGGCAATTGCGTGATGCCGAAGCCGCTCGCCACGGCGTCGACCTGCGCCTCCGCGCTGGCCAGTACGAGGCGCGCTTCCGGTGCGTGGCGTTCGAGCGGGCCGTCGCCGTGGCGGATGAGCCAGGGGCTCGCGGTGCCGTCGGGCTTGGCGTACACGATCGCGGCATGCGGCGTGAGCGCATCGAGCGAGTGGGGCGTGCCGTGTGCGGCAAGGTACGACGGCGATGCGCAGAACACTTTCCGCTCGTGGCCGAGATACGCGTGGGCGAGCGTGGCCGGCCACTGGTCGGGACCGCCGATGCGGACGCCCACGTCGATGCCTTCGTCGACGACGTCCACGAAGCGGTCGGTGAAGCTGATGACGGCCTGCAGGCCCGGGTGGCGGTGCAGGAAGGGAAGCATCCGCGGCATCACCTGGAGACGGCCGAAGGTGACGGGCAGGTCGATGCGGATGCGGCCGGTGGGCTCGTCGCCTTCATGGGCCAGCACGTGCTCGGCTTCTTCCAGTTCCGACAGCACACGGGTGCAGACGCGCAGGAAGGCGGTTCCCGCATCGGTGAGTTCGAGGCGCCGGGTGGTGCGCTCGAACAGGCGCGTGCCCAGGCGCGATTCCAGCCGGGCGATGGCCTTGCCGACCGCCGAGCCGGTGAGGTGCAGGCGCTCGGCGGCGGCGGCGAAGCTGCCGGCTTCCGCCACGGCGACGAAGGCACCGATGCCCTTGAGGCGTTCGGGAGAGTGCATGGCCGCGATTCGAGAATTGGATTCCGCAAAGACTAGAGCAATCTCCCGAAATGGGATATTCGCGATCGCCTAGCATGGCGCATCCCCCTTTCCGGTTTCCTCCCATGTCCGCCGTCTCCACGACCGACCGCGCGGCCGCCAGCGGCTTGCCGGTGGCGATCCTCGCCGTCGCCGCTTTCCTGATCGTCACCACCGAGTACCTGATCGTCGGCCTGTTGCCCGCGCTCGCCCGCGACCTGGGCATCTCCATTTCCGCCGCAGGCCAGTTCGTGACGCTGTTCGCCGTGACGGTCGCCCTGTCGGGCCCGCCGCTCACCGCCGCGCTCTCGCACCTGGATCGCAAGAGGCTGTTCGTGGGCATCCTCTTCGTTTTCGCCGCCTCGAACGCGTTGGCCGCCGTGGCCTCGAGCGTATGGGTGCTGGCCGTGGCGCGTTTCGTGCCCGCGCTGGCGCTGCCGGTGTTCTGGGGCACGGCGAGCGAGACCGCGGCCGAACTGGCCGGGCCCGCGAAGGCCGGACAGGCGGTGTCGCGTGTGTACCTCGGCATTTCGGCGGCGCTGCTGTTCGGTATCCCGCTGGGAACGCTGGTGGCGAATGCGGTGGGTTGGCGCATCGCGTTCTGGGCATTGGCGGCCGCGTCGGGCGCGATGGCGTTGGCCCTCGCCGCCGTGATGCCGCCGGTGGCGCGGGCGCCGCGGATGCATCTGCGCGAGCAGGCGCGGATCTTTCGCGAACCCTATTTCCTCGCCAACGTGGCGCTTTCCGTCGTCGTGTTCACGGCGATGTTCACCGCGTACACCTATCTGGCCGACGTCCTCGAACGCCTGGCGGGCGTGCCGTCGACCCGGGTCGGCTGGTGGTTGATGGGATTCGGCGCGGTAGGGCTGGTGGGCAACGCGCTTGGCGGGCGCATGGTGGATCGTTCGCCGTTGCGCGCGACGGGGGTGTTCGTCGCGTTGCTCGTGCTGGGCATGGCGGTGTCGTTGCCGCTGGCGCGCACGGGATGGCCGTTCCTTGTTTCCCTGGCGGTCTGGAGCGTCGCGTACACGGCCCTGTTCCCGGTGTGCCAGGTGCGCGTGATGCATTCGGTGAGGCACGCGAAGGCGCTGGCGGGAACGACCAACGTCTCGGCGGCGAACGCGGGGATCGCTGTCGGCGCGGTGTTGGGGGGCGTGACGATCCCGGCGCTGGGGTTGGCGCATATCGGATATGTGGCGGCCGCGGCAGGCGTGGTCGCGCTGCTGCTGGTGCCGATCGTGGCGCGGTACCGCTCGGCCTGACGGCCACGCACGGTTCAATAAGCCGGCGACCGCTCCCCCCTTGTCGCACCGCCACGGGGGATCATTCCCCCCGCATCGCCGGGCCTTGAGTGCGGAACGATCGCCCGCATCTGCCATTTCCTATACCCACCCGTATACCAAATCGGTGGCGGGCAAATTACACTTATCTTTCATCCAAGCCGCTGGCTGTCCCGACGACGGGCGTGAATGCCCCTCCGTCGGGGGCGTCCCGTCGGCCCTGTGGGGGCGGCTTTCATCGATTACGGACACGATCTTGAACACTTCCGCCCCGTTGCGTATCGCCCCGCTTGAGAACAAGTCGGACCTGGATCGTTTCGTCAAGGTGCCGGCTGCCATCCTGGGCTCGGATCCCCAGTGGATCTCGCCCCTGTTGCTCGAGCGCAAGCTGCACCTCGGTGCCAAGACCAATCCCTGGTTCCAGCATGCGCGCTGGAAAGGCTGGGTCGCGTACCGGGGCGACACGCCGGTGGGGCGCATCAGTGCGCAGATCGACTACCTGCACCTGGAGCGTTACGAAGACGCCACCGGCTTCTTCGGCATGCTCGACGCCGAGGACAACCCCGAGACCTTCGCGGCCCTGATCGGCGCGGCCGAAGCGTGGCTGCGCAGCGAAGGGGTCACCCGCGTGCGCGGGCCGCTCAGCCTGTCGATCAACGACGAAGTGGGCCTTCTGGTGGACGGTTTCGACACGCCGCCGGTCTTCATGATGGGGCACGCCAAACCGTATTACGGCGCGCACATCGAGCGCTGCGGCTACACCAAGTCCAAGGACATGCTGGCGTACATGATCTCGCCGGACTTTCCCGAACCGAAGGTGATGGGGCGCCTGCTGCGCAGCTCCAAGCAGCCCGTGCGCGTTCGCCCGCTCGATACCAAGCGGTTCGACGAGGAAATGGCCACGCTGCGCGACATCTTCAACGACGCCTGGGCCGACAACTGGGGCTTCGTGCCCTTCACCGAGGCCGAGTTCAAGGACCTGGGCCACAGCCTGCGCGTGCTCATCTCGCCGGAGCTGATCCAGATCGCCGAGGTGGACGGCAAGCCCGCGGCCTTCATCGCCGCGCTGCCCAACGTCAACGAGGTGATCCGCGGCTTCAAGGGCAAGCTGGCGCCGTTCAACTGGGTGAAGCTGCTGTGGAACCTCAAGGTGCGCTTCCCGAAGTCCTCGCGCGTGCCGCTGATGGGCGTGCGCCGCAGCTTCCACAATACGCCCCTGGGCCCGGGACTCGCCTTCCTGGTGATCGACGCCGTGCGCCATCATCTCGTGGCGCGCGGCGTGCAGCAGGTGGAACTGTCGTGGATCCTCGAGGATAACGACGGCATGCGGAACATCATCGAGACGATCGGTGGCCGCGACTACAAACGTTACCGCGTCTACGAGAAGCATCTGTCATGACGAAACGATCGTCCCGCATGGGGTGGGTGGTGCTGGTCGCGGTGGCGATCGTGGCGCTGCTGTGGTGGATCGGTCGCCGTTCCGGCGACGGCAAGCCCGCGGAAGGGCAGGCCGTGCCGGTGGTGACGGCGGCCGTCCGGCAGGGCGGTTTCGTGGTCTACCGCTCGCAGCCCGGCACCGTGACGCCCGCGAACAGCGTGGTGGTGCGCAGCCGCGTTGACGGCGAACTCACCCGCGTGGCATTCACCGGCGGACAGAAGGTCAAGCAGGGCGACCTGCTCGCCGAGGTGGACCCGCGCTCGTTCCAGGCGCAGCTCCAGCTCGCCACGGGCGACCTGGCCCGCAGCCAGGCCCAGCTCGCCAATGCGCAGGAAACGCTCACGCATTACCAGGCCCTGCTGGCTCAGGATTCGATCTCGCGCCAGCGCGTGGCCGACCAGCAGGCGCTGGTGCGCCAGTACGCCGCCGAGGTGAAGTCCGAACAGGGCCGCATCGGCACCGCCAACCTGCAACTGTCCAGCACGCGCATCACGGCGCCGATCAGCGGCACGGTGGGCTTGCGTCGCGTCGATCCGGGCAACCTCGTCGGTCCCGGGGATGCCGGCGGCATCGTGACGGTGACGCAGTCGCAGCCGAGCAAGGTCGTGTTCTCGGTGCCCGTGCAGGACGTGCCCCACGTGCTCGACCGCCTGCGCAACGACACCTGCATTCCCGTGGACGCCTACGGCGACGATCCGGACCACCCGATCGGCAGCGGCCGCCTGCTCGCCGCCAACAACCAGGTGGACCCGTCCACCGGTACGGTGCGGATGGAGGCGCAGTTCGCCAACGAGGGCGGCGAACTGCTGCCCAACCAGTTCGTGACGGCGCGCCTGCCCGTGCAGGTGATCGCCGACGCCATCCTCGTTCCGTCCGCTGCCGTTCAGCAGGGCGCGCAGGGTGCTTTCGTCTACGTGGTGAAGAAAGACGGCACCGTCGCCGTGGCGCCCGTGCAGACCGGCGCGTCGGACGCCGCCACCACGGTGATCCGTTCCGGCGTGGCGCCGGGCGACAGCGTGGTGGTGCAGGGCGCCGATCGCCTGCGCAACGGCGTGGCCGTGAAGCCCACCCCGGGCAACGAGGCGCCGCCGATGGCGGCCGTCGCCACGTGCGGCCGCCCCGCGGCGGCCGCGTCCTCGCCGACCCCGCCTGCCCATCCGTGAATCCGTCGCGCCCCTTCATCCTGAGGCCGGTGGCGACGTCGCTGCTGGCCGTCGCGGTGCTCCTGGTGGGTCTGTTCGGCTACCGGTTCCTCTCGGTGTCGGCGCTGCCGGAAGTGGATTTCCCCACCATCGAAGTGACCACCGCCTACCCCGGCGCGGGGCCGCAGGTGATCGCCTCGTCGATCACCGCGCCGCTGGAACGCCAACTCGGGCAGATGCCGGGCCTGGGCCGGATGTCGTCGACCAGCACGGCAGGCCACTCCACGATCACCCTGCGCTTCAACCTCGACCTGCCGCTGGACGTGGCCGAGCAGGAAGTGCAGGCCGCGCTCAACGCCGTCGCGCCCTTGCTGCCGCCCGACGTGTCGCAGCCGCCGGTCTATCGCAAGGTGAACCCGGCCGACGCGCCGGTGATGACGCTGGCGCTGACCTCGCCCACGCTGTCGTTGCGCACCGTGCGCGAACTCGCCGATACGCGCCTGGTGCCCAAGCTGTCGCAGGTGAGCGGCGTGGGCGCGGTGAGCATCGACGGTGGCCAGCAGCCGGCGATCGTCGTGCAGGCCGATCCGTCGCGCCTGCGCTCGCACGGGCTCACGCTGGGTGACCTGCGCACCGCGATCCGTGACGCCAACTCGAACCAGGCCAAGGGCATCCTCGAAGGCCCCGACCGCTCGTCCAACATCGCGCTCAATCGCCCGGTGGACACCGTGGACGGGTTCCGCGACCTCATCGTCGGCCATCGCGACGGTGCGGTGGTGCGCCTGGGCGACGTCGCGCGCGTCGCCGAAGGCGCGGAAAACGCGCGCCTGGCCGCATGGTCCGGCGAGGCGCAGGCCATCGTCGTGCGCATCCGCCGCCAGCCGGGCGCCAACGTGGTGGAGGTGGTCGACCGCATCCGCCAGCTGTTGCCGCAGCTCAAGGGCACGCTGCCCGCGGCGGTGGACATCGCCACGCTGAGCGACCGCACCGAGACCGTGCGCGCCGCCGTGCGCGACGTGCAGGTCGAGCTGGTGTTCGCCGTCGTGCTCGTGGTGCTCGTGATCTTCCTGTTCCTCGGCAACGGCACCGTGACCGTGATTCCCGGCGTGGTGGTGGTGCTGTCGCTGGTCGGCACCTTCGCGGTGATGTACCTGGCGGGTTTCTCGATCAACAACCTGACCCTGATGGCGCTCATCGTCGCCACCGGCTTCATGGTGGACGACGCCATCGTGATGATCGAGAACATCTCGCGTTACGTCGAAGCCGGTGAGGCGCCGCTCGACGCCGCGTTGAAGGGCGCGCGCCAGATCGCCTTCACCGTGGTCTCGCTCACGGTGTCGCTGGTGGCGGTGCTGATCCCGCTGCTGTTCATGGGTGGCCTGGTCGGTCGCCTGTTCCGCGAATTCGCGGTGACGTTGGCGGTGGCGATCCTGATTTCCTGCGTGGTGTCGCTGACGCTCACGCCGATGATGTGCGCGCGCATGCTGCGCCGCGTGCCCGAGGCGGAGCAGGGCCGCGTCGCCCGCGAAGGCAAAGCCTGGCTCGACGGCCTGCTCGCGCGCTACGAGCGCGGGCTGGCCTGGGTGCTGGCGCGCCAGGGCGCGACCCTCGCCACCGTCGGCGCCATGGCGGTGCTGGCCGTGGTGCTCTACGTGGCGATCCCTCGCGGCCTGTTCCCCGTGCAGGATTCGGGCGACATCCAGGGCATTTCCGAAGCGTCGCCGACCGTATCGTTCGACGCGATGGGACGGCGCCAGCGCGCCTTGACCCAGGCGATCCTGCAAGACCCCGCCGTGGCCAGCGTCGCCTCCTTCGTCGGCGGCGAAGACGGTTCGCTGCCGGGCAACACCGGCCAGTTGATGATCCACCTGAAGCCGCTCTCGCAGCGCGACCGCGTGGGCGAGGTGATGGCACGGCTCGCCGATGCCGCGGCGAAGGTCGACGGCATCACGCTGCACCTGCAACCGGTGCCCGATCTCACCATCGACGACCGGATCAGTCGCGGGCAGTACCAGCTCTCGCTCGAAAGCGCCGACGCCACGCAGCTCGCGCAGTGGACGCCGCGCGTGGTCGATGCGCTGCGCGGCGTGAAGCGCATCGACGGCGTCGCCGGCGACCAGCAGAACCTCGGCCTGCAAGCCTACGTCGGCGTCGACCACGACCTCGCCAGCCGCTACGGCATCACCGCCGCCGCCGTGGGCGATGCGCTCTACGACGCCTTCGGGCAGCGCCAGGTCAGCACCTTGCTGTCGCTGGCCAATCCGCGTCGCGTGATCCTCGAAGCCATGCCGTCCACCGACGGCGCGAGCGGCGCGATGAACGGCGTCTACCTCGCCGCGTCGCAGGGCACGGCCAAGGGCGGCGAACCGGGCGATGCCCTCGTGCCGCTCTCGTCCATCGCCACGGTGAGCGAGCGCACCGCACCGCTGGTGGTCACGCGCATCGACCAGCAACCGGCGGCGACGGTGTCGTTCAACCTCGCGCGCGGGGATGCCCTCGACGGCGCGATGAAGGCGGTGGACGACGCGCGGCGCAAGCTCGACATGCCCGCGAGCGTGCAGGCGCGTTGGGAAGGCGCCGCCGAAGCGTTCCAGGCGTCGCGCGAAGGACAGCCGTGGCTGATCCTCGCCACGCTGCTCACGGTGTACATCGTGCTGGGCGTGCTCTACGAGAGCTACGTGCATCCGCTGACCATCCTTTCCACGCTGCCGTCGGCCGGTATCGGCGCGCTGCTGGCATTGATGATCGGCGGCTTCGAGCTCGACGTGATATCGTTCATCGGCGTGATCCTGTTGATCGGCATCGTGCAGAAGAACGCGATCATGCTCATCGACTTCGCGATCGACGCGCAGCGCGAGCAGGGCCTCGCGCCTCGTGACGCGATCGTGCAGGCAAGCCTGCTGCGCTTCCGCCCCATCCTCATGACCACCCTTGCCGCGATGCTGGGCGCGCTGCCGCTGATGTTGAGCGGTGGCATGGGCGCCGAGCTGCGCCACCCGCTGGGCGTAGGCATCTTCTGGGGCCTGCTGGTGAGCCAGCTGCTCACGCTGTTCACCACGCCGGTGATCTACCTCGCGTTCGAGCGCGTGTTCCATGCCGGCGCGAAAGGGGCGCGCCGGGCATGAACGTGTCCCGGGCGTTCATCGACCGGCCGGTGGCGACGACGCTGTTGTGCCTCGGGCTCGTGGTAGCGGGCGTGCTGGCGTGGCGCCTGTTGCCGATCGCGTCGATGCCCGAGGTGAACGTGCCGACCATCAAGGTGTCGGCGTCGCTGCCCGGCGCCAGCCCGGCGACGATGGTCGCCGCCGTGGCCACGCCGCTGGAGCGCGCGCTCGGACGCATCGCGGGCCTGACCGAGATGACCTCGGTCAACGCCAACGGCCAGACCGACATCCGCCTCACCTTCGACCTGTCGCGCAACACCGTGGGCGCGGCACGCGACGTGCAGGCCGCGATCAACGCGGCGCGCGGCGACATGCCGCCGGACATGGCGGGCAGCCCGAGCTATCGCGAGGTCAGCTCCGCGGATGCGCCGGTCATGGTCCTGGCGCTCACCTCGCGGCGCGCGACGCCCGGCCAGATGTACGCCGTGGCCTCGTCCACGTTCGCCCAGGTGCTGGCGCAGGTGGACGGCGTGGGCGACGTGGAGATCGTCGGCAGCTCCGAGCCCGCCTTCCGTGTCGAGCTCGACCCGCAGGCGCTGGCCCAGCGCAACGTCGGCATGGAAGACGTGCGGCATGCCATCGCATCGGCGGTGGCCAATCAGCCGACCGGCGTGGTGGAACTCGGCGACCGTGCCTTGCAGGTCGCCACCAACGGCCAGCTGGATTCCGCGGACGCCCTGCGCTCCCTCGTGATCGCCCAGCGCGACGGCGCAGCGGTGCGCCTGGGCGACGTCGGTCGCGTCGTCGAGGGTGTGCGCGACACGCGTGCCGCCGCGTTCGCCAACGGGGAACCGGCGGTGCTGGCGCTCGTGCGGCACAAGCCGGGCTCCAACACCATCGAGGTGATCGACGGCGTAACGCGCCGCCTGCCGGTGCTGCGCGCCTCCGTGCCGGGCGACATGCGGGTGGGTGTCATCGTCGATCGCGCCACCACCGTGCGCGCGTCGCTGGGCGCGGCCGAGCATACGCTCGCCCTCGCGGTGGTGCTGGTCGTGGTGGTGATGCTGGTGTTCCTGCGCGACTGGCGCGCGGCGCTGATCGCCAGCGCCGTCGCGCCCATCGCCATGCTCGGCGCGATGATCGTCATGTATGCGCTGGGTTACAGCCTCGACATCCTTTCGCTGATGGCGCTGACCATCGCCGTGGGTTTCGCCGTGGACGACGCGGTGGTGGTGGTCGAGAACATCGCTCGCCATCTGGAAGCCGGTTTGCCGCCACGCGAGGCGGCGCGCGTCGGCGCGGGCGAGGTGGGCATCACCGTGCTGTCCATGAGCGCGGTGCTCATCGCCGTGTTCATCCCGTTGCTGCTGATGGGCGGCTACGTCGGTCTGTTCGTGCGCGAGTTCTCCGTGACGCTGGCGACGGTCATCGCCATTTCGCTGCTGGTGTCGCTCACCGTCGTGCCGATGCTGTGCGCGCAGTGGTTGCGGCCCGCGCGGGCGGAGCGATCGCATGGCCGCCTGTATCGCTGGAGCGAACGTGGCCTGGCGAAGTTGCAGGACGCCTACGATCGCAGCCTCGTCCATGCGCTGCGTCGTGCGCCGTTGACCATGCTGTCGCTGCTGGGCGTACTCGCCCTCAGCGTGTACCTGTACGTCGTGGTGCCCAAGGGATTCTTCCCCCGCCAGGACAACGGCGAGCTGACCGGTGACTTCGATACCGATGCCGGCACGTCGTTTCCCCGCGTGCGCGAGCAACTGGCCGGTTTCCTCGACGTGGTGCGCGCCGACCCCGCCGTGGCCAGCGCGGCCGGCTTCGCCGAGCAGGATTCGGGGTCGCTGTTCGTGACGCTCAAGCCGTTCGGCGAGCGCGACGCGAGCGCCGACGAGGTGGCGGCGCGGCTGAACGTAAAGCTGGCGAACCGCCCCGGCGGCGTCTTCACGGTCACCTCGGTGCAGAACATCCGCGTCGGCGGACGGCGCAGCCGCTCGTCGAACGAATACACCGTCCAGGCCGACTCCTCCGCGTTGCTGCGCCAGTGGGCGCCGCGCATCGCCCAGGCGATGACGACGTTGCCGGAGCTGCGCAACGTGCACGGCAGCGTGGGCGGCAACGGCGTCGCTACGTCGCTGGACGTCGATCGCGACACCGCCGCGCAGTTCGGCGTGCCCTACGCGCGGATCGACGGCGTGCTACGCGACGCGTTCGCCGACCGTCGCGTGGCGACGGTGTTCACGCTGTCGGACCAGATCCCGGTACTCATGGGCGTGGCGCCCGAGCACGCGCGTTCGGCGGATGCCTTCGCCCAGCTTCGCGTGCCGACGGCCGGCGGCGCGAGCGTGCCGCTGTCGGCGCTCGGGCAGGTGCGCCAGACCGACGCGCCGCTCAGCATCTCGCACTTCGGTCAGGCGGTAGCCGCCACCGTGTCGTTCGATCGCGCGCCCGGCGTGTCGTTGTCGCAGGCCGCGCAGGCCATCCAGCGCGCGGTGGATGCCCTCGCCGTGCCGACCTCGGTACGCGGCAGCCTCCAGGGCTCGGCCGGCGCCGCGCGCCAGGTGGCCGACAGCGAACCGGCACTGGTCCTCGGTGCGTTCCTCACCCTGTTCATCGTGCTCGGCGTGCTCTACGAGAGCTGCGTGCACCCGATCACCATTCTCTCGACGCTGCCGTCCGCAGCGGTGGGCGCGGTGTTCGCGCTGCTGCTGTTCCGCACCGACCTCGACGTGATCGCCCTCGTCGGCATCTTCGCGCTGGTCGGCATCGTGATGAAGAACGCGATCATGATGGTGGACTTCGCGCTGGTGGCGAGCCGCGAAGGCCGCCTGACCCCGGCCGAGGCGATCCAGGAAGCCTGCCGCCTGCGTTTCCGTCCGATCCTGATGACCTCGCTCGCGGTCATGGTGGCGGCGGTTCCCCTGGCGGTGTCGCGCGGCAACGGTTCGGAAATGCACCAGCCGCTGGGCATCGCCATGGGCGGCGGCCTGGTGGTGAGCCAGGTGTTGACCCTGTACACGACGCCCGTCGTATACCTTTATCTCGATCGATTCAGCAGGTGGGCACGTTCATGGTTTCAGAGCTTCGGAACCCGTCGCGCGGCGGCATGGCAGGCAGGCCGCAAGGGGCCGCCGGCATGATGCGTCGCACCCTGCTGATCGCCGGTGCGGTCGTGGCCGTGTCCGCCTGCGCACCGGTCGGACCCAACTACGTGCGGCCGTCGGTCGCCACGCCCGTGGCCTACAAGGAGGCGTCGGCGCAGGGTAACCGGCAGGCCACGCCGTCGCCGGCGGGCAAGTGGTGGTCCATCTACGCCGATCCCACGCTCGACGCCTTGGTGTCGCAGGTGCTCGTGAACAACCAGACGCTCGCCGCCGCCGCGGCCCGCGTGCGCGAGGCGCAGGCCCTGGTGAAGGCGGCCGGTGGCGCGTCCGTACCCGCGGTCAGCGCGGGCACGCTCAAGTCGGGCCGTCGCAACGAGAACGACTTCGGCGTGGGCGTGAGCTGGGAGCTCGACCTGTGGGGCCGCATCCGTCGCGACGTCGAAGCGCACCGCGCGGCCACGCAGGCGAGCGAGGCGGACCTCGACGCGGCGACGCTCTCGATGCAGTCGCGCGTGGTGCAGAGCTACTTCGCCCTGCGCGAGCAAGACGCGACCATCGCCCTGCTCGAACACGCGGCCGACGTCGGCACGCGCTGGCACACGATGGTGCAGAACCAGTACGCGCAGGGGCAGGCCTCCAGCGCCAACGTGGCCGAAGCCCTCGTGCGTGCCAGCACCGCGCAGCTGCAACTGGCCGACGCGCGCACGGCGCGCGCGCAACTCGAACATGCGATCGCCGTGATGCTGGGCAAGACGCCGGCCGATTTCTCGATCGCCCCCGCGCCATTCGACGTGGCGGTACCCACGATTCCCGCCGGCGTACCGGCGAGCTTGCTGGAGCGTCGTCCCGACGTCGTCGCCAGCGAGCGCCGCATGGCGGCCGCCAGCGCGCGCATCGGCGTCGCCAAGGCGCAGACGCTGCCGTCGATCAACCTCGCCGCCGGCATCGGCGTGCTGCGTGGCCTCACCGGCACGGTAGATGCGCGTGCGCCGCTGTTCGCGGGCGGCCGGTTGGAGGCGCAGGTCGACAACGCCGACGCGGCCTATGCCGAAGCGGTCGCCAACTACCGACAGACCGTGCTCGACGCGTACCGTGAAGTGGAAGACGGATTGGTGACGACGAGCCAACTGGCCGGCGCGGCCGATCTCCAGGCGAAAGCCGCGGCGGCCGCGCGCGAATCCGACCGCGTGATGCAGAACCAGTATCGCGAAGGCGTAGCCGATTACCCGGCCGTGGTGGACGCGGCGAACACGGCGCTCAACGCCGGCCGCGGCGACCTGGAACTGCGTCGCCGTCGCCTGGACGCGAGCGTGGATCTCATCGTGGCGTTGGGTGGCGGGTGGCAGTCTCCAACGCGCCCCTGACCTGCGTGCTGCTCCCGAAGGGTGCCTACCGAAGGGTGGGAGCGGACCGTGTCCGCGAACCCTCGGGCTCACCGAAGGGCGAATGAGGCTTTGCGATGATCATGCGGGCGGTAAAAGCTCGCACGAGCATCGCAAGGCCTCGTTCGCCCTAGCCATCTTGAGGGTTCGCGGACAGGGTCCGCTCCCACCCCTTCGGTCGGTGGACCGGCGTACGCTGCCGTCTACATGCTCATGACCGGGCCACTGCGCTGCATCGCAACCTGCTGCGCCTGCTGCATCTCCATCGCTTGCATCTGTTGCAGCATCGATGCATCGCTCTGCGCGGCCAGCGCCATGCTTTCCTCCTTCGGCGGCGACGGCGTGTCCATCGGCACCGCGATCGCCGTCCCCGGTCGAACACCGTGGCAGACGATGTTGCCGTCATCGATGTCCACGGATCTCAGCGCGTCCTCGTCATGCACCCCGATCCCACGCACCTTCGCCGCCACCTCGGCGGCCTTGTCGTCGGAGACCTCCAGGGGAAGCTGGAGGCGGATGCTGGCGTAGACCGGATCGTCGCCGGGCTTCGGGAAGGTGGCGCTCGGTCTCTGATCGGCCAGCGGCCGGGGCGATGTCTGAAGCACCGCCGGATCGTCCGGGTGCCATGCGTTGCGTGCCGCTTCACGCTCCAGCCTGAGCTGATAGGTGTCTTCGAGCCGCCTGACGATCTCGGGCTCGGTGACATCGTTGTAGGTGGTGTCCGAGCCGATGGCCGTGTGAAGGTGTTCCACTTCCACCCATTGGCCGTTGCGCTCGCGCATGAAGAAGTTTTCGTTGCCGCCTATGATGTACGGCCGGGCGTATGAACGCTCCTGCGCGGCGTGGAGATACGCGCTGGCCATGTCGGCGATGTAGCCCTTTTGCTCGTCGGGTGACATGACCCGGTCGATACTGGCCTGGCCTAGTGTCTTTCCCGCGCGACCGATGCCGAGATAGCCGTTGTCGAGCATGGCGGACCAGAGTTCTTCCATCTCGGTCTTACGGGTGTCGGCCGGAGGTATGCCTAGGCTAGCGCGGCGTTCCGTTTCGGCGACGTCGCGGCGATGGGCGGCTTCGAGGAGTTTGCGGGGTGTCCAGGCGTTGGGGTCGATTTCGACTTGCTTGAAAGCTTCGTCGTGGACATCCCGGACCTCGAGCACAGGCAAATTCAATGCGAGGTGGGATTTATTCTTTTTCCAATGCGTTTCACGGACGGCGAAGTCACGCTTCATCAAATCTACGCCAAAGTTATCCCATTCTCGTTCACTCAGAACCTTGCCGCTGTGATTCCTGGCGTATTGCCGTGCATAGGCGTTTGCTGTCGAACCCGGCATGTTGTCGTTCCTTACAACACCGAGCGCCAAGGCGCCGTAGCCATCGTTACCGGGAATCCTGGCGAGGTAGTTCCAGTAAAGCTCTCTGTTTCGATGGCTGGCATAGTGCCGAAGTATGTCTATGTCTTTCTGTTCCATGGCCTGGCTCCATGCATGTACTTATCGAATTTCTGAGTTCTTGAGCACGGTTCGCACGTGCCGCTCGATTCGCTCCCAGTCAAATAGCACTGACCGCGAGTAGGTCATCCAAACAACCACCTTGTATTCGGGAACGAGGAATTCGTGGTCGCATATGGACCTTCTGCCTTCTTCCTTCACCCTATCGACCAGCTTTCCATCCACGACACGGCTTCCATCCGGAAGAAAGCTGGAGCCACACTTGATGACCGTGGTGGGGTTGCTCCGCTCATCCAGACGCAAGTACCAGTCTTCGTGGTTGCGCGGGTCAGCTGCGGGATATGCCGAGCCGTGCGTTTTCTCGTAATACGTCTTCAGTTTGTCGAAGTCCGCAAGATACGGTACCAAGCCATATATCGGCTCTGCCTTGATGCGCAGCCCGAGGTTCTGCGCCGGATCGACGGCCTGAAGGGGGTCTTTCGGGTTGAGCGGCTCAATGGAGCGGTTTAGCTTGCGGAAATACGCCTCGTCTTCCATGTTCCCGAGGTGCTCAATTCTGATCGTTATCTCAGAGATGAACGTCTCCGTCGTGTCGTGGTAATCGACACCCATGGGCAACGGTTGCAGAGATGGCCACTGCACGGATAGCGTAGTGGCCTCGCCCGGTCGATCCTGGCCCGACTGGCCGTTGCCGTACAGATTGCGCGGAAACCGGAACCGGTGCGGACCGAACGTCGACATCACCAGCGGTACCGGCAACGGGTTGCCGTAGCGATCCTCTCGGACTACAAGCGGCTCGATGACGGCCGTCCTTGGCGGAGGCATGTCGGCCGTCGCCACGAGCGACGCCAGCACGGCGGCGAGGGGTTGGGGAAAAGGCATGGCATCTCCTTGATGTGAGCCGGGTGAAGTAGCAATAAGCGGCGGCGGCATTTTCGGCACGCGGCAGCGCACCGGGATCGTGCTCGATGGGGTGAGGACGAGTTGGTCGCCCTCGTGCACGTGGGCGAAGTCGTTGGCGCGAACCGGCGTGTAACGGTAGTCGCGCGGCCAGTACACCCGGTGATAGTCGGACAGTGCGTTTTCGTCGTCCTCGTCGAAGTGGCTGTCGCGCGGCAGCACCACGCAGGGGAAGCGTTTCCACACGCGCGGCATGTCGCGGCCGTAGCGTCGGCGGAGGCGGGACAGGCGGCGTACGGTGGCGAGGCACCGCATGCCGCTGTCCAAGAGTGTCGGTAAGCGGTCGTAGGCGTCGACCGTGTGGATCGCTAACCACGCATCGTCGACGTGGCGGGTTCGATGGCGCCACCGGGCCATGAACGCGTCGAGCAGTGGCGTGATGGCTTGCTCGCGACCCTCGGGTACCGCGAACCATACCGTGGTCGTGAGATCGATGCGGGCGAAGTCGTTGCCGCGCGTGGCCGCATCCACCGTCGGATCTCCGAAAACTCTCAATATTCGGATCAGTCCGGAGCACACCTGCCCGAGAGCGACCTCGTCGAGGGAGAGCCACGATCGCATTCCTTCGCGCGTCGCGGGCGACAGCATCGGCAACGACGCCATGGCGTCGAGTACGGGTCGAGGCTCGGCGCGATCCAGCGCCTCGGCGAATCGGTACACGTCACCCGGTGCGGGAGGAATATCGGCCTTCGCCTCGCGGAGCACGTCGTCCACGACGCCCACCAGGGCCACGAACGCCTGGCCCAGATGGCTGGCGAGCAATCGCGAATCCTGGTCTCCCGGCGGGTACCAGCGCTGCGCGAGGCTGTGCAACACGTCGCGGCGCAGCCGATCCGGTGTCCACGCTTCGGTGAATGGGTTCCAGCGCAAGCCTCGGTCGAACGGTGCGAATCGAGCCACCATGCCGCGTTGGGCAGGGTTTGCGCCCACGTAAAGCGTAGGGCCGCGCATCCGGCGCAGCGTGGGGCGCAGGGTCGTATCGAATCCACTCGCAGACGTCACCAGGACCGACGCGGCGGTGATCTTCCGACGCGACAGCACGACGCCTCGCCGCGCGGGGCGCGGCACATCCGCCAGCGGCTCGAATCGCGATATCGGCGGTGCGGGAAACGCCTGCCGCCATGTGCGAATCACGGTCACCAGCCACAGGATGGGGGCAGGCAAAGCGCCCGCGATGCTGGAAACACGCATGCGCCACGCGAACGGCGCGAACTCGGGCTGTTCCAGTACTGCCCAGTAGTCGAACACCCGACCCAGGCGCAGGTCCGACAGGGGAAGGTCGACGGCGTACAGCATCGACGCGCCCGCGAGATAAGGGGATACCAACCCCGCGCCCAGGCCACTCAGGGCCATCCCGAGGCG
Organism: Luteibacter aegosomatis; assembly: GCF_023078455.1. Classification (GTDB taxonomy): domain Bacteria; phylum Pseudomonadota; class Gammaproteobacteria; order Xanthomonadales; family Rhodanobacteraceae; genus Luteibacter; species Luteibacter aegosomatis. The sequence goes on along the minus strand of NZ_CP095740.1, from coordinate 4,370,111 downwards.
CCAACACCATGGCTTCATGCCACTCCCTGCGATTACGGCTCCGAGGAAAATTCATAGCACGCGGACGACGTGGCGGTCATGAGAACGTCGACTACCGAAGGACTGAATGGGAGTGGGAGCGGACCCTGTCCGCGAACCCTCAGCGTGGCTAAAGCGAAGGAGGCGACGTGGTGATCGTGTAGGCGGTAACCGCTCGCACGATCGCCGCATGGCCTCCTTCGCTCGTCGGAGAGCCTGAGGGTTCGCGGACAGGGTCCGCTCCCACCCCTTCGGTAGGAGTTCAGGGTAGCTGCCAACGGTGATGCGCCTGCATGGCGCGGTGTGTGCTGAGTTTCATGAGAACGCCCACGGCGCCCAGCGCCAGCAGCGTTTGCCGTCGATCGCACAACTCGATTTCGGTGGTGCGTTCGATCAGCAGATCGACCACGCCCTGGGCGTATTGTAGGTATTCGCCCGCTTCGTTGAGCAAGGTGTCGATCGTGGTATCGGTGTCGTCGTTCATGACGTGATCTCCGTAGGAGGTGTGGCACGCCGTGCGAACACGACGTGCCACGAGGAACGCATCGCGCGAACGATGAGCGCTCGTCGGCCTGCCCGTGACCGGGCGCCGGGTTGTCGGGTTGAGAAGTGGGTACGGCGTGACGCGCCGGGTACACGGCTGAGTAAAGTCTCAGGAACACGGCGAGACGCCGCGGTTCGTCAACCGCGTCTGGGGAAGGTCCAGACGACCCGGTAACCGTCGAGGGTGTCGCCGTGGGGAAGCGGCGGGCGGGGGGATGGCGTAGAATTTGCCATAGCTCAATCAACTCTCAGTAAGTTGTTTGGGTCAGTGGCCTCGGCGTGTGTCACCACGCCGGGGTCACGCTTCACCGCTTCGTGCGATGGTTGCCTGCGGCGCAGCGCAGGCAACGGTGTGAACGTAGCAGAATGCCGTCGCGTTGTCTGTCATCCCATGAAGCCGCATGGGGCGTTGTCGCCTGCACGTGCGCAAGACGCTGGGTTCCTGCCTGCGCAGGAACGACGTGAGGTGGTTGTGTACGCGACGGTAGGACTTTGGCTCGTCGCGTCCGCGCGGGCGAGAACGACGCGAGTTGGTTTGCAAGCGACGGTAAAACGTGTAGCTCGTCGTTTGCGCAAGACGCTGGGTTCCTGCCTGCGCAGGAACGACGTGAGGTGGTTGTATACGCGACGGTAGGACTTTGGCTCGTCGCGTCCGCGCGGGCGAGAACGACGTGAGTTGGTTTGCAAGCGACGGTAAAACGTGTAGCTCGTCGTTTGCGCAAGGCGCTGGGTTCCTGCCTGCGCAGGAACGACGTGAGGTGGTTGTATACGCGACGGTAGGACTTTGGCTCGTCGCGTCCGCGCGGGGGAGAACGACGTGAGTTGGTTTGCAAGCGACGGTAAAACGTGTAGCTCGTCGTTTGCGCAAGGCGCTGGGTTCCTGCCTGCGCAGGAACGACGTGAGGTGGTTGTATACGCGACGGTAGGACTTTGGCTCGTCGCGTCCGCGCGGGCGAGAACGACGTGAGTTGGTTTGCAAGCGACGGTAAAACGTGTAGCTCGTCGTTCCTGCGCAGGCAGGAACCCAGCGCCTTGCGTTCGTGCGAGCGACGACGCGCGTTCGCTAAAACGGATAACGCGCCACCAACGCCTCGAGTCGCGAGCGCATCTGCGTGGTCAGCGGCGCGGGCGTGTCGTAACTGCGACGACCCGACAGCGACTCGGCCACCATTTCGTCGTGGCGCGCGCCCATCAGGCCGTTGATCGCGGCGAGGAATCGCGACATGCGCAACGCATGCTCCTCGGGCGCGATCGAGCGAACCGTGTCGTAATAGGACACCTGCATGCTGACGATCTTGCGCACCGTGTGGAACTGGTGGCCGGCGAAGTGCGTGCGTTCCATGGCCTTCTTCAGCCGGCGCATTTCCGCCCGCTGGTGCGCGATGAAGCCGGCCTCGTCGTCGAGTTCGATCTGTTCGAGCCCGCGCTTGACCATGATCCACACCGGGCGCGAGAGCAGCAGCTTCAGGCGTCGGCCGTGACGCAGCACGCCGGCGCGACGGCCGCTGCGGAACGCATCCTGCAGGTGGCCCATCACGCGCGTGGTGAAGTCGAACAGCAGCCCGGAACGATGGCGCTTGCCGTAGAGCCGCTGGGCGAAGCGCAGGTGCTTGTAACGCGCGCGGATGTACTTGTACAGCATCCGCTCGTCGGCGCTGAGTCCTTCGTTGCGCAACAGCTTGTCGACCAGTTGCAGCAGCTCCTTGCGGTGCACGCCGTCGTGCCAGAACTGCAGGCACAGCGCGTAGCAGCGCTCGATCTGGTCGCGCGGGCACGACAGCACGATGGGATCGGGCAGGGCCACGTGGGCATCGACCACGTCGTCGGTATCCACCGCATCGAACAGGCGCCGGAGGGTTTCCCTCGGGAACCGCTGCCAGCGAAGACCGCCGTAGACGCCGTTCATGGGCCCGCCTCCCCCGGGGCGTAATACGAAAGCGTATGCCGCCTGCGGTAGGCCGTGACGGTGGGAACCAGCGAGAAGAACGCTTCCAGGCACTGGCCGCCGAAGTAGGCGATGGCGGCACCCATGATGCCGACGTAATGGGTGAGCGCGATGAGCAACAGCGCGTAGAGCACGGCGGCGAGCGCCTGCGCCACCAGCGCGGCGCGCTGGCGGCCCGCGATGTAGAGCAGCGATTCCAGCGGGAACCCGGCCATGGAAACGACCAGCGCGGCGGACATCACCTGGAGCAGGGCGTACGACTCCAGGTACTCGTGGCCGAACACCGAGGCGATGAGCGGCTTGCCCACGACGATCACCAGCAGCGCCACCAGTACGCCCAGGCCACCGGCCAGTGCCGCCGAGCGCAGGCCGAGCTTCCAGGGGCGGTCGCTCGCCGGGTCGAGGCGGCGGATCTCCGGATAGAAGCTCTTCTGCATGAGCGATGCGGGCGTGCCCGCGGCGTCGAAGAAGGTGAGGGCCACCTTGAACAGGCCGGCCGCGGTGGGGCCGAGCATGATGCCGACGAGTACGTTGCTGCCGGCGTTGCGCGCCGACCAGATCGAGTGCGCGAAGTTGGTGGTCCAGACGAAGTCCCATGCGCCCTGGATGCGGCGGGCCACGCCGAAGAGCCCGGGGCGAAGCGCATGGTCGATGTTCTGCCGGCGCAGTTCGCGCACGGCGAACCACCACAGCGCGCCGTCGCCGACGAGGCTGGAGACGTACCAGGTGGCGATGAATCCGGGAAAGCCGAGGTCGCCGAAGTAGGCGATCACGCTACCCACGGCTCGCAGGAACGGCGTCACCGCCTGCTGCACGGCGATCAGGTCGAAGCGGTCGATCGCGCGCAGGATGCCCGTGGGCGTGGCCGCGGTCATGGTGGGGATCAGGGTGCAGTAGCCCAGCGCCCACCAGAAGTCGGTGGGATCGATGCCGACGGCATGGCCGAGCAGCGGCAACAGGATCATGCCGCCGACGAGGGCGATGGCGCCGCTGGCCAGGTCCAGGCCGAAGGAGAAACCGGCCACGTCGCGGAAGCGGTCGAGGTCGCGGCGCGTCAGCGCCGGCGTGCCGAACTGCACCACGAACTGCCAGGTCTGGAACTTGGCGAAGTCGCTCACGCTCTTGGCGTAGGCCTGCATCACCACCAGCGTGCCGAACAGCGCCGGGTCCATCGCGCGACCGGCGCAGGCCAGCGCCAGCAGCCCCAGCAGGGCGCTGACGAGGTTGCTGGAGCCGAGGTAGGAGGCATTGCGCACGATGGCGCGGAACGCACCATCGGAGAACCAGTGCCTCATCTTCCCGCGCCGGGCCAGCTGGCGAAGGCGGCGCAGATGGCGTCGATCTGTTCGGGCGTATGCGCCGCGCTGACGCTGCAGCGGAGCAGCGATTCGTCGCTGGGCGTGGCCGGCGGCACCATGAGGTTCACGTAGACGCCGTTCTCCAGCAGGTGGGCCCAGAAGCGCAGTGCCGCGACCTTCTCGCCGGCCAGTACCGCCACCACCGCGTTGGCCGGTGCGCCGAGGCGGAAGCCGAGCTTGCTCAGGCCGTCGTGCAGGCGCTGCGCGTTCGCCTGGAGGCGCTCGCGCAGGTCGTCGGCCTTTTCGAGCTTGCGCAACGCCGCGCGCGTGGCCGCGATGGTCGCCGGCGGCAGCGAGGCGGTGAACACGTAGGGACGGCTGGCGTAGCGCAGCAGCTCCATCTCGTCGGTGTCGCCCACGCAGAAGCCGCCCGTGTTGCCCAGGCTCTTGCTGAAGGTGCCCACCACGTAGTCGACGTCGTCCAGCACGCCCACCTCTTCGGCGAGGCCGCGTCCCTTCGCGCCGAGCACGCCCATCGAATGGGCCTCGTCGACCAGCAGGGTGGCGCCGAACTGTTTCTTGACGTCCACGAACTCGCGTAGAGGCGCGCGGTCGCCGAGCATGCTGTAGACGCCTTCCACCACGATCAGCGCGTCGGGGGCCTTGTCCTTGAGCCGGCGCATGCGCTTGGCGAGGTCGTCCGGATCGTTGTGGCGGAAGCGGATGGTCTCCGCGCCGGCCAGGCGGCAGCCGTCGTAGATGCTGGCATGGCTGTCGGCGTCGATCATCACGGTGTCGCCGGGGCCGGCCAGGGCCGAGATCATGCCCAGGTTGGCCTGGTAGCCGGTCGAGAACACGATGGCGTCGCGCTTGTCGTAGAAGCGCGCCAGCTCCAGTTCGAGCTCGCGATGCGACGCGTAGCTGCCGTTGGCCATGCGCGAGCCGGTGGTGCCGGTACCGGCGTGCTCCAGGGCCTCGCGGGCAGCGGCGATGCAATCCGGGTCGAAGGTCAGGCCGAGGTAGTTGTTGGTACCCGCGAGAATGACCTCGCGGCCATGGATCAATCCACGGGTCGGCGAGAGGATCTGGTCGATCTGCACGCCGAACGGGTCGATCCCGATGGCGGCCAACTCCTGGCGGACGTTCTGTACCGCCTGGAGCCTGGAATTGTCTTTCATGCACTCAACCTACGAATTTCTGGATCAGCGACGCGAGGTCGCCCACGACCTTGACGTTGGCCAGCGCGTTGACTGGCACCGAGATGTCGAAATGATCCTCGACCGCGAGCATGAGGTCCATGACCTTGAGCGAATCCAGCGCCAGCTCGCCGGTCAGGTCGGTGTTGGGGCCGATGTGCGCGACACGGCCCTCGGCCAACGGGGTGACGAGATCGACCACCTGATTGACCAGGTCTTGATAGTTCATTGGGGCACTCCGTTCAGTGCGGCAGGTGTCTTGCCGAGCGTTTGCGCCAGGCCTTCGGCGAAGCCGATCGCGGGATGCCAGCCAGTCGCTTCTGTAAATGTCCGGTTGTCGCACGTCCAGTCGGCGTGCGTGATTTCGCGCACCTTGCCCGGCGTCAGCATGGGCGCGTAGCCGAAGAGGCGCGCCGCCAGCAGGTTGACGCCGGCGACGACGCGCAGGCAGGCCACGGGGATGCGCAGCCGGCGGATGGGCGCACCGTCGCGCAGCACGCGCGCGGCCGTGGCGAGCACGGTATCCCAGTCGTAGCCGCGGGCGTGCCCGTCGTCCAGTTCGTGGATGGCGCCCGACACGCCGTCGTTGTCCACCCATGCCAGCACGGCCGAGGCCAGGTCGGCGACGTGGATCATCGAGAACCGGCCGCGGCCGTCGCCGGGGATCGGCGCCAGTCCGCGGGCCATGCCCTCGAAAAGCGGCAGCATCTCGCGATCGCCGGGACCGTAAACGGCCGGCGGACGGATCGCGGCCCATGCGAGATGGCCCGCGTGCGCCGCGAGCGCCTCCTCGCCGAGCCGTTTGCTGCGCGCGTAATCGGACAACTGGGGCTCGCGCGCGGCCAGCGACGAAATCAGCAGGAAGCGCTCGCATCCGGCGGTGCCGCGCGCGGCCTGCGCGATGTCGGCCACGCCCTTTTCGTTGACGAGGTCGAAATCCTCGCGCCGCGCGCCGCGCACGTTGCCGGCGCAATGCACCACCACCTTCGCGCCCTCGACCAGCGCGGCGAGGGCGTCGCGGTCGCCCAGGTCGCCCGCCACCCACGTGAGGCCCGGCGCCTGCGGCATCACGCGACCTCGGCGGGGGCGATAGAGCGCGCGCACGGCGTGGCCGCCGCGCAGCAACCGCTCGCGCAGGGCGTTACCGATGAAGCCCGTGGCGCCGGTCAGCGCGACAACGGTGGAGGCCCTGCCCGGCGCGTCGTTCATCGTGAAGCTGCGACCCGGAGGGGCGGCTCCTGCGCCTGCCGTGCGAGATAGCCGGTGCGCGTCGCCGAGCGGGACAGCTTGCCGGACGAGGTGCGCGGCAGCGTATGCCGCGGCACCAGCTCGATGACGCAATCGACGGCGAGTTCTTCGAGCACCTCGCGGCGGATGCGCTGGACGAGCGTGGCGCGTACCGTCGGATCGTTGGAGGCGCACTGCACGACCACCACGGCCATTTCGCTGCCGGTCGGGCCGGGCACGCTGAACGCGGAGGCGTCCTGCGAGCGGAGCTCCGGCTGGCGTTCGGCGATGCGCTCGATGTCCTGCGGCCAGATGTTGCGTCCGTTGACGATGATCATGTCCTTGTGGCGGCCCGTGATGACGACTTCGCCATCGACGAGGTAGCCGATGTCGCCGGTGTCGAGCCAGCCGTCGCTCGCCAGGACGTCGGCGGTCAGCTGCGGCTGCTCGAAATACGCCGACATCAGGCTCGGCCCGCGAACCAGGATGCGGCCCACGTGGCGCTCGGGCAGCACGCGGCCCGCGTCGTCGCGGATTTCCAGATCATGCCCCGCGATGACGCCGCCACAACGCACGAATCCGGTGCCTTGGCCCTCGGCCACCGGGGTGGCGAGCAGGCGATCGGCGAGGTCGGTCGGGTCGATCCAGTCGACCACCATGCCGTGGTCCAGCGGCGCGAAGCTGACCGCCAGCGAGGCCTCGGCCATGCCATAGGACGGCACGAAGGCGCGCGCGTCGAAACCCGCCGGAGCGAGCATCTCGGCGAAATGGTTCAGCACGGACGGAAGGATGGGCTCGGCACCGACGCCGGCGACGCGCCAGCGCGAGAGGTCGTACGAGGCGATGTCGCCGGGACGGACGCGACGCGCGCACATGTCGTAGCCGAAAGGCGGGCTGTAGGCGACGGTCGCCTTCGATTCGCTCATCAGTTCCAGCCAGCGGCGGGGACGCATCGCGAATTCGCGCGTGTCGAGGTAATCGATGGAACGCTGGGCGCCGAGCACGGTGAGCAGGCAGCCGACCAGGCCCATGTCGTGATAGAACGGCAGCCACGACACGAAGCGGTCGTCCTCACGCAGCGCGAGGCCGTGGTCGATCGATCCGCGCAGGTTCGCCATCAGGGCGCGCTCGGTGATCACGGCGGCCTTCGGCGTACCGGTGCTGCCCGAGGTGAACTGCAGGTAGGCGATCTCGTCCGGCCCGATGGGCGTGAGCGGCTTGGCCTGCGAAGGCAGCGCTTCGAACGCGGCGGGCTCGCCCCACATCACCACGTCGAGGCCGCGCACGGCTTCCTCGAGAAACCCCTGGAAGCTCTCGGAGGCCACGGCGACCGCGGCGCGGCATGCCTCGAGCATGCCGTGGAGCTTGTGCACGTAGGCGTCGTGGCCGCCCAGATTGATGGCCGACGGCAGCGCGACGGGAACCAGCCCGGCGTACTGGCACGCGAAGAAGAAGCGCAGGAAGTCCGGCGTGGTCTCCGCCACGATGGCCACGCACGCGCCGCGCGGAAGGTCCAGGGACAGCAGACGACGCGCCAGCGCCATCGCCTGCGTTCGCAGAAGGCGGTAGGGCACGGCCGCGACGAGTTTTCCGCCGGCGTGGAAGTTCGCGCCGGTGATACCCGTGGCCGCGTAATCCAGGGCCTCGGACAAAGTGGAAAAATCCCCACGGCGCAGGGGCACCGTGTTGATCGTGGGAGTCGGGGACCCGCTACGGGTCGGAATGCTTCCGTCTGCGCTCATGGTCTTTTCAGTTCGATGCGGATTTCACATTGCGGGAAAGTCACCGCGGCGTGGCAACGCGATTACTGAACCCAATGGTACCTTAATTGGGACGAATGTTAAGAATTTACTCAAGAAATCGTGAGTCTTCGCGCCTTTTCGCCTGCACAAAGGTGAAGAAGCCGCGAAGACGGCCTCAGCGACCTCGGTCCCGGTTCCACTTGGCGAGGTTCCGGATGGGTTGCCTCACGTAGGGACTCGCCTGGATCAACCAGAAAATCAATCGATTGAAGGCCGTTCCGATCCGGTCCATCGGCCGATCGATGTCGATGAACAGCACGGCCCGGAGCTCGTCGGTGTCGTTGTGGACCTCGTGCTCGTAGCTGTCGTCGAAAAGCACGACCTTGCCCTCGTCCCAGTGCAGGATCTGGTCGTCCACGCGGATCCAGACGTTGTCCCGGTCGGCCGGTACCTTCAGGCCCAGGTGCGCGCGGATCACGGCCTTGGTCGGGCCCTTGTGCGGGGCGATGCGATAGCGAGGCTGGAGGATCGAGAACATCGCGCTGCGCATGCCCGGCAGCGCGTCGAGCACCGCGGCCGTCTCCGGGCAGAGTGCGCAGTTCTCGTCCACTCGCTTGCCGTAGACGTAGAAGCCGAACGTCTTCCAGTTGTCGCCCTTGGAGATGCGTTTCTGGTCGGGCGAGATCTGGTGGAAGGCGGGGATGTCCTCGGGGTGTTCGAGCAGGTGGTCGAGTTCGGCCCGGATCCGCGGCCAGGCGCTTTCCAGCTGCGGCACCCAGGCGAACTGCTCGTTGCCGATCACCGGCGTGGTGGGCGCCAGCGAGTGCCTGTCCTGGAAACGGCCGCTCCAGCGAAGGAAGTGCTTGCCGCCCCGGATCAGCAGGCGGCGCCATAGCGGTGCTTGCGGTGTGGTGGAAACGGAGGTGTTCACGGTAGCCCTGACGATGAAGGTGGCGGTGACGGCGCGACAGGCGCGCTCATGCGGCCGCGTTGGCGAGGGATGAAAGCGTGGGCATCGCCGCGATCACGGCGAGCGACGCCTTTTCCAGCACGTCGGCGTACGGCGCGCGGGTGTCCAATTCGAACAGCGGGGCGCCGTTGTACTTCAGGCGCGACATCACGGCGATCTTGTCGCTCAGCTCGGCCGGGTTGTGGTCGGGCTTGCGCGCATGCGCGGTAGACAGGTCGATGTCGAGCTTGATGACCAGGGCCGGTCGATGCCGCGCCATGCGCTCGTACAGGCGCTTTTCGCGCGCGGCGAGCTTGCGCACCAGCCAGTGGTCACTGCGCTCGCCCAGCCCCGGGCCGTCGTAGCGGAACCCGTTGATCTCCGCCTGCGGGTAGCGGTCGGTGATCACCAGCACGCCGCGCTCGGCCATGCGGCGGACCTTGCGCAGGTGCGCCGCGCGCCAGAGCGACAGGCCGTACATCACCAGCGCGCCCCAGGGGCCCGGTGCCTTGTTGCGCATGTCCTGCGCATGCGCGGCCTTGGCGGCGAGGCGGCGTTCCAGGCGAGGGCCGATCAGCGGCAGGCGCTTGATCTTGTCGCCGCTCTCGCCGGAGATCAGGCCCAGGTAACGCCGCTCCACGCGCGCGTGCCGCCCCAGGTTGCGGGCCAGGTCGTGGGTGAGCGTGGACTTGCCGGTGCCGTCGCAACCGACGACGGCGACCAGCCCCGCGATGGGCGGCAGCGCAGCGGTGTGGGTATTCATGCGGGTGTGGCCTCGAGGGCGCCGTGCACCGCGCGCAGCGACGCATCGAGCACGTGGGCCGCATCGTCGCGACCGTCGAGGTCGAGGATGCGGGCGCCGTTGAAGGTGAGGTGGGGCAGTGCGGCGATCTTCTTTCGCAGCGAGGCGAGCTTATGGTCGGGCTTGCGCGCGTGGGCGGTCGCCTCATCGACATTGAGCCGGATCACCAGCATCGGCACGCCGGTGGCCATCCAGCGGTAAAGCTTCAGCTCGCGCTCGCGCAGCCAGCGTACCCACCAGGAACCGCCCTGCGTCTTCGCAAGCTCAGGGCCGTCGAACAGGAAGCCGGGGATTTCGGCCTGCGGGTAGCGGTCGGTGATCACCAGCGCACCGCGCCGGCACATCGCCAGCATGTGGCGGTACTTATGCGCACGCCAACGCGACAGGAGGTAGATCGCCAGGGCGGTCACCGCGCCCGGCGGCTCGCTGGGGCGGTCGTGTACGCGGTCGGACTTGCGCCCGAGGTAACGCCCCACCGGCGGGCCGATCAGCGGCAGTTCGCGGATCCAATCGCCGATCTTTCCCGACGACTGGCCGAGGTAGAGCTGCTCGGCCGACGCCTTCTCACCCAGGCGTGAGACCAGCGCGGAGGCGAGCGTCGACTTGCCCGAGCCATCGCACCCGGTAAGGGCGATGACGGGCAGCACGCGCGGGCCGTCGGAAAGGGGCGGGAAGGAAACCAACGAAAATAACCTGTTGCGTAATATAATTGCAATGTTAAGCCCGCGTGGACGTTTCCGTCTACGTAAGATCTCACAGGATCTTCACTTTCATGCGGCCATGCACCGGGCACGTTAGTTGGTGCGTGTCACCGGTCTTTCAAGCGCCTTTCACATTTCGTGCGGATGACAGCAATGCGGGCACAGCCTGACGCCTTGGCTCCACTGATCGCCATCATCGGTACCGACGGGTCCGGAAAATCGACCGTCGGCGACCACATCGCCCGCTGGATCACCCGTTACGGGCCCGCGGGTCGAGTCCATCTGGGCAAGCAATCGGGCAACGTCCTCCGCGCGCTGGGGCGGCTGCCGTTGATCGGCGGTGTCACCGAGCGCCTCATCGAACGCAAGGTCAAGGACGTCAACAAGCAGATCAAGGCCGACCGGCAACCCAAGCTGCTGCCCGCGCTGGTCATCAGCCTGTTCACCCTGCGCCGCAAGCGCCGCTTCAAACGCATGCTGGCGCTGCGTCGGCAAGGCCTCATCGTCGTCACCGACCGCTTTCCCCAGGTGGAGGTCCCGGGGGCCTATGACGGTCCCGGTTTTCCCGAGACCTCGACGGGGTCGCCGCTCGTGGTCCGTCTCGCCAGGCACGAGCACGCCGCGTTCGCCTGGATGGCCAGCCATCGTCCCGACCTGGTCTTGCGCCTCAACGTCGATCTCGACACCGCGTGCCGGCGCAAGCCCGATCATCGCCGCGAGGCGCTTGCGCGAAAGATCGCGGTCACGCCCTTGCTGACGTTCAGCGGCGCGCGCATCGTCGATATCGACGCCGCCCAGCCGCTGGCGCAGGTACTCGCCCAGGCCGAAGCGGCGATCGCCGCGGTCATGGAAGAGCGCGGCTACGTCGCACGCTGAGAGACCCCGGGTCGGCGCGTTTCGCCCGCTCCGACCCGAGCCGCGTCGGCGGACTTACCTTGCCTTCGTCGCAGCGTCCTCGATCACCGCGGCGACCTTCGCGGGTTGCGAGACATAGACGACGTGGCTGGCCTCGATCTCGGTCACCTTCGAACCGGCGCGCTTGTACATCCAGCGCTCGAGATCCGGGTTGAGTGCGCGGTCCTTCCTGGACACGACGGCCCACGAGGGCTTGTCGTGCCACGCGGCCACCGGCGCGGTGGCGTCGAACGCCGCCTTGGCGGCGGGTGCCTGCGAGATCGCCATGAAGTCGGTGAGGCTCCTGGGTACGTCGGCGGCGAAGTCCTTGGCGAACTTGGCCGGATTGAAATACAGGTGGCCGTCGCCGGTGGGCTGGATGTCGTCCGCATCGCCGGCCGCGGGCATCGAACCCACCAGCTTCGCGAGGCTTTCGCCCACGTCGGGCACGACGGCGGAGACGTAGACCAGCGCCTTCACGGTGTCGCGTTCGCCGGCCTGGGTGATCACCGCGCCGCCGTAACTGTGACCGACCAGCACGACCGGGCCATCCTGACGACGGATGACCTCGTCGGTCTGCGACACGTCGTCGGCGAGGTTCTCCGCACGGGTCTGCACCACGCTCACGTGATAGCCCTTGCGGGTGAGGGCGTCGTACACGCCGCGCCAGCCCGAACCGTCGACGAAGGCGCCCGGCACGATGACCACGTTGCGGATGCCCGGAGGGGTGGCGGCGTCGGCGGCGGCCGCGGCCGTGGCGATGCCGAGCGTGAGGGCGAGAAAGAGAAGCTTGCGCATGGGATGTCCTTTGCGTGTGCGGAAAGAGGCGGGAGGTGCCGCCGGCTCGGGCCGGCGGCGGGCAAGGCGGAAACGTCCGTCAGGCGAGGGCGATCTGCGCGTCGATGTTTCCGCGGGTGGCCTTCGAGTACGGGCAGGTGCGGTGGGCCTGCTCGACGATGGCCCGGGCCACGTCGCGGTCGAGCTCGGGGAGGCTGACGGTGAGCCGGGCCTGCAGGGCGTAGCCGTTGTCGCCGGTGCCGAGGTCCACTTCGGCGTCCACCGCCGTGCCGGCCGGCAGGGCCAACTGGCGTTCGCGGGCCGCCAGGCCCATCGCGCCGATGAAGCAGGCGGACCAGCCGGCGGCGAAGAGCTGTTCGGGATTGGTGCCCGCGCCGCTGGAGCCCGGCGAGGAGAGGGCGATGTCCAGACGGCCGTCCGAACTGCTTGCCTTGCCGTCGCGGCCTCCCGTCGTGCGGGTCTTGCCGGTGTAGAGAACCTTTTCGATCTGGGCCATGGTGGCGGTGTCCTGTGTGGGGTGTCGGTGGACACATCAGACCGCGGCGGCGTATCCGGGCTGTGTCGCGGGGATAGGTCAAGGGCATCGAAATGTGTCGGAGGAAGGGACGTACACATTCGATTACACGTTCGCGCTTCGCCGCCACGCGAGACGCTGGGTTCCCGCCTTCGCAGGAACGACGTGAGGTTATCTAGACGCTACGTTGAATCTCGTAGCTCGTCGTTCCTGCGAAGGCAGGAACCCAGCGTCTTTCGCCCGGACCCGTACAAACCGATACAAAAAGCCCTGCCCCGGACACGCGGCAGATACGTGAGAGTCGTCCCATAAGCGACATTCCCCATGGACTCGACTTTCCCATGCCCTCCCTACGTATCTGCATCACCCTACTGGCGCTGTTCATCGCGCTGATCGCGTCCTGGCCGTCACCGCGTGGCGCCGAAGCCGTCGCCTCGTCCGAGAACGCCGTCCCCGCCCCCGAATTCGCCGGCATCGACCGCTGGTTCAACTCGCCGCCCCTCACCATGAAAGGCTTGCGCGGCAAGGTGGTGCTGGTGGAGTTCTGGACGCACGGCTGCATCAACTGCCTCCACGTGCTGCCCCACACGAAGGCGCTCTACGAACGCTACGGAAAGGACGGCCTGGTCGTGGTCGGCGTGCATACTCCCGAATACGAGGAAGAGCGCGATCCCGTGCGCGTCGCCGCCGCCATCCGCAAGCTCGGCATCGACTGGCCGGTGGCCGTGGATAACGGCCAGCACACCTGGGACGCGTTCGGGAACCGCTTCTGGCCGGCGCTTTACCTCATCGATCGCGACGGCCGCATTGTCTATCGGCACGTGGGCGAGGGAAACTACGACGAGACCGAGGCGCACGTGCGCGCACTGCTGGAAAGGGGCTAAGCGTTTGGAACACATCGACCACATCCTCGTCGTCGACGACGACCACGGCATCCGCACCGGCGTCGTCGACTACCTGCGCAAGAACGGCCTGCGCGCCACCGCCGCGGCGGAGGGGCGCGAGATGATGGCCCAGCTCGACACCTCGGCCTTCGACCTGATCGTGCTCGACGTGATGATGCCCGGCGACGACGGCCTGGTGCTGTGCCGCAACCTGCGCAGCGGCAAGCATCGCGCCATCCCCGTCCTGCTCCTCACCGCGCGCGACGACGAGACCGACCGCATCATCGGATTGGAAATGGGCGCGGACGATTACCTCACCAAGCCGTTCTCCCCGCGCGAATTGCTGGCGCGCATCAAGGCGGTGATCCGCCGCACGCGCATGCTGCCACCGAACCTGCGCATCACGGAAACCAGCGACATCCTCTCCTTCGGCCGTTGGCGCCTGGATACCACGGCACGCCACCTGCTCGACGAAGACGGCACCGTGGTGGCGCTCAGCGGCGCGGAGTTCCGCCTGCTGCGGGTGTTCCTCGACCATCCGCAACGCATCCTCTCCCGCGACCAGTTGCTCAACCTCACCCAGGGGCGCGACGCCGAGCTGTTCGACCGCTCCATCGACCTCATGGTGAGCCGCCTGCGCCAGCGTCTCCAGGACGACGCGAAAGAGCAGGCGTACATCAAGACCGTGCGCAGCGAAGGGTACGTCTTCAGCATGCCGGTCAGCGTCAACGGCGACGCCCCGTGAACGCGCTTCGGAGGTGGCTGCCCCGCAGCATGACCTCGCGGCTCTACCTCATCATCGTTTCGGGGCTTCTGCTCGCGTACGGCATGGCGGGCGCGCTCATGGCCTACGAAAGCTACCAGCGGGCCATCACGGTGATGCTCGACACGCTTGAGCACGACGTGGGCACGTCGGTGGCCTTCCTCGACCGGCTGCCGGCGGCCGAGCGAGCGCGATGGTTGGGGCGCGTCGAACGCGACAATTACCGTTTCATCCTCGGTCCCGGCGAGAAGGGCCGGCCGCTCGCCACGCCGAGGTCGAAGGAGGTCACGCGACGTATCGCGCGCGAGGTGGGCCCGTCGTATGGCGTGCATGCGGAAACCGTGTCCACGTCGCCGGAGCGTTACCAGGTGCACCTCACGCTGCACGACGGTTCGCCGCTCACGCTCGAGGTGATACCGCACCCGCCCACCGTCGCCGATTGGCTGCCGGTGGTCTTCGTCCTTCAGATGGCCTTGTTGCTGGGTTGCGCCTGGCTGGCCGTGCGCTTCGCGACGCGTCCGCTGGCCGATCTCGCCGGTGCCGCGGAGCGGATGACGCCGACCGCCGATGCGCGGCGACTGCCCGAAGACGGCCCGACCGAAGTCGCGCAGGCCGCCATCGCGTTCAATGCCATGCAGGATCGCATCGGCAAGTACCTGAAAGAGCGCCTGCACATCCTCGCCTCCATCTCGCACGACCTGCAGACGCCCATCACGCGCATGCGCCTGCGCGCGGAATCGCTCGACGACGGCATCGAACGCGAACGGTTGCTCGCCGATCTCGCCGAGATGGAACACCTCGTGCGCGAAGGCGTGGCCTATGCACGCAGCGCGCACGGCGGCGACGAGGCACCCGTGCGCGTCGATCCGTCCGCGTTCCTCGAAAGCCTCGTGTTCGACTACCAGGACATGGGCAAGCCCGTCGCGCTCGTGGAGAGCGTGAAAGGCGCGGTCACCGTGAGGCCGCGCGCGCTGCGCCGCGTGCTGGGCAATCTCGTCGACAACGCCATCAAGTACGGCGGTTCGGCCGAGGTGGGCAGCACGCGTGATGCGAACGGCACGCTGCGCATCACGGTAGCCGATCGCGGCCCGGGCATTCCCGAGGCGGAACTCGACGACGTGCTCCAGCCTTTCTATCGCGTGGAAGGCTCGCGCAGCCGCGATTCGGGCGGTGCCGGACTCGGCCTGGCCATCGCCACGCAATTGATGCGTTCGATCGGCGGCGACCTGCGGCTGGGTAACCGCGAAGGTGGCGGGCTCGTCGCGACGCTCACGCTGCCGTGAGCGTCGATGCGCCGTCATACCGGCGGACGGTCCGGTCGAATGTGTACGAGGGTCGCGATGACGCAACAAAAAAGCCCCGGCTCGACGCCGGGGCTTCATCGTCGATCACGTATCGCGGTCTTATATCCTCGGCCCGCGACGCAGGCCGCCGAACAGCAGCGAAAGAATGAACAGGATCAGGAACACCACGAAGAGGATCTTGGCGATGCTGGCCGCGCCGGCGGCGATGCCGGTGAAGCCGAAGATCGCGGCGATGATCGCGATCACGAAGAAGATGACGGCCCAATGCAGCATGACGTTGGCTCCTATAGGAAGCGGGTGGGTGTGTGTGAGGAGGATCAGTACTGACGATCGATGTCTTTGCGGAAGTCGTGGATTTCCCGCTCGACGTCGTCCTTGGCCCTTCCGTAGCGCTCCTGGATCTTTCCGGCGAGGTATTCGCTGTTACCCTCGGCGACATCCAGATCGTCGTCCGTCAGGTCGCCCCACTTGGCCTTGATCCGTCCCTTGAGTTGCTTCCACTGACCCTTGATGACGTCTTCGTTCATGACTTTTCCTTCCTCTTTGCAAGTGCCCGCGCCTGCGGGTTGGAAGGCATTCGACCACCGGTGACCTGAAAGACCCGTCTTCACGCGGTGAGATGCCACCTCACCGCGCCTTGGCATGGCGCTCACGAAACCGCACCGAAGCTGAAAAAATCCGGTCAGGCCGCCGGGGAAGCCAGCCCGCGGCACAGGGTGGCGGTGTCGTCGTTGTCGGGAAAACAGCATTCGATGCGCAATTCCTCGAGCGTCACGTCGTGCGGTGCGGCGAAGGTGGTGATCGTGGAAAAGAACCGGAACTCGTCGCCACGCCGGCGCAGGACGGTGGCGAGCAGCGGCGGGAGGGGCTGGTCGAGATGGCGCTGGCGCCAGCGCGCCGGCACGCCGGGATAGGAAAGCGCTTCGTCGAGCAGGGCGCGGAGCGCATCGTCGCCGGGTGCGGCGGCGATGGCTTCGTGCAGGTGGCGCACCAGGTCGCCGGCCACTTCGTCCCAGTTCGCCACGGCAGGGCGCAGGTCGTCGGGGTCGAAGATCTGCCGGACCATGTTCCTGTGCTTCGGCGGCCTGCCGTCGAGGACATGACCGTTCACGCGGACCGCTGCCTCGTTGGCTTTGAGGATGTCCCAGTGCCGGTTGAGCACGAACGCGGGGTAGGGTTCCTGCTGGCGCAACAGGCTTTCGATGGCACGGTTCACCGATGACAGCCCGGGCATCGCCAGCGGCGTTTCGCGGTAACGCGGCGCGTAGCCCGCGGCCACCAGCAGCGAGTTGCGCTCGCGAAGGGGCAGGTCGAGGCAGTCGGCCAGCCGTGCGACCATCTCGCGGCTCGGGGACGATTTACCGGTCTCCACGTAGCTCAGGTGGCGTGTCGACACCCCCGCATCGAGGGCGAGGTCGAGCTGGCTCAACCGGCGCGCGAGACGCCAGGTCTTCAGCAAGGGTCCGAACGCGGCCGTGTCCATGGCGCCCACGTTAACGTGTCGACGGCAGCGCGGCCATGACCTGTGGGGTCATGGGACGCTTACCCGGGAGGGCGTTGCGGGCGCGCGCTCGAACGGCGATGGTGTCGCCCATCCCACCGGAGAACCGCCCATGTCCGTGCAACAGTTCCGTGACCTCCACCAGGGCCAGGCCCTGCTCGTGCTGCCCAATGCCTGGGATGCCGGCAGCGCGGCGGCGATCCGCCATGCCGGCGCGCCGGCCATCGCCACCACCAGCGCGGGTGTCGCCTGGGCCTGCGGCTGGCCGGACGGCAACCGGCTTTCGCGGGACGATCAGGCCGCCGCCGTGCGACGCATCCTTCGCGTGGTGGACGTGCCCCTCAGCGTGGACATCGAGGAAGGCGGTTCCGACGATCCGGCGGCGGTCGGCACCTTCGTCGCCGAACTGGCCCGGTCGGGCGTCGCGGGCATCAATATCGAGGACGGCGCCGGCGCGCCCGAGGCGCTGGTGGCGAAGATCCGTGCCATCCGGCGCGCGCTCGACGGACGCGACCTGTTCATCAACGCGCGCACCGACGTGTACCTGCGGGGGCTGGCGTCGGGGGATGCGGCGGTGGATGAGGTGATACGCCGTGCCGGCCTCTATCGCGAGGCAGGCGCCGACGGGCTGTTCGCGCCGGGCATCCGTGCCATCGAGGCCATTCGCCGCGTGGCGACGGCCCTCGGCGACATGCCGCTCAACGTGATGCTGGTGCCGGAGCTGCCCTCGCGCGAGGCGTTGTTCGAAGCGGGCGCGCGGCGGTTGAGCGCGGGGATCGCGTTGTCGCTCGAGGCGTATGCGGGGGCGGCGCGCGGGGCGGCGGCGTTCCTGGGAGTGGAGGCGCCCGCGACGCTCGATTACGCGACGCTCAATGGGCTGCTTGCGCGATAAGTCGATGGCGGCTGGTCGCTCGCACCCGGTTTTCGCGGCGGCATTCCCACAAAAAAGCGCGGCCGAAGCCGCGCTCTTCAAGGGCAAGCGAGAGAAGGATCGCTTACTTCTTCTTCACCTCGAACGCCTCGTTGCCCACGGCCTGGCCGTTGAGCGAGACGACGACCTTGTACTTGCCTTCCGGCCACTCGTTCGGGTTCTGGATCTTGAACGTGGTAACGGCCGGGCCGTCGGTGCTGACCGACTGGCTGATGTCGCTGACGGTGGTGACGGAATCGCCGTCCTGGAAGGTCCACTTCGCGTTCAGCGTGGCGCCGGCGGTGGTGCCGTCGGTGGCGACCGACGCGTAGATGGTCTTCTCGTTCGGGGTGAAAGTGGTCTTGGCCTTGGACACCTTCTTGTCGGCGCCGACGGCGCTGCCGAGGGTGACCGAGTCGACCTTCAGCGATTCGCTGGCGGCGGCGGGCGCGGCCGGCGCGGCGGCGGGCTGGGCGGCCGGTGCGGCAGCGGCCGTGCTGGCGGCGGCCGGTGCGGTTGCCGCCGGGGCGGTAGCGGCCGGAGCCGGAGCGGCCGCCGGCGCGGTGGAGGCCGCGGCGGGGGCGTTCTGCTGTTCGTCCTTCTTGCCGCAGGCGGTGAGGACCAGCAGGCCGGCGACGGTGGCCGTGGCGAGGGCGGACGAACGCAAGGAAAGCTTCATGTGTGGGTTTTCCGGAATGGCTTGGGTCGAAAGGAGCGGGCGCCGCCGCAGGTTACAGACTACACAACTAAAGGCAAGACCAATGAAGAAGGCATGAATGCCGCGTTCATCATTGGCGGGCGCCACGGGGATTCGTGGCCCTCGCCGAAGGGTCGGTGCTTCGGAACGGATTGATGTCCAGGCCGCCGCGGCGCGTGTAGCGCGCATAGACGGAGAGTTCGCGCGGCGCGCAGCGCTCGCGCAGGTCCATGAAGATGCGCTCCACGCACTGCTCGTGGAATTCGGTGTGGCTGCGGAACGAGACCAGGTAGCGCAGCAGGCCCGCGTGGTCGATGGGAGCGCCGACATACGACACCTGCACGCTGCCCCAGTCGGGCTGGCCGGTGACCGGGCAGTTCGAACGCAGCAGGTGGGAGACCAGCACCTCGCGAACCTCGCCGTCGCCCGCCTGCAGGAAGTCCGGGCGGGGCGGCCCGTAGCTGTCGAAGTCGATGTCCATCGCATCGAGCAGCAGGCCGTCGGGCTCGCCGATGGGCGTGCCGCGCAGCTCGTCGGGGGCATGCAGCGTCACCTCGACCGGGCCGCCCGCCGCCGCGGAGAGGTCGCGCACCAGCGTGTCTCGAAGTGACGTGGCGCCGGCGATGCGCTCTTGCGCGAAGCCGTTGAGGTAGAGCTTGAAGGACTTGGACTCGACGATGTTCGGCGTGGTCGCCGGGAAGCGGAATTCCGCCACCGCCACGCGGGGTTTGCCGCGCGCGTCTAGCCAGGAAAGCTCGTAGCCGTTCCAGAGGTCTTCGCCGTGGAACGGCAACGCGCCCTCACGCACGCCGATCTCGTCGCGCTTGCCCTGGCGGGGTATGGGAAAGAGCAGGTTCGCGTCGTAGCGGTCGGCGTAGACGGTGGCCTTGCCCAATGGCGAGTGGTCGGGGGACGACATGATGGCGGTTTGCCGCGTGCAACAAACCGCCATTATAGGTCAGGCGCCTCGGATCACGCGTTGATCGTGCCCATCATCACGGCCTGGTAGCGGTCGCCCGAGGCCGCATCGGCCGGGAACACCGCATCGATCTCGGCGACCTCGGCCGCGCTGAGCGCGACATCGTCGGCGCCGGCGTTCTCCTCCAGGTATTTCACCCGCTTGGTACCGGGGATCGGCACGATGTCCTGGCCCTTGGCCAGCACCCAGGCCAGGGCCAGCTGGCTGGGCGTGCAGCCCTTGTCGGCGGCGAATCGCTTCACCTTGTCGACGATGGCGAGGTTTTTCGTGAAGTTCTCGCCCATGAAGCGCGGGTTGCCGCGGCGGTAGTCGTCCTCGGCGAAGTCGTCCGGCTTCGTGATGGCACCGGTGAGGAAGCCGCGGCCCAGCGGGCTGTAGGCCACCAGCGCGATGCCGTGTTCGCGGCAGGCGGCGAGGGTACCGGTGGTTTCCGGGTCGCGGGTCCACAGCGAGTATTCGCTCTGCAGCGCGTGGATGGGATGCACCTTCACCGCGCGGGCGATGGAGGCGGCCGAGGCCTCGGAGAGACCCAGGTAGCGCACCTTGCCCTCGTCCACCAGGCGGGCCATGGCGCCGACGGTGTCCTCGATCGGCACCTCGCGATCGACGCGGTGCTGGTAGTAGAGGTCGATGTGGTCGGTCTTCAGGCGGCGCAGGCTGCCTTCCACCGACTCGCGCACGTATTCCGGGCGGCCGCTGATGCCGCGTTTGGACGGGTCGTTCGGGTCGCGCACGATGCCGAACTTGGTGGCCAGGAACACCTTGTCGCGACGGCCCTGCAGCACGCGGCCAAGCAACTCCTCGTTGGTATGCGGGCCATAGGCGTCGGAGGTGTCCCAAAACGTGATGCCCAGTTCGAGTGCCCGCTCCAGCGTGGCGACGTTTTCCTTCTCGTCGCCTTGCCCATAGAACTCGCTCATGCCCATGCAGCCGAGGCCCTGGGCCGATACCTGGGGACCGTTCTTGCCAAGAGTGCGTGTCTTCATGCCTGTTTCCTTCGTTTCGAGGGGGCGTTGGCCGGGGTCGGCGGCGGTGCCGCGGCCTCGGCCGGGGAAGGCGCGCCGTCGGCGACGTACATCGACCGGTAGAGGGCGATCTTGTCGTCGAGGCGTTGGATGGTGTCGTTGAGGCTGGCCAGTTCCTCGCGCAGGTGCGCGGCGTGGCGAGCCAGCAGGTCGCCGCGCAGGCGGATGCTCTCGGGCGTGTCGCCGAGGCGGCGCAGGCGTACGTATTCCTGGATGTCGCGCATGGGCATGCCCGTGGCGCGCAGCTTCAGCACGAAGCCGATCAGGCGGATCTCGGTCTCGCCGTAGACGCGCTGTCCGCTGCGGCGCGGCACGGGGTCGATGAGGCCGATCTGCTCGTAGTATCGCAGCGTATGCGCGGTGAGGCCGGTGGCGAGGGCGGCCTCGGCGATGGTCATGGCGTGGGGCATGACCGGAAGCGTACGACTTCGAGTGCGCTCTAAGTCAACAGGCCGTGTCGCGACCGGGATTCGCCGATGCGATCGGCTCCCACCCCTTCGGTAGCAGACTTCCTACCGAAGGGGTGGGAGCCGATCGTATCGGCGAATCAGGCTTGCGACAGCGAATCGACCGGCGTCGGCTTGTGGTCGGCATCCAGCGCGATCATCACGAAGGTGCCTCGCGTGCACAGCTCGCGCTCGCCGGTGATGAGGTCTTCGGTGTACATCGCCACGTCGACGTTCATCGAGGTGCGGCCCACGGACACCACGGTGGCGATCAGCTCCACCATCTGGCCCTTGCGCACCGGCACGTGGAAATCCACCTGCTCGGAGCGGGCCGTGACCACCACCTTGCGGGAATAGCGCGACGAGGCGAGGAAGGCGGCCTTGTCCATCCACGCCAGCGCCTGGCCACCGAACAGCGTGCCCAGGTGGTTGGTGTGATCGGGGAAGACGATCTCCAGGAGACGGGCTTCGGTGGGGCGGGCGATGGGGAGCATGGTGGGGGTGTCTGGCATGATGGCTCCCATTCTATCGCGGAATGTTGCGCCGCCGCATCGCCACTCCGTTGGCTTTCGCCGATGCGATCGGCTCCCACCCCTCCGGTAGCGGACGTCCTATCGAAGGGGTGGAGCCCATCGTAGCGGCGACGGGATCAGAACGCCTGGTCGAACGACACCTCACCCTGCACGCCCACCTGGTACGACGACACCCGCCGTTCGAAGAAGTTGGTCAGCTCCTGCACGTCCTGCAGGTCCATGAAGTCGAACGGGTTCTTCGCCCCGTACTTCTTCGGCATGTCCAGCTGCACGAGGCGCTGGTCGGCGCAGTATTCGAGGTACTGGCGCATGTCGTTCACCGACAGGCCGGCCACGCCGCCGGAGAGAACGTCCTGGGCGAACTGCGTCTCGCACGCGATGGCGTCTTCCAGCATCTCTTCCACCTGCCGGCGCATCTCCTCGTCGAAGAGATCCGGCTCCTGCTCGCGCACCGTGCGCACCACGTCGAAGGCGAAGGCCATGTGGCCCGACTCGTCGCGGAACACCCAGTTGGTGCCCGAGGCGAGGCCGTGCAGCAGGCCGCGCGAACGCAGGTAATACACGTAGGCGAAGGCGGCGAAGAAGAACAGGCCCTCGATGCATGCGGCGAAGCAGATGAGGTTCAGCAGGAACTGGCGGCGATGCTCGCGGGTTTCCAGGCGGTGGATGTCCTGGATCGAGTCGATCCACTTGAAGCAGAACTCGCCCTTCTGGCGGATCGACGGGATGTTCTCGATGGCGGCGAAGGCCTTGTTTCGTTCCGACGGCTCGGGGATGTAGGTGTCCAGCAGCGTGAGGTAGAACTGCACGTGCAGCGCTTCCTCGTAGAGCTGGCGCGAGAGGAACATGCGCGCCTCGGGCGAGTTCACGTGCTGGTACAGGTTGAGCACGAGGTTGTTCGACACGATGGTGTCGCCCGTGGCGAAGAACGCCACGAGCCGGTGGATGAGGTGGCGGTCGGCGTCCGACATCTTCGACTTGAGGTCGGTCACGTCGAGCGAGAAGTCCACTTCCTCCACCGTCCAGGTGTTGCGGATGGCGGCGCGATACATCTCGTAGAACTTCGGGTAACGCATGGGGCGCAGCGTCAGCTCGAAGCCGGGGTCGAGGAGATGCGAATCGCGGGTGATGGGGCTGGCGGACATTACTGGCAGGCCTCGCAGTATTCGGGGTTTTCGAGCGAGCAGAACACCGCGGCGGTGGCCTGTTCCTGGGCATCGACGGGCGGCGCGACCGGCGCGGAAGCGGCCGCGCTGACCGTGGTCTTGGCGATGCGCGTGGCGGGGCGCGAGCGCAGGTAGTAGGTGGTCTTCACGCCCGACTTCCAGGCGTACATGTACATCGACGAAAGCTGGCCGATGTTCGGGTTTTCCATGAACAGGTTCAGCGACTGGCTCTGGTCGATATAGGCGCCGCGGGCGGCGGCGAGGTCGATCAGCGCCTTCTGCGGCAGTTCCCACACGGTGCGGTATACCGCGCGCAGTTCGGCCGGGATGGCGGTCACGCCCTGCACGGAGCCTTCGGCGAGCTTGATCTGGTCGCGGATCTCGGCGGTCCACAGGCCCAGCGTCTTCAGTTCTTCGACGAGGTAGCGGTTGACCACGAGGAAGTCGCCCGAGAGCGTCTCACGCTTGAACAGGTTGGACACCTGCGGCTCGATGCACTCGTAGCAGCCGGCGATGGAGGCGATGGTCGCGGTCGGCGCGATGGCGATGAGCAACGAATTGCGCAGGCCGTGCTGCTGGATCTTCGCGCGCAGCTCGGCCCAGCGGCCGTCCTTGCCGTTGGGCGTGGCGGCGGGCCAGTAATCGAACTGGAGCTCGCCGTTGGCGGCGCGGCTCTCGTCGAAGCCCGGGTGGGCACCGTCGCGCTCGGCGATCTCGTTGGACATCGACAGCGCGTGGAAGTAGATCTCCTCCGAGATGCGCGTGGACAGCGCGCGCGCCTCGTCGGAGTCGAACGGCAGGCGCAGCTTGAAGAACACGTCCTGCAGGCCCATCACGCCCAGGCCGACGGGACGCCACTTCTCGTTGGCGGTCTTCGCCGTGGCGATCGGGTAGAAGTTGAGATCGATCACGCGGTTCAACTGGCGCACGGCGGTACGCACGGTGGAGGCGAGCTTGTCGAAATCGAACGCGCCGTCGACCACGTGGCGTGAGAGGTTTACCGAGCCGAGGTTGCAGACGGCCGTTTCGCCCTCGTTGGTGACTTCGAGGATCTCGGTGCACAGGTTGGACAGGTGGATGACGTTTTCCGGACGCGCGGTCTGGTTGCTGGTGGCGTTGGAGCGATCCTTGAAGGTCATCCAGCCGTTGCCGGTCTGCGCGAGCGAGCGCAGCATGCGGGCGTAGAGTTCGCGCGCCTTGATCGTCTTCACCGCGAGGCCCTCGGCCTCGGCCTTCTCGTAGGCGGCGTCGAAGGTGGCGCCCCAGGTGTCGACGAAGTGCGGCACGATCTTCGGGTCGAACAGCGACCAGTCGCCGTCGCTCTCCACGCGGCGCATGAAGATGTCGGGTACCCAGTTGGCGAGGTTGAGGTTGTGCGTGCGGCGGGCGTCGTCGCCGGTGTTCTCGCGCAGCTCGAGGAATTCCTCGATGTCGGCGTGCCAGCTTTCCAGGTACACGCAGGCCGCGCCCTTGCGCTTGCCGCCCTGGTTGACGGCGGCCACCGAGGCGTCCAGCGTTTTCAGCCAGGGCACGAGACCGTTGGAGTGGCCGTTGGTACCGCGGATCAGCGAGCCGCGCGAACGGATGCGCGAATAGGCCAGGCCGATGCCGCCGGCGAACTTCGACAGCTGGGCCACGTCGCCGTACTTGGCGTAGATCGAGGCCAGGTCGTCCTGCGGCGAATCGAGCAGGAAGCACGAGGAGAGCTGTTCGTGCGCGGTACCGGCGTTGAACAGCGTCGGCGAGCTGGCGAGGTATTCCAGCGAGGAAAGCATGCGGTACAGCTCGAGCGTCTCGGCCACGTCGTTGCCGCCGAGCGCGCAGGCGATGCGCATGAAGAAGTACTGAGGCGTCTCGATGACGAAGCGCTTGGTCGGATGGCGCAGCAGGTAGCGGTCGTACACCGTGCGCAGGCCGAAGTATTCGAAGCGGCGCGAGGCGGCGGTGTCGATGGCGTCGTTGAGCTTGCGCGCATTGACCTGCACGAAGTCGCGCAGGCGGGCGTTGAGGATGCCCAACTCGGCGCCGGTGGCGATCGACTGCGAGAACGACTGGATCTCCTGCCCGGCCACTTCCTTGTCGATGAAGGCCGACAGCAGGCGCGCGGCGAGCTGGCCGTATTCCGGCTCCTCGGCGGTGAGCGCGGCGGACGTGCGGATCGAGAGCTGGTCGAGCTCCTGCGTGGTGGCGCCGTCGTAGAGGCCGCCGATCGTCTTCAGCGCCACGCGCATCGGATCGACCGAGTACAGGCCGTCGGCGCTGCGGGTGACCGCGCGCACGATCTTGTTCACGTCGACGGTTTCCTGGCCACCGTTGCGCTTGGTGACGCGCATCTGGCCGGGGTTGTGCGGCGGGGTGAGGGCGAACGCGGGCGGGGTGTCGTTGCGGTAGCCGGCGGCCGGGGCCTTCTCGCTGCCGGGAGCGGTGGTGGGGTGGGAGGCCGTGTCGGCCGTCTCGGTGCGCTCGCGCGCGGCGGAATCCATCGTGGTCATTCTGGCGTACCCCATGAAACTGGTTCGACGCAGTGGAGACACGCGGAAACGGCCGGGACGGAGCCCGCGAAGGCTCCGGTCACGACGTGCCTCCCCGCGGAAGCCGCCACCACCCTCATCGACGCCGGTCGTGGCGTCGACTGCTGGCAGGTCTTCGGACTCGTGGACGGGGGCTTTCGCCGGGCCTACCCGGGGCTTCCCGGCCTTCGTTCAAGACCAGTGCCTCGTTCCGGGGTCGTTTCCACTTACCGCTGCGGGGCAGTTCCGGATTCGCACCGGATTCCCTATTAGTTCCGACGGGCAGTCGCGCCTCCTCGGACACCAGCGGGACACACGATATAGGCGGGGAAGGGGTAGGTCAACACAAGATGTAGGGTAAATGACCTATGTGCTTGCTTTGCCGGGCAAAGGCGGTCGTGGGAGCCGGCTCGCCCGCTCCCACGAGGCTTCGTTACATGCCCACCCACTTCTTGCCCTGCTTGAGCACGGCATCGCACACCTTGCGGGTCACCTGGGCCTTGAGGTCGCCACCGGCACCGCCCTGCGCGCCGGCCAGGTCGAGGGTCTTGCCGTCGCCGCTGCGGAGCAGGCCCTTGGCCCCGTCGAGGTAGCCCTTGTCCTGGGAGGGTTGCACGGCGGCGGTGGTGGACTTCTTGCCCAGCTTGCCCATCAGGCCGCTGGAGGCGTCGTTGCTCGCCGCTGTCTGGTCACCCGCGCCCAGCTTGCCGAGCAGTTGGTCCTTCACGCCCGCGGCGCCGCTGTCGCCGCCCAGGTAGTTGTTGCTGATGCAGTACTGGATGACGCCGGCGGCGTTGCCCATGCTGCCGGAGGTGAGCGAGCCCCCGGACCCGCCCATGAGGCCGCCGAGCTTGTCGAGCTGGCCGGCCGCGGCGCTGCCGCTGGCGAGGGTGAACGTGAGCGCGAGGGCGAGGACGGTCTTCATGACGTGGCTCCCTATGGGCATTCAAGAGTGCGTCATTGATACCTCCCCTGCCGTTAGCCCGGCGTCTTCACGAGCGTCGACCAAGCCCGTGCCGGCTTTGCCGACAACCGTCATGCGGCTCCCGCGACATCGATGACAAAACGTCACCGGAGTAACCACCGCACGTCGCTTCAATCACGGATCGGCGCCACCTAACCTGTTCTCCGTCCCTTACGGAGAAACGCTCATGTACGCCATCACCGGCATCACCGGCCAGGTCGGCGCCTCGCTCGCCGAGGCCCTCACCCAGGCCGGCCGGCCCTTCCGCGCCGTCGTTCGCCAGCCCGCCAAGGGCCGCGCCTTCGCCGAGTTCGCCGTGGCCGACCTCGACGACACCGCCGCGCTCACCCAGGCCTTCGACGGGGCCGAAGCGGTGTTCGTGCTGCTGCCGCCCACGTTCGATCCGTCGCCCGGCTACGCCGAATCGCGCCGCACCGTCGCCTCGATACGCGAGGCCCTGCTCGCGGCGAAACCCGCCCGGGTGGTGGCGCTGTCCACCATCGGCGCCGACGCCGTCGAGGACAACCTGCTCTCGCAACTCGCGCACATGGAACGCGAACTCGCCACGCTGCCCATGCCGGTGACCTTCCTGCGCGCCGCCTGGTTCGTCGAAAACGCGCAGTGGGACATCCCCATGGCGCGCGACGAAGGCGTCATCGACAGCTACCTGCAACCGCTCGACCGGCGCATCGCGATGGTGGCGACGAAGGACATCGGCCGCCTCGCCGCGACGCTGTTCGACGAGCCGGGCCAGGGGGTTCGCGTGGTGGAACTGGAAGGACCGGAACGCGTGAGTCCGAACGATATCGCCGCATCGCTCTCGCGCGCACTGGGTCGCGAGGTGACGGCGCGTGTCGTGCCGCGCGACGCGTGGGAAGCCCGTTTTCGGGCGCAAGGCATGAACCATCCGCATCCGCGCATGCGCATGATCGATGGGTTCAACGAGGGCTGGATCGATTTCGGCGCATCGTCGATCAAGGGTTCGACGGCGCTGGACGAAGTCATCGCCGAACTGGTGTCGCGGTAACCGGTCGCCTCGCCGTGGGCACCGGCCTGCCCACGGCGATGAGCCGCGCATTTTGCGAAAAGTGACGCCGTCGCTCCTCCACCTCGGATTCACGCTCCCGCCCCCACGCTTTGCGGGAGGATACCGAGGGTGAAGCCATGTACGTAAGAACTCGCGCCTTTCACCCGATGACGGTGTTCACCGCCTTCGTCTTCGCGGCCTACGGCGCGGTCTTGCTCTGGGGCGGCATCCAGCTGCTGCACGTCGGCGGATCTCCCTATTACCTGGTGGCCGGTCTGGTGACGCTGCTGTCGGCGTTGCTGCTCCTGCTGCGATCGCGCATGGGCGTCTACCTGTTCTCGTTCCTGCTCATCGGCACCGCCGCATGGGCCGTATGGGAAGTGCACCTGGACTGGTGGCAACTGCTGACCCGCCTTGACCTCTGGTTCGCGCTCGGCCTTTGGCTGTTGTTGCCGTGGTCGCGGCGCGGCCTCACCCCGGGCCGCTTCACCAATACGGCCCGGGGCACGGGCGGCGGGTTCCTCTTCCTCGCGCTGCTCGTGGTCGCGGCGGTCGGCGCGGCCGGTGCGCTGTATCCGGAGCCCGACCTGGATGGCTCCCTGCCGATGGCCACCGTCGCGGGCCCGCAGGGCGATCGCGCGATGCGTCCGGACGCCGACTGGACCGACTACGGCGGTTCGCCGTTCGGACAGCGCTATTCGCCGCTCACGCAGATCAATGCGGACAACGTGCAGCACCTCGACGTGGCGTGGAAGATCCAGACCGGCGATACGCCGGGACCGGACGATCCCACCGAAACCACCGCGGAAAACACGCCGCTCAAGATCGGCGACACCGTCTACCTGTGCACCCCGCACAGCCGCGTGATCGCCGTGGACGCGGCCACGGGCGCGAGGCGCTGGGAATTCGATCCACAACTGCAGAGCCCCGTCGGCTTCAAGCATTGGGAGCACATGACCTGCCGCGGCGTGTCGTATCACGACGACGCGAAATACGCATCGGCCCAGGTCCCCGCGCCGGCGACGACGGCGCCCGCGTCCGCATCCAGCACGTGGGTACCGACGGCCACCGCCTCGGCCATCTGCCCGCGCCGCCTGTTTCTCCCCACGGCGGACGCGCGCCTGATCGCGCTCGACGCCGACACGGGCAAGCCGTGCCCCGACTTCGGCAACCAGGGCACCGTCGACCTGCGCGCGAATATCGGACCGTTCACCCCCGGCGGCTATTACTCCACGTCGCCCCCGGCGGTGACGCGCGACCTGGTCATCATCGGCGGCCACGTCACCGACAACGAATCCACGAACGAGCCGTCCGGCGTGATACGCGCCTACGACGTGCACGACGGCCACCTGGTGTGGAACTGGGACCCGGGCAAGCCCGACGACACCGCGCCCATCGCGGCGGGCGGCATCTACACGCGCAACTCGCCCAACGTGTGGTCGCTCTTCAGCGTGGACGAGTCGCTGGGCATGGTCTACCTGCCGATGGGCAACCAGACGCCCGACCAGTTCGCCGGCACGCGCACGCCCACCTCCGAGAAGTTCGGCGCGGGCGTCGTCGCCCTCGATATCGCCACCGGCAAGCTGCGCTGGAATTACCAGTTCACCCACCACGACCTGTGGGACATGGACGTTGGCGGCCAGCCGACCCTCATCGACCTGAAGACCGCCGACGGCATGAAGCCCGCGCTCGTGGCGTCCACCAAGCAGGGCAGCGTCTACGTGCTCGACCGCCGCGACGGCACGCCCATCGTGCCCATCCACGAAGTGCCTCGACCGCAGGGCGCGGTGGCCGGCGACCATACGTCACCGACGCAGCCCTTGTCGGAACTCAATTTCGCGCCGCCGGACGTGCGCGAAAGCGACATGTGGGGTACCACGCCGCTCGACCAGCTGTGGTGCCGCGTGCGTTTCCGCTCGCTGCGTTACGACGGCATGTTCACCCCGCCGTCGGAGCAGGGTTCGCTCGCGTTCCCCGGCAACTTCGGCGTGTTCGACTGGGGCGGCGTGTCGGTGGATCCCACGCGGCAGCTCATGCTCATCAACCCGAGCTACATGGCCTTTCAGTCGCGGCTGATACCCCAGGACAAGCTGGCGCAGACGGAAGTCGCGGAGTCGAAAAGCGAGACCCAGGGCATCAAGCAGGTCAAGGGCATTCCCTACGCCATCGAACTGCAGCCGTTCCTCTCGCCGCTGGGCATTCCTTGCCAGGCGCCGCCGTGGGGCTATGTCGCGGGCGTCGACCTGGGCACCGGACGCATGATGTGGCGCCACAAGAACGGCACCATCGTCGACAGCGCACCGTTGCCGATCCCGATGCCGCTGGGCGTGCCCAGCATGGGTGGCATGCTCACCACCGCGGGTGGCGTCACGTTCCTGAGCGGCACGCTCGACAACTACATCCGTGGGTACGACGTGCGCACCGGGCACAAGCTTTGGGAGGCGCGCTTGCCCGCGGGCGGCCAGGCCACGCCCATGAGCTACGCGGACGCGAGCGGGCGGCAGTACGTGCTCGTCGTCGCGGGCGGCCATGGTTCGCTCGGGACGAAGCAGGGCGATTGGGTCATCGCGTACGCGCTGCCCCGTTAAGGACATCGCGGACGGGGTCCGCTCCCACCCTTCGGTAGAAAGCCCATTACCGGAGGGCGGGAGCGGACCTTGTCCGCGATTCAGGCTCGCGAAGACCTGGCATCAGGCAAGAACGCCGCCAGCAACCCGATCAACGGCAAGAACGCGCACGCCTGGTACACCGCCTCGATGCCGATGTGGTCGGCCAGTTCGCCCAGTCCCGCGGCACCCAGCCCGCCCATGCCGAACGAGAAGCCGAAGAACAGTCCGGAGATCATGCCCACCTTGCCCGGCACCAGTTCCTGGGCGAACACCACGATCGCGGGAAACGCCGAGGCGAGGATCAAGCCGATCGCCACCGTGAGCGGCGCCGTCCAGAACAGGCTCGCGTGCGGCAGCAGCAGCGTGAACGGCAACGCGCCGAGGATCGAGAACCAGATGACGTGCTTGCGTCCGAAGCGATCGCCGAGCGGGCCGCCCAACACCGTGCCCACGGCCACCGCGCCGAGGAACACGAACAGGTGCAGCTGCGCGCTTTCCACCGACACGCCGAAGCGGTGGATCAGGTAGAAAGTGAAGTAGCTCGTGAGGCTGGCGAGGTAGACGTACTTGGAGAAGATCAGCGCCAGCAGCACGGCGATGCCGCGACGAGCCTCGGCGCTCGTCGGCGCCGTGACGTGGTGCGTGCCGCCGGCCTTCAGGCGGGTGAGGCCGTGGTGGCGATACCACTGGCCCACGTTCCACAGGATGGCGCCGGAGAGCAGGGCGAGCATCGCGAAGAAGGCGAGGCTCGACTGGCCCCAGCGCACCACCACGATGGCCGCGGCCAGCGGGCCCAGCGCCTGGCCGGCGTTGCCGCCCACCTGAAACAGTGACTGGGCGAGACCGTGGCGGCCGCCGGAGGCCATGCGCGCCACGCGCGAGGATTCGGGATGGAATACCGACGAACCCATGCCCAGCAGCGAGGCGCCGACCAGCAGCATCGGGTAGGTGTGCGCCACCGATAGCACCAGCAGCCCGGCCAGCGAGAACAGCGTGCCGCCCGGGAGGGCGAGCGGCGTCGGCCGGCGGTCGGCGTACAGGCCCACCAGCGGCTGCAGGATCGAGGCGGTGATCTGGTAGGTCAGCGTGATCAGGCCGATCTGGCCGAAGTCGAGGTGGAATCCCTCCTTCAGGCCCGGATAGATGGCCGGCAGCAACGACTGCATCATGTCGTTGAGCAGGTGGCAGAAGCTGATGGCGAAGATCACGCCGTAGACGGTGGGGCTGGTGGCGCGCGGGGCGTCCGCCTCGGCGCTGGCGGGGGCTTGCATCGGGATGTCCTGGGGAAAAGGAGCGGGTACACGTATGAGACCACGCTCAAGGACTGTCCCGCGCTAGGATATGGGTCAGAAGCCTTCGCGAACGGGACAACCATGACCCAGCACGATGCCGACGCCTTCGAGGCCGTGCCCCGGCCTGTCGTGTCGCGGGCCAATGTCTACCCCGCCTCCTTCGAACTGGCGACCCATCGGCACCGCCGCGGGCAACTGCTCTACGCGTCGCGGGGGACGGTGGCCGTGACGACGCCCTTCGGCGCATGGATCGCACCGCCCGAGCGCGCCGTGTGGATTCCCGGGGGAACACCGCATTCGGTGCGGATGATCGGCGCGGTGAACACCAACAGCGTCTATCTGGAAACGATGGTGATCGGCACCTTGGGCGAGGCATGTCGCGTGCTCTCGGTATCGCCCCTGCTTCGCGCGTTGCTGGTCGAGGCCGCTGCCGTGCCGCGTGAATACGACCCGGCCGGTCGCGACGGTTTGCTGATGTCGCTGGTGGTGGCGGAGATCGCGCGCGCACCCACGGTGCCCCTCGCGCTGCCCTTGCCGACGCATGCCACACTGTCGGCACGTTGCGCGCGATTCTTCGAACGGCCGACGGTGACCGAAGCCATCGACGGCTGGGCCGAGGATCTTTCGATGCACCGTCGCAGCTTCACGCGACTGTTCCGGCGCGAAACGGGCATGAGCTTCGCGCAATGGCGACAGCAGGCATGCCTGCTGTCCGCTTTGCCGAGGCTGGCGGCGGGCGAGTCGGTGACGGCGATCGCGCTCGACCTGGGCTACGAGAGCGCGACGAGTTTTTCGACGATGTTCCGTAGGGCGTTGGGTGTGCCGCCCAGCATGCATCGATCGCCTTACCCGAGCGCTTCGCCGTAGGCACCGGCCTGCGCCGGTGCGACGCGGTAGGTAGTACGACGCGGCACGAAATCCGTCGCACCGGCGCAGGCCGGTGCCCACGGACCCGGTCGTCATTCGTGCGGGCAGTCCGCCCTTATGACGTCTTCGATCACCTCCGAAGGCGACTCCCCGATATCCACCCACAAGGCCTCGTCGCGCGACGGCTCTTCCAGCGTCGCCAGCTGGCTGTCGAGCAACGCCGGATCGAAGAAATGCCCGCTGCGATGGGCCAGGCGATCGGCCAGCAGTTCGCGCGAGCCGTGCAGGTACACGAAGCGAACGTCGTTACGCCCTTGCCGCAGGAAATCGCGATAGCGCCGCTTGAGCGCGGAGCAGGCGAGCACCAGGCCGTCATGCCGCCGCATCTCCGCCACGATGGCTTCGAGCCACGGCTGCCGGTCGGCGTCGTCCAGCGGCAGGCCGCGGGCCATCTTGTCGCGATTGGCCTGGGGATGAAGGTGGTCGCCGTCGACGAACGGCACGCCCAGGCGCTGGGCCAGCCCCTCGCCGATCGTGCTCTTGCCGCTGCCGGATACGCCCATGACGATGGTGATCATGGGCCGATCATGCCGCACGCGCGTACATGGCATCGTGAACGCCTTCGCGTACCATCGGCGATTCCTTCCCGATGATCCGTTTCGCGATGAAGACGATCGACCTGCGCAGCGATACCGTCACCCTGCCCACCGACGCCATGCGCGAAGCGATGCTGCGTGCCCCCGTCGGCGACGACGTCTACGGCGAAGACCCCTCGGTCAACGCCTTGCAGGACCGCCTCGCGGCGGACCTCGGCTTCGCCGCCGCGCTGTTCGTGCCCACCGGTACGCAGAGCAACCTGCTCGGCCTCATGGCGCATTGCGAGCGGGGCGACGAATACATCGTGGGTGCCGATGCGCACACCTATCGCTTCGAAGGCGGCGGCGCCGCGGTGCTGGGTTCCATCCAGCCCCAGCCCATCCCGCAGGACGCCGATGGCAGTCTGCCGCTGGACAAGGTGGAGGCGGCCATCAAGCCGGTCGATCCGCATTTCGCGCGCTCGAAAGTGCTGGCGCTGGAAAACACCTGGCACGGCCGTACGCTCGCATTCGATTACCTCGGCCGGGCACGCGAACTGGCCACGCGTCGGGGCCTGAAGCTGCACCTCGATGGCGCGCGCATGTACAACGCGGCCGTGGCCTACGGCAAGTCGCCGCGCGAGGTGGTCGAGGGTTTCGACAGCGTGTCGGTATGCCTGTCGAAGGGCCTGGGCGCGCCGGTGGGGTCGGTACTGCTCGGTGACGTGGCCTTCATCGATCGCGCACGGCGCTGGCGCAAGGTGGCGGGGGGCGGCTGGCGCCAGGCCGGCATGCTGGCCGCGGCGGCGATGCATGCGCTCGACCATCACGTGGAGCGGCTGGCCGACGATCACGTGCGTGCCCAGCGGCTTGCGGAGGGCCTGCGTGGCATCGACGGATTGGCCGTCAAGGCACAGCACACGAACATGGTGTTCGTCGACGTGCCCGCGTCCCGCCTGAAGGATCTCGCCGCGCACATGACGGCGGCGGGCGTGCGGTTGAGCATCGGTTACCTGCCGTCGGTGCGGCTGGTGACGCACCTGGATATCGACGACGAGGCGGTCGAGCGGACGATCGAGGCGTTCGCTTCGTTTTCGTACTGAGGCTTTTCGGTCGTCAGGACCGAGGCGCCATCAGCTTCCGCTGCAGCGAATAGAGGATCGACGCATCCGTCCCGTCGAGCGTTTCGCTTTCCATTCCCCGGTAGTGCCGATGGAAGGCCACGATGGCCGTGCGCGGATTGGACACGTCGTATCCCACCATCCGTATCGCCGCGAGGCTGTCGAACCCCGGTGGGGCCGGAATGAGCGGCTGGTCGGGCCATAGCCCGAAACCGTAACGCGCCAGCGTACTCCAGGGAAACAATGCGCTGGGATCGTTCTTGCGGCCCGGGGCGATATCGCCATGTCCCACCACCGCCTCGCGCGGGATGCCGAGTCGCGAGGTGAGATCGGCCAGCAGGTTCACCAGGGCCTGGATCTGCGGCTGGGTGAACGGGGATACGCCGTCGTTGTCGATCTCGATGCCGATCGACGAGGAATTGATGTCGGTCATGCCCGCCCAGCGCGATGCGCCGGCATGCCATGCACGCGCACCGTCGTCGACGAGCTGGTCGATGCGGCCATCGGCTTCCACGAGGTAATGGGCGCTGACCTGTCCTTCGCTATTGCGGCTCTTCAGGATGCGCAGGGCCTCCGCGGCATTCGCCGTGGAGGTGTGGTGCAGCACGATGAGTTGTGCCTTGCGCGCGTTGAAGTTGGGCGAGGGCGACCAGTGCGCGAGGGCACTGCGTTGCGGGGCGACGGCGGGTGCCGATGCGCAGGCCGCCAGCAGGGCCAGCACGGCCGCCGCCGCCGCGATGCGAACGACGTGGACGGTGCGTGCGGGCCGGCCGTCCATCAGTCTTCGACCTTGAAGTCGCTGCTGGTGATGACCCAGGCGATCTTGTCGTCGTTGCTCCGGTCGCTGTCGTCGAACTCCTCGATGTCCCTGTTCGATGCGACGACGATCTGGAGGTCGACGCAGTCGTGGCCTTCGGAGAGCCATTCGGTCGCTTCCAGGGCCATGCCCTTGCGCTCGAGGTCGTCGTGCAACCGCGGCATGTCGGTGTGCTTCAGTTCGATGCCGTCGTGGGAGAGCTCGCCGCCTCGCACTTCGATGTCGCAGAGCTTGTCGTCGAGGAAGCGCAGCAGCAGCCAATCGTGGCCTTCGCCGTCGGCGTATTCGTCTTCGTCGTCCCACATGCCGTCGCCGGCCTGCTTGTAGCCGAGCGCGTCACGCAGGGCCTTGCGGCGCATGCCGAAGAAGATGTCGGTGTCGCCCCGGCGGATGCCGCGGCCGGGGATCAGTTCGCAATGTTCCATGGCGTACCTCTTGGGGAGTGCGGGGGACCCGCCCGCAAAGCATGGCCTGTTTCCGGTGCTTGCCGCTAGCCGTCCGCGGGCCTTTCGCATCAGGGCTTGTGCTCACGGCCGAGGTAGTCTTCGCTCTGCATCTCGATGAGGCGTGACTCCGTGCGACCGAATTCCGCGCGTACCTTCGTTCCGTCGTACAACTCGGTGATCGGCGCGGCGGCCGACAGGATGAGCTTCACGTGGCGGTCGTAGAACTCGTCGACCAGCAGCACGAAGCGCTTGGCTTCGTTCTCGGAGTAGGCGGTGAACTGCGGCACGTTGGAAACGATGACGGCGGGATAGGCCTTGGCCAGTTCGATGTAATCGGACACCGCGCGCGGTCCTTCGCACAAGGCGGCGAAGTCGAACCAGACGATGTTGTCCGCCCGTTTTCGCACCGGGACGTGACGCGCGTTGAGATGAATCGTATCGTCGTCGACGATGTCGCCCTGCGCCTGCCCGTTGAAGATCTTCGCCAGCGAGCGTTCCGCCTCGGGTCCGGGAGGCACAAGGTAGACGGGCGCCTGGCTGAGCGCGCGCAGCCGCCAGTCGCGCGGCGAGACCATCTCGTGCACCACGCAATGCGCTTCGATGGCGGCGATGGCCGGCAGGAACCGCGCGCGTTGCAGGCCGTCCTTGTAGAGGCCGGAGGGTGGCGTGTTCGACGTGGTGACCAGCGTGACGCCGCGTTCGAAGAGGCCTTCGAGCAGGGCGGAGAGGATCATCGCGTCGCCGATGTCGGTGACCAGGAACTCGTCGAGGCAGAGCACGCGGCACTTCGCGGCGAGGCGGGCGGCCACTTCGTCGAGCGGGTTCTGCCGTTCGCCCAGCTCGCGCAGGGTGGCGTGGGTCTCCTGCATGAAACGGTGGAAATGCCGGCGCAGGGCGAGCCCGGGCGACAGGCTGGAGACGAAGAGATCCATGAGGAACGTCTTGCCGCGGCCGACGCTGCCCCATAGGTAAAGGCCGGGCACGGCCTTGCGTTGCTCGCCGCCGAGCATCGTGCGCAGGCGGCCGAGGAGGCCGGCCGGCGCGGCGTCGGACGTGCACAGCGCGGCGTGCAGGCGATCGAACTGGGCGATGACGGGGAGCTGGGCGGGATCGGACTCCCAGCGGTGTCCGGCGATGCCGTCGCGATAACGCTCGCCCGGCGTGGATGCGCTGCAGCTCATGCGGAGGCGGGCAGCGGCGGCCAGTCTTTCACCGCGTGCTTGATGACGCCACGCAGGTCCATGAGGCGACGGTGGAAGAAGTGGCTGGTGTCTTCCATCTTCACCAGCACCGGGCGACTGCCTTCAGGAAGGCCGTCGATCCAGTCGTAGACCGCCTGCGGTTCGACGATCTCGTCGGCATCGCCCATCACCACGAGCCAGCGGCACGACGGCAGCTCGATGGGGCCGAAGTCCCAGCCGCGGCCCGCGGCGGGCGGGGCGATGCTGACGAGGCCCTCGGCACCCAGGCGCACGGCGTTGCGCAGGGTGACGTAGCTGCCGAAGGAGAACCCGGCGAGCCAGAGCGTGGCACTCGGACGCACCTTGCGGGCCCAGGCGACCACCGTGGCGAGGTCGTCGCTCTCGCCGTTGCCCTGGTCGAATTCGCCTTCGGAGTGGCCCACGCTGCGGAAATTGAAGATGACGGTGTCGACGCCGGACTCGCGCAGCGCGCGCTCGACCATCGTGACCACCTTGTTGTGCATGCTGCCGCCGTCGGTGGACAGCGGATGGCAGATGACCGCGACGGCGTCGCGCTTGCCCTCGGACCCGGCGGCCCGGGCCTCGCATTCGAGCTTGCCAGCGGGACCGTCGAGCGCGAATCTTGCGGTTTCGTCCGGAAAGCGTTCCGGCGCCACGGAAAGTAGATCGTTCATCCCGTCATGATACCCGCTGCCCGTGACAACCGCGCCGGAGCCCCGTCGTGAACGTGCTTGCCCATGCCCTGCTGGCCGGTGGCGATGGCGAGCTGCGCCTGGGCGGTACCCTCGGCGATTTCGTGAGGGGCACTCCCGACGAGGCGTTGCCGCCACGCGTGCGCCAGGGCATCTACCTGCACCGGGCCATCGACGGGTACACGGATAGCCATCCGGAGGTGCGCGCCGCGCGCGAGCGCATGCCCGCGCCGTTTCGCCGTTACGCGGGCATCCTGCTCGACGTGTGGTTCGATCACTGCCTGGCGCGGGATTTCGCCCGCTGGAGCGACGAGCCGCTGGGGCCGTTCTCCGATCGCGTGCGCGCCGAGCTTCATGAGGCCGAAGCGATCCTGCCGGAGGGGCTGAAGCGGTTCCTTTCCTATATGGACGCCAACGACCTGCCCGCCGGCTACATCGATCCCGATCGGGTGGCCGCGGCCTTCGGCGGGCTGTCGCGGCGGCTGTCGCGGACCAATCCGGTGGCCGAGGCGATGCCGTTGCTGCTGGCGGACGACGGGGCGCTCAGGGCTACGTTCGAGACGTTCTTTCCCCAGTTACGGGCTTTCGCCGCGGATTGGGTGCTCCAGCACTAGGAATCGCCGATACGATCGGCTCCCACCCCTTCGGTAGCAAGCTTCCTGCCGAAGGGTGGGAGCCGATCGCATCGGCGAACTCCTGCGAAGCTCGAAGTGCTAACACACGAAAGCCGCGATCGCTCGCGGCCTCCATGCGTTACCCGCCACTGGTAACTATCACTTCGCCTGATCGATCATCCACTTGACCGTATTGGTCATCTGCTCGTCGTTGAGCGCGGGATTGCCGCCGCGGGCCGGCATGTGGTTGCCGTCCGGACCGGTGTAGCCCTCGATCGCATGCTTGATCAGCGTGGCCGTGCCCTGGGCGATGCGGGCGCTCCAGGCGCCCTTGTCGCCCAGCTTCGGCGCACCGGCCACGCCGGCGGTGTGGCAGCTGTGGCAGAGATTGTCGTAGATGGTCTTGCCGTCGGTGCTGCCGCCATAGGCGACCTGCGCGGCCGCGGCCTTGGCGGCGGCTTCCTGGGCGGCCTGCATCGCTGCGCGGCCGGTATCGCCGGCGTAGACGGCACCCGTGGGCGCGATCCGGGCTTCGGTGCGCTTGGCCACCGCCGGATCCTGCTCCTTGGGGATGTGACTGTAGATGGTGTATGCGATCACCATCAGGACCAGGGCCAGGACGCTGAGGCCCGCGGTCAGCCAGGAAAACTGGCGCATGAAGTTCTGGTCGGACTTGCTTGGAGAACCGCTCACGCATTGACTCCACTGGTTTTGGGTGTGCCGACCCCCCTCCCCGGGGATTCGGCGTGCCTGCAAGCCGCGATGCGGCGACGAACCTCGGCGAGTATAGGGGGAACCTCGGCGTTCGTCAGCGGTCTCGGGATCGCTCATGGCAAGGAGATGACGGGGGACGTGCCGTCAGTCATGGTGCACCCCTGTCAACCGGCATTGTTCAATGCCGTTCCCCAACACCTATATTGGCGCCGTGGTTCGTTAACGTTTTGCGGGTATAAACCGTTGGCGCACGGCGCGCCCGGCCTCGAGCGAAGGCCGGCTTTTGACCCCTGGGAGTGTTTCATGTCGCGTTTCTGGAAAATCGCGCTGGCCGTCATCGTTGTCGTGGTGATCGCGGGCTTCTTCGTCGTTCCGCGCCTGCACCATGGCAAGGGTGGAAAGGGCGAGGCCGCCGCCGCAGGTGCGCAGGCCAACGGCGAAGGGCAGGGCAAGGACCAGCCGCCGGTGCCGGTCACCGTCGTGCCCGTCGTCAGCCAGGATGTACCGGTCTACCTCACCGCGCTGGGCACCGTCCAGGCGCGCAATGTCGTCACCGTGGGGCCGCAGGTGGGCGGCCAGCTGATGAAGCTGAACTTCAAGGAAGGCCAGGAGGTGAAGAAGGGCGACGTTCTCGCCGAGATCGACCCGCGCACGATCCAGTCGCAGTACGACCAGTCGGTGGCCAAGCTCAAGCAGGACCAGGCCGCCGCCGCCACCGCGAAAAACAACCTGGAGCGTTCGCAGAACCTGGTCAACAAGGGCGGGCAGCAGTATGTGTCCAAGCAGGACCTGGACAACTTCAAGAACACCCTCGACCAGGCCAACGCCACCGTCCTGGCCGACCAGGCGGCCATCCGTGCCTCGCAGGTGCAGTTGGGCTTCACCAAGGTCATCGCGCCCATCACCGGCCTGGCCGGCATCCGCTCGGTCGATGTCGGCAACATCCTCACCACCAGCGACGCCATCGTCACCCTCACCGAAGTGCATCCGATCTACGTGATGTTCTTCCTGCCCGAGAAGAATCTCGACATGGTGCGTTCGTCGACCGCCGAGGGTGGCGATCTCTCGGCACTGGAAGTGCAGGCGCTCGATCGCGTCGACTCGCATGTCATCGCGACCGGCCACCTCGACGTGCTCGACAACACCATCGACACCAGTACCGGCACCTTCCGCCTGCGCTCGCTGTTCGACAACGAGAAGACCCAGCTGTGGCCGGGCCAGTTCGTCAACGTGCAGCTGAAGGTGCGCACGGTGAAGAACGGCCTCGTGGTGCCGGCCCAGGCCGTGCAGCGCGGCCCCGACGGCGACTACGTCTACCTCGTGCAGGGCGACAACACGGTCAAGATGCAGCCGGTGGAAACCGCCAGCGAAGTCGGCGACAGCCACGTGCTCATCGGCAAGGGCCTGAAGCTCAACGACAAGGTAGTCACCGAAGGCCAGTTCCGCCTCAAGCCCGGCTCGAAGGTGCAGCCGCTGGCCCCGGGCCAGGTGCCGGCCGCGCCGACCGCCGAAGAATTGCAGAAGGCCAAGCAGGGCCAGCAGGGTCGCGGCGGACGTCGCGGCGGCTGATAGCGCGCGGCGCGCCCCGGAGGGCGCGCCGCACCGGGCCTCCAGGGGCCACGACACCAGGATCAGAACGTGGGTTTCTCGACACTCTTCATTCGCCGGCCGATCGCGACCTCGCTGCTCATGGTGGCGGTGCTGCTGCTGGGCATCCTCGGCTACCGCCAGCTGCCGGTGTCGGCGCTGCCGGAGATCGACGCGCCGAGCCTCGTCGTCACCACCCAGTATCCCGGTGCCAGCGCCACCACGATGGCCGCGCTGATCACCACGCCGCTGGAGCGCAATTTCGGCCAGATCTCCGGCCTGTCGATGATGAGTTCCGATTCGTCGGCCGGCCTGTCGACGATCGTGCTGCAGTTCAACATGGATCGCGACATCGACATCGCCGCGCAGGACGTGCAGGCGGCGATCAACCAGGCGCGCGGCACGCTGCCCAACAACCTGCCGTATCCGCCGGTCTACAACCGCGTGAACCCGGCCGACGCGCCGATCATGACGCTGATGCTCACGTCCGAGAGCCTGCCGCTGCGCGACGTGAACAACTACGCGGACTCGATCCTCGCGCAGAAGCTCGCCCAGGTGGAAGGCGTGGGCCTGGTCTCCATCGCCGGCAACGTGCGCCCGGCCGTGCGCATCCAGGTCAATCCGGCGCAGCTGGCCAACCTCGGCCTCACGCTCGAAGACGTGCGCAGCTCGCTCACCCAGGCCAACGTCAACGCGCCCAAGGGTACGTTGAACGGCAAGACGCAGTCCTACAGCATCGGCACCAACGACCAGCTCGAAGACGCGGCCGCGTACAAGGGCACGATCATCAGCTACAAGAACGGCGCCCCGGTGCGCCTGTCCGACGTGGCCAACGTGGTCGACGGCGTCGAGAACGACCAGCTCGCCGCCTGGGCCAACGGCAAGTCCGCCGTGCTGCTCGACATCCGCCGACAGCCCGGCGCGAACATCGTGCAGACCGTGCAGCAGATCCGCCAGACCCTACCCGACCTGCAGAAGGTGCTGCCGGCCGACGTGCACCTGGACGTGTTCGCCGACCGCACGATCACCATCCGCGCCTCGGTGGAAGACGTCCAGTTCACCCTGATCCTCACCATCTGCCTCGTGGTGGCGGTGATCTTCGTCTTCCTGCGCCGCCTGTGGGCCACCGTGATTCCGTCGGTGGCCGTGCCGCTGTCGCTGATGGGCACCTTCGGCGTGATGGCCTTCGCCAACATGTCGCTCGACAACCTCTCGCTGATGGCGCTGGCGGTGGCCACGGGTTTCGTGGTCGACGACGCGATCGTGATGATCGAGAACATCGTCCGCTACATCGAGCAGGGCCACGACGGCAAGACGGCCGCCGAGATCGGCGCGAAGGAAATCGGCTTCACGGTGCTCTCCCTCACCGTGTCGCTCATCGCCGTGTTCCTGCCGCTGCTGCTGATGCCCGGCGTCACCGGCCGCCTGTTCCACGAATTCGCCTGGGTGCTGACGATCGCCGTCGCGATCTCGATGCTGGTCTCGCTGACCCTCACCCCGATGATGTGCGCCTACCTGCTCAAGGCCGACGAACTGCCCGAGGCCGAGGACGCCCACGAGCACGCCATCGCCGCGGGCAAGCCCACCACGTGGTCGCGCATCGTCGAAGGTTATGGCCGCAGCCTCGACTGGGTGCTCGACCACCGTCCGTTCACGATGCTGATCGCCGCGCTCACGGTGGCGCTCACCGTCGTGCTCTATATCGTGATCCCCAAGGGCCTGCTGCCCGAGCAGGACACCGGCCTCATCACCGCCGTGGTGCAGGCCGACCAGAACGTGGCCTTCCCGCAGATGGAAGTGCGCACCAAGGCCGTGGCCGATGCGCTGGCGAAGGACCCTGCCGTGTCCGGCGTGGCCGCCTTCATCGGCGCGGGCTCGGTCAATCCCACGCTCAACCAGGGCCAGATTTCGCTGGTGCTGAAGAATCGCAGCGACCGCGACAGCCTCGACGAGGTGCTGCCGCGCCTGCAACGCGCGGCCTCGCAGATCGCCGGCGTGGCGCTGTACCTGAAGCCGGTGCAGGACGTCACGCTCGACAGCCAGGTGTCCGCCACCGAATACCAGTACTCGCTGTCCGACGTGAACAGCACCGAGCTGGCGGGCTACGCGCAACAGATGACCTCGGCGCTGCGCAAGCGCAAGGAGCTGGCCGACGTCGACAACAACCTCGCCGACCAGGGCACCGCGCTCAAGCTCACCATCGATCGCGACAGCGCCAGCCGCCTGGGCGTGCCGGTGCAGACCATCGACGACACGCTCTACGATGCATTCGGCCAGCGCCAGATCTCCACGATCTTCACCCAGCTGAACCAGTACCGCGTGGTGCTGGAGGTGGCGCCGGAATTCCGCACCAGCAAGGACCTGCTCAACAAGCTCACCGTGCGCGGCAACGGCAACGGCGCGCTCACCGGCTCCAACGCCACCAGCTTCGGCCAGCTCGCCTCGAGCAACTCGGCCACGCCGGCGGGCATCGGCAACACCGGCAACGTGGGCTTCCAGGTCGGCTCGGGCGGCACCATCCCCATCGCCTCGCTGGCCAGCGCCAAGGTCACCTCGGCGCCGCTGGTGGTGAGCCACCTGCAGCAGCTGCCCTCGGTCACCATCTCGTTCAACCTCGCCCAGGGCGAGTCGCTGTCGTCCGCCGTGGATGCCATCCACGAGGTGGAGAAGCAGCTGAACTTCCCGGCATCGGTGCGCGGCCAGTTCATCGGCAAGGCCGCGGAGTTCTCGTCCTCGGTGGGTGACGAGGTGCTCCTGCTGCTGGCTTCGATCATCGTGATCTACATCGTGCTGGGCGTGCTCTACGAGAGCTACATCCATCCGCTGACGATCATCTCCACGCTGCCGCCGGCCGGTGTCGGCGCGCTGCTGGCCTTGCTGATGTGCGGCATGACGCTGTCGGTCGACGGCATCGTGGGCATCGTGCTGCTGATCGGCATCGTGAAGAAGAACGCGATCATGATGATCGACTTCGCCATCGAGGCGAAGCGCACCGGCATGAACGCCGCCGAAGCCATCCGCCGCGCCTGCCTGCTGCGCTTCCGCCCCATCATGATGACCACCGCCGCGGCGCTGCTCGGCGCCTTGCCGCTGGCGCTGGGCAACGGCATCGGTTCGGAGCTGCGCAAGCCGCTGGGCGTGTCCATCGTGGGCGGCCTGCTGCTGTCGCAGCTGGTCACCCTGTACACGACGCCGGTGATCTACCTCTACATGGAGCGGTTCTCCGACTGGCTGGCCGAGCGCAAGCGACAACGCGCCCTGGCCCAGGCCGAGCCGCGAATCGCGAGCTGATGGTTTCACCGGATACCGTGTCCAACCCTCATTCGCCGGGCGTTCACACCGCCCGGCGAAACCTTTTTCCGGCTCGCGCGTTGATGA
This sequence comes from Luteibacter aegosomatis, assembly GCF_023078455.1. Taxonomy (GTDB): domain Bacteria; phylum Pseudomonadota; class Gammaproteobacteria; order Xanthomonadales; family Rhodanobacteraceae; genus Luteibacter; species Luteibacter aegosomatis. The sequence continues at coordinate 4,326,861 of NZ_CP095740.1, read as the reverse complement.
CGGAATATTTCGCGCGCGCCCGCCCATGACCCGCTTCGCCCCATGAATATTTCCGGTCCCTTCATCCGACGCCCCATCGGCACCTCGCTGCTGGCCATCGGTATCTTCATCGTGGGCATCATCTGCTACTCGCTGCTCGGCGTGGCGGCCCTGCCGGCGATCCAGTTCCCCGCCATCTTCGTCAGCGCGCAGCAGTCGGGCGCCGACGCGGGCACCATGGCCTCCACGGTGGCGGCACCGCTGGAACGCCACCTGGGCCAGGTGCCGGGCATCGAGCAGATGCGTTCGAACAGCTCGGAAGGCTCCACCTTCGTGCTGCTGTTCTTCCAGAACGGGGTCAACATCGATGCGGCGGCGCGCGACGTGCAGACGGCGATCAACGCCGCCCAGCCGGATCTCCCCACCGGCCTGCTCAACGCGCCGTCGTACCAGAAGGCCAATCCCAACGACGATCCCATCATCGTGCTGGCGCTCACCTCCGACACGATGGCGCCCACGGCCCTCTACAACGTGGCCGATTCCATCCTCGCGCAGCGCCTGCGCCAGCAGGAGGGCATCGCCTCGGTGGACATCGCCGGCAGCGCCACGCCGGCCATCCGCGTCGACGTGAACCTGCGCGCGCTCAACGCCATGGGCCTGTCGCCCGACCAGCTGCGCAACGCGCTCACGGCCGCCAACGTCACCTCGCCGCAGGGTTTCCTCAGCGACGGCCAGACCGACATGGCGGTCATCGCCAACGATTCGCTGCACACGGCCGAGGAATTCGGCCGCCTGGTGATCGCCAACAAGAACGGCACGCCGGTGCGATTGTCCGACATCGCCAAGGTGTACGACGGCCAGCAGGATGCGTACCAGGCCGCATGGTTCAACGGCCACCCGGGCATCCTGATGTACGTGTACCGCAAGTCGGACGCGAACATCATCGCCACCGTCGATCGGGTGAAGGCGCTCATTCCCACGATGCGGAGCTGGCTGCCGGCCGGTGCCGAGCTGCACCCGTTCTTCGACGGCACGCCCACCATCCGCGCTTCGCTGCACGAGGTGCAGGCCACGCTGCTGATCAGCCTGGCGATGGTCATCATGACCATGGCGGTGTTCCTGCGCCGCCTCGCGCCCACCGTGATCGCGGGCCTGGCCGTACCGTTGTCGCTGGCCGGCGCCTTCGTGGTGATGTATTCGTTCGGCTACACGCTCAACAACCTCACGCTGCTCGCCCTGGTGATCGCCATCGGCTTCGTGGTCGACGACGCCATCGTGGTCATCGAGAACGTCATCCGGCACATGGACGAGGGCATCCCCCGGTTCGAGGCGGCGCTTCTCGGCGCGCGCGAGATCGGCTTCACCATCGTCTCGATCACCGGCTCGCTCGTCGCCGTATTCATCCCGTTGTTGCTTGCACCCGGCATCTTCGGCATGTTCTTCAAGGAGTTCACCGTCACGCTGATCGCGGCCATCGTCGTATCGGCGGTGGTATCGCTCACGCTCACGCCGTCGCTGTGCGGCCAGTTCCTCCGGGCGCACAAGGACCAGAAGCCCGAGTCGAAGCTGGGTCTCGCGCTGGAACGCATGCACGAGCGGATGGTCGGCATGTACCGCGGGGCGCTCGACTGGACGCTGCGCCATGCCTTGTTGATGGCGCTGACGCCCCTGGGACTGGTGGTCATCACCTTCTTCCTCTTCGGCATGGTCAAGGGCGGTTTCTTCCCCCCGCAGGACACCGGTCTCATCGCGGCGCGCGCCAACGCAAGCTCCACCGTGTCGTTCGGCGAAATGAAGGAGCGCCAGAAGCGCCTCACCGACATGTTGCTCGCCGATCCCGACGTCCGCGCGGTCGGTTCGCGCCTGGGCACCAGTCGCACGGGTTCGACCGGTTCGTTCAACATCGAGTTGAAGACGGTGGCCGACGGCCGCCAGGACACCACCTTCGACGCGTTGGCCCGCCTCTCCGCCAAGGCCAACCGCTATCCCGACCTCAACCTGCGCCTTCGCCCGATCCAGGACCTGCCCACCGGCGGTGGCGGCGGTTCGTCGCAGGGCGGCCAGTATTCGGTATCGCTCAAGGGCAACGACGTGGCCGAGTTGCAGCTGTGGCTGCCCAGGCTCGTCGACGCGCTGAAGAAGAACAAGATGCTCAAGGACGTGGGCAGCGACATCGACGCCGCCGGCCTGCGCCAGAACCTCACGATCGACCGCGACACCGCCGCGCGCCTGGGCGTGGGCGTCGGCACCATCGACGGCGCGCTCTACAACGCGTTCGGTCAGCGCGCCGTGTCCACCATCTATTCGGACATCAACCAGTACCGCGTCATCGTCAATTCGCTGCCGCAGATGGCGGCCACGCCCGAAGCGCTCAACCAGCTTTACGTGAAAGCCGATTCGGGCGCGATGGTGCCCATCTCGGCGGTGACGAAGCAGGAGCCCGGCCTCGCGCCCACGCAGATCGTGCACGAAGACCAATACACGACGATGGACGTGAGCTTCAACCTGGCCGAAGGCATCAGCCTCGGCGAGGCCACGGCGATCATCCAGAAGACGGTGGCCGGCATGCGCATGCCCGGCGACATCCGCGTGGAGGCGGGCGGCGATTTCCGCCGCTTCCAGCAGTCGCAGAGCGACATGCCGCTGCTGATCCTGGCCGCGATCGTCACCGTCTACCTGTTGATGGGCATGCTCTACGAGAGTCTCATCCACCCGGTGACCATCCTCTCCACGCTGCCCGCCGCCGGTGTCGGCGCGCTGGCCGCGCTGGTCATCACCGACACCGAACTGTCCGTGGTGGCGATGATCGCGCTGGTGCTGCTCATCGGCATCGTCAAGAAAAACGCGATCATGATGATCGACTTCGCGCTCGTGGCGCAGCGCGAGCGCGGCCTCACCTCGAAGGAGGCTATCCGCGAGGCCTGCCTCGTGCGTTTTCGCCCGATCATGATGACCACGATGGTGGCGATCCTCGCCGCGCTGCCGATCGCCATCGGCCTGGGCGAGGGCTCGGAACTGCGTCGACCGCTCGGCATCGCGATGATCGGCGGATTGTTGATCTCGCAGAGCCTGACGTTGCTCTCCACGCCGGCGCTTTACGTGATATTTGCCTGCCTCTCCGAGCGTTGGAAGGCGCGCAAGGCGCGGCGGCGCGAGCGCAAGGCGTTGCGGGCTGCGCGGGCCTGATTGGCCTCTAGCGGCAGTGATAGGTCGCGGAATACTGGTAGAACTGCGGCGATCGCTGGTCGCCGAGCACCAAGGGCTGCGGGGCGCCGACGATGTCCGCTGGGCCTCCGCATGCGCGATACGCTTCCGCACTGCAGGGCGAAGGCGTGCTGCCCGCTTCCGAGCAGGATACGCGCACGTTCCCCTCGGCGTCGGGCGTCGTCGCCGGGCCGACCGTCCATCCGGCGCATCCGCCGAGGGCGACGGCCGAGGACAGGCATAGCATCCGGAAAGTCTTCATCGTTCGGCCCGCAGCAAGCACGACGTATCGTTCCTGAAATCGAGCAGCACGGCGAGCTGCGAGACGATGCCCGCGCCAAGGATGCGCGGAGCCAAGCGCGGATCGACGGCGATCATGCGCTGCCTCGCTTCGATCGAGCCGCCGGCAACGCCGAGAGTCGCCGGTTTCCATTGGAACACGACATCCTGGCGGCCGGTGAGGGTGGCCACCGATGTGGTCTCCACCCCGGGACCTCCGGAGCGGAGGCTGAGGTCGCGGGCATCGAGCATGTCTGAATTTCCCGTATCGAGAAGTGCGCGACCCGTTTGCCCATCCACGACGACGTCCGTCACCAGGCCGATACCGGCGCCATCGGCCGGGCCGGCCAGGTAAAGGGCGCTATTTGGGCATGCATTTGGCCACATGTTTTTCGGCAGGGGCGCGATACCCTCGGCATCCATGCGCAGGCCGTCGTAGGAGCGAAGCACTACGTCAAGTCCTAGCACCGATCGAGGAACGTCGGCGATGAAGATATCTACGTTATCCAGCCGCGCTCCGGCGAGATGAAGCACCGGCAACACCGCCATGTCGCCCTTGATGATCGGTGAACCGCCCTGGGAATCGGTAACGACTACAGAGGCCGGCCTGCGACGGGTGGCGCCAAGGGACCTCGCGTCTGCGGGCGTAAGTACGGTGCGTTGGGTGCCCGTATCGAAGAGCAGCGTCGCTTCCGACGTTCCCTCCCCGCCGATCTTTACGAAAAGCCCTCGGCCCTCATTGCCCGGGTCATGGACCCAGGCGATGGCGTCGGAAGCCTTGCGAACGACCCTGGGAAGCGGCCCGGGTAGGGCTTGGCTCATGGGTTCGAGGCTATGTATCGCGATGTCGGACCGTTTCAGCTGCTCGTTCAGCCTGGGATACAGGGCTTGGCTAGCTTCGTGAGCGAAGCTTTCGCGCCTGGTATGTTCTCCCTGTACGAAAAGATTGCCGGCGGCCAATTCCGCGCAGGCCGCTGCCATACTCAGCGCCGAGGGGATGGGCAGGGCCTTCTCATAGCATTGGCGGGCCAGTTTCGACGAGGCATCGAAGTGTAATCGGGCGCGCTCGATGAGCGCATCCAGGTAAGTACCGAGCAGTTCGTCCGTACTCCGCTGCCGAAGAGCTCGAAGCGCCTCCACGTTGCCGCTGCGAATCATCTCGCCCAAAGGACCGTTGTCGGTTGGCTTGACGTACGTTGTCGCCTGCGCCGAAGTCACGAGCATGCCGAGCATGCCCACGATTTGCCATGTCTTGCTTACCATGATGGTCACCGGAGGGCACTCGTGAGCCCTCCGGTATCGTCCTCCGTCAGTAAGGGAAACCGATCCCGATACCCGCGCTCCACCCGCTCGTGGTGTTGTGGGAGATCATCAGTTCGTAGTGCTCGTCCGGGTGCGCGGAATCCTCGAACTTGAGGTACTTTTCAGTGCCACCCGAACCCTGGGCGACTCCTGCCGTGACGTGGACACTACCATTGTCGTACAGGGAAACCGCCGCGCTTTCGGAGGTCGCTCCCGTCGTATCGATGGCCAGGCCGATGGTCACGCCACCTTCGACGTAGCTCAGGGAAAGCTTGTCAGGGGCATTCGAGTTGACCGAAAAGCTGAAGTGCATGTCCGCATAGGCACCCGAGCCGACAATCGATTCCGAGAAATTGCCGTTCGCCCAATTGACCGCCGCGCCTACGGTCTCGCCGTCGGTCATCGTGTAGGTGTTGGTCACCGACGCGGCCTGCTGCGACATGGATGTCGATATCTTGTCGGCACCTATACTGAAGCCGAACATCCCGCCGGTAATCTGCTGATTGCTTCCCCAGATCGGGTTGGCGAATTCGGTGGCGAAGCCGCCGACCGCGCCATAGCCCGGTGGCAAGCTGCCGGACCCGGTGCCGCCCCCGGAGGGGGGCGGCGATGCGGTGCCGCTACCGCCACCGCCCACGGGCGGGCTGATGATTCCACCACCGCCACCGCCGCCGGGGGCAGTTACGACGACCGGAGGTTCGTTATCCACGTCGCCGTTACCGGGTCCCTTGACCATGCCTCCGGTGACGTACCGCAATTCGGATGGGTTCAACTCACGCACGAAATACTCCTTTTCTTCATGGTTGGGGCCTGCGTGCCGCAGCACTTTTGGGCCCGTAATTCGCCTTGGCGGCGAAACTGGTGAAGAGCGCTCAAGCTGCGGTGCCTTGCACGGCGTCGGCGACGACCGCAGCCCTGACCGTTCCGCTCTGCATGTAAAGCACCCGGTCCGCGGCTGCGATGGTTTCGGGGCGGTGCGACACCACGACGCGTGTGACGTCCAATCGCGATATCAGTGACGCGATGCGACCTTCCCGCGCGACGTCGAGGTGGCTGGTCGCCTCGTCGAGGACGAGGATGCGCGGTTTGCGATAAAGGGCTCTTGCCAGGAAGAGACGTTGTTTCTGTCCCCCGGAAAGCGTAGAGCCCATGTCTCCCACCAGGGTGTTGTAGCCCATCGGCATGGCGGCGATGTCGTCGTGGATGTCGGCGCGGCGCGCGGCTTCCTCGACGCGGGTGAAGGTGGCGTCGTCGGAGAAGAATGCAATGTTGTCGGCAATGCTTCCGGCGAACAGTTTGTCGTCCTGAAGCACGACTCCGAGCATGTCGCGATATCGCGACTTGCCGATCTGGCGCAACTCTATTCCCCCGACCAGGATGCGGCCGGTCTGCGGTTCGAGCATGCCGAGCATCAGGTGGAGCAGCGTGCTCTTGCCACATCCCGATGGACCGGAGATGGCCACGGACTCGCCGGCTCTTATCTCGAAATTGCAGCGGAATACGATCCAGGGTTCGCTATCGGCGTAGCGGAAACTCACGTTTTCGAAACGGATGGACGGTTCTGGCGACGATCCCGCATGCGAACCGTGGATATTCGGCTCGAGCGGTGTCAGGACGATGTCCGCGAGCCGCTCGCCTTGCAGGCGAAGCAGACGCAGCTGGATGAGGTAGTCGGCAAAGGCAGCCGCGCGCGCGGTGAACTGGTCCGCGTAAGCTACGTAAGCCATCAGCATTCCCGCCGTGAATGCGTTTCTCAGCGCGAGCCAAGCGCCTATCCAGAGCACGCCCACGCGCTGGAGGCCGGAGAGGATTCCTCCGGCGAGCGAGAACAGCATGTTGAGCCGTTGCACTTCAACCTGCGTATCCAGCGCATCGGCCGTATGGCGAAGATAGCGACTGGTATGCCCGGCCCCTTGATTGTTCAGCTGAATGGTCTGTACGCCGCGTATGGCTTCGATGAGGCTGCTCTGCTGGCGCGCGTTGACTACGATCTGACTAAGATTGGCCTCCTGGTAGGTACGGAACCATGCGATGCGGCTGACCGAGTAGAGCGCGGCCCCCGCCAGGACGACCACGGTGAGGGCCGGACTGTAGACCGCCAGGAGCACGAGGGTAGCCAAGGCCATCAGGCCATCCATCAGGGCGCCGACGAACTGCGTCGTCAGGCTTTGCTGGATGGTATTGATGGCGCCGAAGCGGGAGACGACGTCGCCCATCTGGCGACGGAGAAAGTACAGGTGGGGAAGCCGCATGAGGTGGCGGAAGACGTTGCCGGTCCAGTTCATCGTGAAATGCGTGCTGAGCCGGACCACGGCCCACGTCCTGAAGGCGTTGATCACGGCCTGTGCGACAAAGAGCAGGAGAAAGCCCGAACCCAGCAGCGTCAGCAGATCGCGGTCGCCGTCCGCCAGCACCTGATCGACCACGATCTGCAGGAACTGCGGCACGAACAGGGCAATCACTTCCAGGGCGATTGCGAACCCCAACAGCTGGCGTAGCGATGCACCGAGTCCTTGCACCGAGCCGGCGAGCTTGCGCAGCGACAAGGGCGACGGTGGCTGCTTCCGTCGGAAATCGGGGCCCTTGGTCAACTCCAGCGCCACACCGGTGAAATGCCTGGATACCTCGCCCTTGGCGAGTTTTCGCCTTCCAGATGCCGGATCGTGGATAACGACCCGGTCGCCGTCCACGGCCTGGAGCACGACGAAGTGATCCATGTCCCAATGCAGGATGCAGGGGCAGCGCAGGTCAGGCAATTCATCGATATCGAGTCGCACGGGACGGGTGAGGAATCCGGCTTCATCCGACCAGCGGATCACGTCTTCCAGGGTGCTTCCCTTGGCGGACGTGGGAAACCGCCTGCGCAATTCGGCAAGCGAGACATGGTGACCATGCCAGCCGAGGATCATCGCCAAGCAGGCAATTCCGCACTCGGCTGCCTCCATCTGGCGCGTGACCGGAAGTCGTCGTCGCCGCCCCATTCCCAGCAACCTGTCGAAACGGTGGCTGTCATCCCCTCGCAGTGCTTCGTTCACGGTGTCCTATTCCTCTCCCCAGCCTTTTCTCACGCCGATCAGCGGTTCAAAAAACCATTCGATGACCCTGCGCCTGTCGAGCAACACATCGGCGTCGACCGTCATGCCTGAGCGGAACGCGTGTTCCTTGCCATAGGCGAGAATGGATTGGCTCTGCAATGCCACGTCGATCCGATACAGCGGCTCCTGGTCGACCTGCGGCTGGCCGAGCAAAGCCATGGCGTCATCGGGGGACAAGGCGCTATCCGGTATGCGGATGATGCTGCCAACTATCGACCCGAACTTCTGGTAGGGATAAGCCTGCACGTGCAGAACGACCTTCGAGCCCTGTCTTAGAAAACCGATCGCTCCGCTGTCGACGAGAAGTTGCGCGACGAGCGGCGACTTTTCCGGAACGATGGTGATGGCGGTCTGGCCTTGCCTGAGCGATTGGCCCGACTTGACGAGCACGGAGGCGACGGTTCCGTCCATGGGGGCGATGAGTTGCGTGGAGCGTTCCAGCTCGGCCTGCGCGAGCGATTGCATGACGCTGGAGCGCTTCGCGCCGAGTTCGCTCTCCTTTTCCTGAAGCTCCCCGGGAAGCTTCGACATTTCCGCATCGATGGAAGCGATACGTCCGACAATGGCCTCGCGCTGGCGTTCCAGGTCCTGCACGGCCAGTTGTTCGCTGAGCAGCGTCGCTTGCTGTTGCTGCACCTGGAGAACCGATACGTAGCCTTGCTTCAGCAAGGGTTGGATGCGCTCGACCATGGCATGCTGGAGCGACACCTGTCGGCGTTGTATGGCGATCTGCTGTTCGACGTGCGATGACTCGCGTCGTGCACTGGCCATCTGTTCGCGAAGCGAGATGGCCTGATCCTCACTCAGCACCTTCGCTGTCCGCATGTCCTGCTCGATGCGCACCTCGTCATCCTTCAGGCGTCGCGCGGCGCTCTCCGCCGTCGCTCCCATTCGCTTGCTGCTCCGATCGCTGGAAACGCTAGCCAGCGGCTGCCCCTTGGTGACGTGCGCACCTTCCGCGACGAGGGTTTCCACCAGGGCGCCGTCGGCCTTTGCCGCGACCACCGCGAGGCCCTCGGCTGGTACGAGCTGACCGGTCACGTGCACGCGGCGCGTATAGGTTCCGAGGGCTGCCCACAGGACGAGTGCCGCGACCAGCGTCAAGGTCGCGATGAGCGTGCGGTTGCGCGATACGGGAAGAACGATCGAGGGGCGCCCGAATCCTTCCGATTTCCCTGCCCTCAACGCTTCTTGCCTGAAGAGTTCCATGCCGACCTGACTAATCCCCCGGGGTCGGCGACCGATTTAGTCATGGATGTTTCGTATTGGCAACAAGCAAGTTATTGCTTTTCCAGTGTTTATTTGCGACCCGCGTTTGCTTGCTTTTCCCTCCCCATCATCCGGGCCACAATGGACCGGTTGTCCGCCCGCGACAGCCCCCTTGCGGTGCTCGCGGAACGGCCCCATGACCTGGCCCACTCACGTAGAAGGCTCCCCGCACATGTCGAAGTCGCCCAAGATCATCTACACGCTCACCGACGAAGCCCCGTTCCTCGCCACGGCCTCGTTCTTGCCGATCATCGAGGCCTTCGCGGGCGCCGCCGGCGTGGCGGTGGAAACGCGCGACATCTCGCTCGCCGGCCGCATCCTGGCCCAGTTCCCCGATCGCCTCACCGATGCCCAGCGCATCGGCGACCACCTCGCCGAACTCGGTGAGCTGGCCACCACGCCCGAAGCCAACATCATCAAGCTGCCGAACATCAGCGCCTCCGTGCCGCAGATGAAGGCCGCCATCCGCGAATTGCAGGCGCAGGGCTACGACCTGCCCGATTACGTCGACGCGCCCGCCACCGACGCCGAGAAGGAAAGCAATGCCCGCTACGGCAAGGCCATGGGCAGCGCGGTGAACCCGGTGCTGCGCGAGGGCAACTCCGACCGCCGCGCGCCGCTCTCGGTGAAGAACTACGCGCGCAAGCATCCGCATCGCATGGGCAAGTGGTCCAGCGACTCGAAGTCGCACGTGTCCCATATGGACGGCGGCGATTTCTACGGTAGCGAGACCTCCGCCACGCTCGACAAGGCCGGCAGCCTTCGCATCGAATTCGTCGGCAAGGACGGCGCGGTGAAAGTGCTGAAGGACAAGGTCGCGGTGAAGGCCCGCGAGATCGTCGACGCCGCCGTGATGAGCCGCAAGAAGCTCGCCGCCTTCATCGATGCGCAGATCGAGGATGCCAAGGCCAAGGGCGTGCTGTTCTCGCTGCACCTGAAGGCCACGATGATGAAGGTGTCCGACCCCATCATGTTCGGCATCGTCGTGCGCGAGTTCTATAAGGATGTCCTGGCCAAGCACGCCGACCTGCTCAAGCAGGTGGGCTTCGACGCCAACAACGGCATCGGCGACCTCTACGCGCGCCTGGACAAGCTCGATGCCGCCAAGCGCGCCGAGATCGAAGCCGACCTCAATGCCGAATACGGCAAGCGCCCGGCGTTGGCCATGGTCAATTCCGACAAGGGCATCACCAACCTGCACGTGCCCAGCGACGTGATCGTCGACGCCTCCATGCCGGCGATGATCCGCGACTCCGGCGGCATGTGGAACGCCGAAGGCAAGCTGCAGGACGCCAAGGCCATCATCCCCGACCGCTCCTACGCGGGCGTGTACCAGGCGGTGATCGACGACTGCATCGCCCACGGCGCCTTCGATCCGGCCACCATGGGCAGCGTGCCCAACGTGGGCCTGATGGCGCAGAAGGCCGAGGAATACGGCTCGCACGACAAGACCTTCCAGATCCCGGCCGACGGCACCGTGCGCGTGGTGGCGGACGACGGTTCGACGGTGTTCGAGCATGCGGTGGAAGAGGGCGACATCTGGCGCATGTGCCAGACCAAGGACGCGCCGATCCAGGATTGGGTGAAACTCGCCGTGCAGCGCGCGCGCCTGTCGGATACGCCGGCGGTGTTCTGGCTGGACAGGCACCGTGCGCACGACGCGCAGGTGATCTCCAAGGTCGAGCGTTACCTCAAGGACCACGACACCGCGGGCCTCGACCTGCGCATCCTGTCGCCGGTGGAAGCCACGGCGTTCTCGCTCGAGCGCATCCGCAAGGGCCAGGACACGATCTCGGTCACCGGCAACGTGCTGCGCGACTACCTCACCGACCTGTTCCCGATCATGGAACTGGGCACCTCGGCCAAGATGCTCTCCATCGTGCCGCTCATGGCCGGCGGCGGCCTGTTCGAGACCGGCGCGGGCGGCTCGGCGCCGAAGCACGTGCAGCAGTTCGTGGAAGAGAACTACCTGCGCTGGGATTCGCTGGGCGAGTTCCTTGCCCTGGCCGCTTCGCTCGAACACCTCGCCGAGCGCTACGACAACCGCCACGCCCGCGTGCTGGCGAAGACGCTCGACCAGGCCAACGGCCGCTTCCTCGACAGCAACAAGTCGCCCGCGCGCAAGGTCGGCGAGATCGACAACCGCGGCAGTCACTTCTACCTGGCGATGTATTGGGCCGAGGCGCTGGCCGCGCAGGACGACGATGCCGAACTGAAGGCGAAGTTCGCGCCGCTGGCCAAGACGCTCGCCGAGAAGGAGGCGACCATCGTCGGCGAGCTCAACGGCGCGCAGGGCCACCCGGTGGATATCAAGGGCTATTACCATCCCGACATGGCGCTGGTCAGCCAGGCGATGCGTCCGAGCGCCACGTTCAACGCGGCCATCGACGCGCTGCGTTGATCGGCGCGTGACGCTCCCGGCGTGATGCCGGGAGCGTCACGACGGTTGCACGGCATCAGCGCTGGCCGAGTTTCCAGGCTTCCGCCACCGTGGAGAACACCGTCTCGGCGATCATCCGGTGCACCCGCGTGGTGGGGTGCACGCGGTCCCAGAACACGTAGCGCTGCGGGTCGCAATCCGACGTCATGGCGGGCCCGAACAGGTAGTCGGTTTTCCTGTCATGGGGCATGTCCAGGCACGAATGCGTGGTGTCCGCGATGCCGAACTCACCCGGGTTCGCCAGGAGCCGGTCGAACAGGCTGGACAGGTCGACGAGACGTATGTCGACCCCCTTCACGTTGCGTATCCGTTTCGCGATGTGGATGAGGCTGTCGTTGTACAGGCGCACCTTGGCCCTTATCACGAGGGCCTCTTGCGCGTCGTCGCGAAACGCCGGCGTGCGTGAAATATCGGGCAGGTTGACGAGCACGATCTTGCTCGCGCCGAGGCCGACCAGTTCTTCGAGCGCGGCTTCCAGCCGATCCGATGCGTCCGTCACCGTCCTGATTTCGGGCCGACGGTCGTTCATGAAATCGTTCGCGCCGGCCAGCACCGTGAAAACGGTACGGGATGGCTCATAACCCCGCGCCAGCGACATGTACTTGCGGAACGACGCGATCTGCGTGTCGAGCCCATTGATGAACACGTTCGAGTCCCGTGTTTCCGAGCCGCCGATGGCCCAGTTGTTCAGGGGCTTTCCCGCCATCTGGGCGAAGTACTCGGTCCATACCGGTCCATTGCTGAAACGGCCGAGGAACCACGAATGGGCTACCGGGAACTTCCACTGCAAGTCGTTGTAGATGTTGCCCGTGTCGCTCAGGCTGTCGCCGAAGGCGACGATGCGATCCACCGGCGCATCCGGCGAGAGGCGACTCTCGTGCCACACCTGGTGGTTGTAGCTGAGATCGGTCGCGGCGGCATTCCATTGAACCGGCACGCCGGTCACGCCATGGTTCGCCAGCGTGCGTTCGCAGGCTTGGCGCATCTCGTCCGGGGCTTGCTTCGTGTAGAAAAGGTTCGACGTGAGGCTGGGGCTGAGGTCGGCCCAGTAGCCGTCGAGCTGGAAACCTTCGGCGTTGAGGTAGGCCGTTGCCAAGGGGTTGCCGGGTTGAGGCGATCGATACCAGCAGCGCAGTTTTGCCTTGACGGGAAACGCACCGAACTCGATGTCGATCGGTGGGAAGAACTGGGCGTTGGCAGGCGCGCAGGCGACCGCCGCCAGCAACGCCAGACGGGCGATGGGCTTCATGGGTGACTCCATGTCGTTGGGGGGAGGGCCGACTCGGTGCCGGCCGCGACATGATCGCGATGTCGCCCTTGCGAGACTGTAGTCCTGCACCCTTCCGGTGGGTCGGCGCGTGCCGACCCACCGAAAGCGATGCCCTCGATCAGTGCAGACCCCACGATGGAGGTGCCGATGCCACGGCCCAGCCGGCCATGAGTTCATGCATGCGCGTGGTCGGATGCAGGCTGTCCCAGAACACGTAGTCGGCCGGAGAGCATCCGGCGCGCAGGGGCGGTTTGCGCAGGTAGTTGAGGGAGCTGTCCGCATCGATCCGCAGGCACGACCGGGTGGCGTTGGTGAAACCGTATCGCTCCGGATGAGCCATCACCTCATCGAACGACGAGCGTACGTCCACCACCCGGATCTCCGCACCGGTCATTGCCGCCACCCGACGCGCCATCTCGCCCAGATGCGCGTTGTAGTACTCCACCTTGCCCAGTACGGCGGCTCCATCGGTACGCCCCATGCGGAAGACCGGTGCGACGGAGACGTCGGGGAGATTGACGAGGAGGATCTTGCGTGCGCCTCGCTCGGCCAGTTTACGCAAGGTCTTTTCCTGCTGTTCGAGGATCTCGGGGGCCGTCTTCGTGTCATTGACGAAATCGTTGCCCGCCGCGAGGAAGGTGAACAGGGTGCGCGAGATGTCGTAGTCCCTGGCCGACTGCATGTAGTTGAAAAAGCCGTCCACCTGCCTGTCGACGCCATGGATCAATCCAAAATAGACGTCCCGGGTCTGCGCACCGCCGATGGCCCAGTTGTGGAGGGTGAGGCCATTGCGACGGGCGAGGTGTTCCACCCAGACGGGGCCATTGCTGAATCGGCCCGCGTACCAGGCGCCGCTGGGGAGTTGCCACTGCGACTCGTTGTGCATGTTGCCCGTGTCGGAGAGGCTGTCGCCGAACGAGACGATGCGCTCGATGGGAGCCCCGGGCTTGAGGTCGCCGTTGTACCAGAACTCGTAGTTGTAGCTCTGCGACGAGGTGGCGGCGGTCATGCCGACGAATTCGCCGACCTGCGACAACGTGGCGAGGTAGCGCCGGCATGCGTCGAGGAGGTTCTGCGGGCGGTCGTCGGTGAAGAACAGGCTGCGCGAAGGCAGGATGCTGGAGCTGCGCCAATAGCCCTTGACCTTGTAGTTCGGCATCGCGAACGTGGTGGCCGCGCCGGAAGGGTCGTCGCGCAGGCGATAGTGGCAACGCAGGCCGGTGGTGGTCTCGCTGCCCAGGGCACCCGTGCCGTGGAACAGGGCGGCGGCACCGAACACGGTGCGGGCCAGTGTCGAAAAACGGATGAAGCGGCGCATGTATCCTCCTTGAGTGCGTTGCCGGCTTCATGCCGGCCGCGTCATCATGGCGATATAGCCCTGCTTTTCGTGTAGGCGGCCGCCGCCTTGCCTTGTAGGGGATGGCCCCTAGGCGCTGGCCGCATCGAGCATCGCGACATCGTCCTCGCCCAGCGCGACGGATGCCGCACGGGCGATATCGTGAAGCTGGTCCACCGTCGTCGCGCTGGCGATGACCGCCGTCACGGCGGGACGTTTCATCAGCCATGCGAGCGCGACCTGCGCGGGCGTGGCATCGTGCCGTCCGGCGACTTCGTCGAGCGCGCCGAGCACGCGCATGCCCCGCTCGCCGAGATAGCTTTTCACCCGGCCGCCACGTGCCTTGCTCTTGTCCAGGTCGGCTTCGCTCCGGTACTTGCCGCTCAGGAAGCCGCTGGCGAGCGAGTAGTAGGTGATGACGCCGACGTTCTTCTCCACGCACAACGGTTGCAGCGATGCCTCGAAGCCCTGGCGGTCCATGAGGTTGTACTCGGGTTGCAACGATTCGTAGCGACTCAGGCCCTTGTCCCTGCTGGTTTCGAGCGCATCGGCAAGACGGGTGGAAGCGTAGTTCGATGCGCCGATCGCGCGGACCTTGCCCGAGGTGACGAGGTCGTCGAACGCGCGCAGGGTTTCCTCCAGCGGCACCTTCGGATCGTCTTCGTGCGACTGGTAGAGGTCGATGTAATCCGTCTTCAGGCGGCGAAGGGAATCGTCCACCGCCTCCTTGATGTTGGTCGGCGAAAGCCCCGGGTAGCGCGCCCACTTGCCGACCTTGGTGGCGATGAGCACCTTGTCGCGCTTGCCGGACGCCTTCAGCCAGTTGCCGATGATGGTCTCCGACTCGCCGCCTTCGTTGCCGGGCACCCAGGCTTCGTAGACGTCCGCGGTGTCGATGAGGTTGAAGCCCTCGTCGACGAAAGCGTCGAGGAGGTCGAAGGATCGTGCCTCGTCGACGCTCCAGCCGAATACGTTGCCGCCGAAGGCGAGCGGGGCGACCTGGAGCGGCGAGCGACCGAGCTGCCGAAGCTTCATGGAAGGGTTCTCCGAAAGGCAAAACCCGATTGTCGCTCCGCCGGGGTTGGCGCCGCGTGATGCGTCAGCAGCACCCGGGGGCACAGGCCAGGGCATCGTCGCCTTCGCGCGCTTTCTTCGCTTCGCGGTTGGCACGCGCGTCGTGGACCTTGCCCGACCCGGCCACGGGTTCGGCCCGGCCCAATGCCATCACGAGTTCCCTGTTCACGATGTGGCCGTGCATGAAGGCAAGGCCGGTGAAGATCGATGCCATGACACCCTCCTGAAGTCGCCCCCGCTAGCCCTTGCGGCTTTCGGTGAGCTAAAGGGTGCGCGTTTCTCGCGCGGCCAAAAAGCGATATGTTTGCAACCCGGCCTTGAGAGAATTGCAACCCGGCCACGAGGAATCGCCCATGTCCCGCCTGCCGCTCGGCCTGCTCCAGGGGTTCGTTCTGGTCGCCCGCACGGGCAAGCTGTCCCGCGCGGCCGAACAGCTCAACCTCACGGTCAGTGCGCTCAGCCACCAGATACGCAACCTCGAGGAGCGCCTCGGCCGGACGCTCTTCGAGCGTGGTCCCCGTGGCGTGGCCCTCACCGCCGACGGCGCGAACCTCCTCGATGCGATCGGCCATCATTTCGAAGGCATCGAACACGCGCTCAACCGTTACCAGAGCCGCCACCAGGACCTGGTGACGCTGAGCGTGCTTCCGTCCGTCGCCTCGAGCTGGCTCGTGCCGTGGCTGCCTCGCCTGGTGGCGAAACACCCCGAACTGGAACTCAGCCTGCACTCCTCCGTCGCGTTGGCCGACTTCGATCGCGAGCCCGCCATCGACTGCGCGTTCCGCTATGGGCTGGGGTCGTGGCCGCGCACGCGCGCGGAACGGTTGTTCGGCGAATACATCGTGCCGATCGCCAGTCCCTCGCTGGTGCGCCGCATGGGGGGACTGCCCGATACCTCGCTCACGGGCTGGCCGTTGCTGGGCGACCCTTCCGGCCGCTGGACCGACTGGGCCGAGCAGTTCGGCATGCCGTTGCCCTCGCGTTACGTGGCCCGCTTCGACAACACCGAACACCTCCAGCGCGCGGTCCTGGAAGGCATGGGCGTGGCGCTGGGGCGGTTGGTGATGGCTCGCTCGCTCATCGAGTGCGGCGCGCTCACGGTGCTGTGCAAGGAGCGGATGCGCGTGGCCGAGGCGTATTACCTCGTGTATCCGAAACGCTCTGAATCGCACGGCGGCGTGATGAAGGTGCGCGATTGGCTGATGGCCGAAGCGGCGGACTACGAGGCGGGCATCGCGGACGGCAAACCGCTGCCTGCGTGAGACGCGGCCTGCCATCCCGCCTCGCGCCGGGTTTTCGCGAAAGCGCACCATCGATGCTAGCCTCCGCCGCATGCACGACATCCTCGCCCGACAACGCCATGCCCAATGGACCGAAGGGTCGCCGAGTGCGGCCGTTCGCATCGATCGGCTCGATCGGGTCATCGGCCTGCTCGTGGACCATGCCCATGACATCGCCGACGCCATGCGCGAGGACTTCGGCCACCGTTCGGTCGAGGGCTCCCTGGTCACCGACGTGGCCGCGTCCATCGAACCCCTGAAGCATGCCCGGCGTCACGTGCGCCGCTGGATGCGTCGCGAGCGCCGCGGCGTGTCGCCCGCGCCGTTGGCCTTGCTGGGGGCGAGGGCATGGGTGGATTATCAGCCCAAGGGCATCGTGGGACTGATCTCACCCTGGAATTTTCCGTTCAACCTCACGTTCGCTCCGTTGGCGGGCATCCTCGCCGCGGGCAATCGCGTGATGATCAAGCCGTCGGAGTTCACGCCGCATTCGTCCGAACTGATAAGACGCATGCTGGCGAAGGCGTTCGACGAGACCGACATCGCGGTGGTCACCGGCGGTCCGGAGGTGGGGCAGGCGTTCTCGACGTTGGCGTTCGATCACCTGCTGTTTACCGGCGCGACGTCCGTCGCGCGCCACGTCATGCGCGCGGCGTCGGAGCATCTGGTGCCCGTGACGCTCGAGCTGGGCGGCAAGTCGCCCGCCATCGTCGGACGCGGTGCCGATCTCGACGTGGCCGCGATGCGCTTGATGTTCGGCAAGACGCTCAATGCGGGGCAGGTCTGCGTGGCGCCGGACTACGCGCTCGTCCCGAGGGAACGAGTGACGTCGTTGGTCGACGCACTGGATCGCGCGGTGAAGTTCATGTTCCCCACGTTGCGTGGAAACGCCGACTACACGTCGATCGTCAACGAGCGCCATCACGCGCGATTGCTCGGCTTGCTGGACGATGCCCGCGACAAGGGCGCGACCTTGCGCTGGCTGCATCCGGAGCACGACGGCCTCGACATGCGTCGCATCGCGCCGGTGGCGATCCTCGACGTGGACGACGGCATGGCCGTGATGCAGGACGAGATCTTCGGGCCGTTATTGCCTGTCGTGCCTTACGACGGCATCGACGATGCGATGGCGGAAATCGGTGCAAGGCCGCGTCCGTTGGCCTTGTATTACTTCGGCGACGATCGCGCGGAGCAGGAACGCGTCCTGGCGCGTGTGGTCGCCGGCGGCGTCACGATCAACGACACGGTGATGCACCTGTCGATGGACGATCTGCCGTTCGGCGGTATCGGGCCGTCGGGGATGGGCGCCTATCACGGCTTCGACGGCTTTCGGACGTTCAGTCATGCGCGTGGCGTGTATCGGCAGGCGCGCTTCGACGTGGGGCGGGTGCTGCGGCCCCCGTATGGGGCGGTGGTGCGCGCCGTGTTGAGGGCGAAGATCCGTCGGTGAGTGGATCGCGAAGCGTTCGCGGGAACGACGGGCCACGATATTCCGCGCCGCTGAAAAACCGATCTTTCCAACGAAGAAGGGGCCCGAAGGCCCCTTCCCGTCTTACAGCTTCGCGCCGAGCAGTTCTTCCAGCTTGCGCTGGTCGACCGCGAACTTGCGGATGCCCTCGGCGAGCTTGTCGGTGGCCATGGCGTCTTCGTTGTGGCCCCAGCGGAACTTGGCCTCGGTGAGCTTTTCCTTCGGCGGCTCGGCCTTCTGGCCGTTGTCCTTGAGGGCCAGCGGGAGGTCGGCGTCGGTTTCGTCGAGCTGCTTGAGCAGGTCCGGCGAAATGGTGAGGCGGTCGCAGCCGGCGAGGGCCTGGATCTGGCCGATGTTGCGGAAGCTGGCGCCCATCACGACGGTCTTGTAGCCGTGGGTCTTGTAGTAGTCGTAGATGCGGCGGACCGACTTCACGCCCGGGTCTTCCTGCGGCGCGTAGGTCTTGGTGTCGGTGTTGGCGACGTACCAGTCGAAGATGCGGCCCACGAACGGCGAGATGAGGAAGGCGCCGGCCTCGGCGCAGGCGACGGCCTGCTCGAAGCTGAAGAGCAGCGTCATGTTGCAGTTGATGCCTTCCTTCTGCAGCTTCTCGGCGGCCTTGATGCCTTCCCAGGTGGAGGCGAGCTTGATCAGCACGCGCTTCGGGTCGACACCGACGTCCTTGTACATGCCGATGAGGCGCTTGGCCTTGGCGATGGAGGCTTCTTCGTCGAACGAGAGGCGGGCATCGACCTCGGTCGAGACGTAGCCCGGCACGATCTTCAGGATCTCGCGACCCACCAGGACGGCGAGCCGATCGCCGGCGTCCACGAGCTGCTGGGCGCGGTCGCTGCCCTGCTCCTTCGCCCACTTCACCGCTTCGTCGATGTACTGGGCGTACTCGGGGATGCCGGCCGCCTTCAGCAGCAGGGACGGGTTGGTGGTCGCGTCTTCGGGCTTGAAGGTCTTCATGGCCGACATGTCGCCGGTGTCGGCGACGACCTTGGTCACTTTACGCAGTTGTTCGAGCTGGCTGGTCACGTCTTGGGTTCCGTTACCTGGGGAGGAGGGCATTGTCGCGCCGATGGGCGGCGGCGAACAGCGAAAGTCCGATCTTAGGGCTTCATTCGTTCAATAGAGGTCGATGGGGTCGACATCAAGCGACCAGCGTACCTTGCGCGCCGAAGGCAGTCCCGTCAGGGCGTGCTGCCAGGGCCGGAGGAAGGCGTGCAGTACCGGCCGCGAGTTCGCCTCCACCAGCACCTGCCCGCGGTGCCGCCCGGCGCGCAGGGGCATCGGCGCCGGCATGGGGCCGGCCACGCGCAGGTCGCCCGGCTCGCCGATGGCGGCATGCGCCTCGGCGAGGAAGGCGTCCACCTCGGCCCGGCCGTGCGCTTCCGCACGCAGCAGCACCTGGTGGGCGTAAGGCGGCAGTTCGAGCAGGCGGCGCTCGGCGAGCAGCCCGGAGGCCACGGCCGCGTAGCCGCCGCGCAGCAGCGCGTGCAGCATCGGGTGGTCGGGGTGGTGGGTCTGCAACAGCACGCTGCCCGGCTTTTCCGCCCGGCCGGCGCGGCCGGCCACCTGCACGACCAGTTGGGCCAGCCGCTCGCTCGCGCGGAAGTCGACGCTGTGCAGGCCCTCGTCGACGCCGACGATGGCGACCAGGGTGAGGTTGGGCAGGTCGTGGCCCTTGGCGAGCATCTGCGTGCCGACCAGGATCGCGGGCTTGTCTTCGCGCAGCCGGTCGAGGATGTCGCCGAACGCGTCGCGCCGCCGCGTGGTCTCGCGGTCGATGCGCACCACGTCCACCCCGGGGAAGCGCTCGGCGAGGGCCTCCTCCAGGCGTTCGGTACCCTGGCCCTGCGGGCTCAGGTTGGCCGAGCCGCAGGACGGACAGGCCGGGGGAATGGAAAGCACGTTGTCGCAGTGGTGGCAGATCAGGCGCCGCCGCGCGGCATGCAGCGTCATCGGGCGGTCGCAGCGCGGGCAGTCGGCGTGCCAGCCGCAGTCGTGGCAGAGCAGCACGGGGGCATAGCCCCGCCGGTTGCGGAAGACCAGCGCCTGCTCGCCGCGGCCCACGCACTCGGACACCGCGTTGAGCAAGGTCGGCGACAGCCCGTGATCGAGGCGCTGGGCGCGCATGTCCACGATGCGCACCTGGGTGGACTGCGTGGCACCGGGGCGGGCGCGCAGCAGGAGTTGCCGGTAGCGTCCCGCTTCCACGTTGCCCAGCGTTTCCAGCGACGGAGTGGCCGAGCCCAGCACCACGGGGATGCCGTGGGCGCGGGCCCGGACCAGGGCGAGGTCGCGGGCGTGGTAGCGGAAACCGTCCTGCTGTTTGTAGGACGGATCGTGCTCCTCGTCGACGATGATCAGGCCGGCGCGCGGCAGGGGGGTGAACACCGCCGAGCGCGTGCCGAGCACCACCTTGGCGGTGCCGTTGCGCGCCCGCAGCCAGGCCCGCGCGCGTTCGCCCTCGGCGAGGTTGGAGTGGAGCACCTCGATCGTCACGCCCAGCCTTTCGCGGAGGCGACGGACGGTCTGCGGGGCCAGGCCGATCTCCGGCACCAGCAGCAGGGTCTGCCTGCCCTGGGCGAGCGCCCGCTCGATGAGGGCCAGGTAGACCTCGGTCTTGCCGCTGCCGGTCACCCCGTCGAGCAGGTAGGGCTGGAAGTGGCCGAAGCCCTCGCCGACGGCGGCCACCGCGGCGGCCTGTTCGTCGCTCAGGACGGGCCCGGGCGACGGCGTGGCGGGTGCGACGGGTTCGTCCCACTCGAGTTTCTCGACCAGTTCCGCCTCGAGCAGGCGGCGCGCGGCCGTGCGCCATTCGGGCAGCACCAGGCCGAGCTCGTCGGCGGCGCGCGGCCCGTCGTACAGCGCATCGAGCAGGGCGGCCGAGCTGCCGCGGCGGGTACCGGCGTCGCGGCTTTCGCGACCGTGGTGGGTGAGCCGCCACACCTCGCGACCGGTGGCGGGCAGGGGCTTGGGTTCGCGCAGGGCGAGGGGCAGGGCGTTGGCGAACGCCTCGCCCGGCGCGCCCGCCCAGTAGTCCGCCGCCCAGGCCAGGGTGGCGAGCAGCTCGGCGTCGAGCAGCGGCGTGTCGTCGAGTACCTCCAGCGCGCGCTTGAGTCGCCTGGCGCCGACGGCCGCCTCGGCGTGCGGCTCGATCACGATGCCGACCAGCTCGCCCTTGCCGAACGGCACGCGCACGCGGGACCCCGCCTCCGCGATGCCGCCTTCAGGAGGCAGGTAATCGAAAAGGGTCAGCAGGGGAACGGGTAGGGCGACGCGAAGAACGGGAATCATCACCGGCCCTAGTTTATAGGGGTATGCCGATTGTGCTGGTCAATGATTGACCAGAATGACATGGGCTTGGGCCCACAAAGCACCTGAAGAAAGAGGAATGAAAGGTAAGTGCCCGCCCTAGGGAAGGTTTCCGGCTTATCCACAGGTCCTGTGGATAAGTCTGTGGATGAGGGTCGGATGGAAGGGTTCCAAGGCGCACCGTTGAGCCTTTCGGGTTAGCTTGGGTACATTTTAACCAAGCTGAAATGTTACATGAATTCATGCACTTAGAAATTCGATGCGAAAAAGGTTCACTGACCATCCGCAGAACCTTGACAAAGGCGAAGGCACCGCCCCCGCCTGTGCACAACCCGCGTTTGGGCTAGTGGGAAAGGCCGATCAGCATCGCGAAAGCGAGGGCGAATCCCAGAAGCCAAAAATAGACGCTGCCTATCAACCAGTACTTGAAGATAGTCATGCCCCATCCCTGGCGATACACCCGTTTCTGCATCAGCAGCAGGTAGATCGGCATCCACAGGAAGATGGCCCATTGCACGAGCCGGATGCCCCTTGCCGCGAGCAGCACGTGCGGGGCGATGGCCTCGCGGGCGAAACCCAGCAGCATCATCAGGAGCAAGGCGAAGAACAGAAAGGCGTGGCTGTGAAGCGCCACGATCAGATGCTCCATGTAGAGCCGCCGGCGAAACCAGTAGAAGATCTTCAGCACCAGGGCGAACAAGGGCACCATCACGAACATGGTCTGGGGCAGCACGCCGAAAACGCCCTCCACGATGTGCTGGATGGCCTCCGACTCGTCCGGGCCACCGCTCGACGCTCGCAGGAGGTTCGCCTTGAACCGCGCCACCGAGACGCTCAACCGCTGGTTCAGGGCGGTGGGCAGCCAACCGATCGTGACGCTCGACTTGCTGTGCAGCCACTGGGTGAGGTCGTTTTCGTCGGAGTCGTCCTTTGCCTTCGACGCGTCCCCGGTAGCGGCCGGCATGGGCGGCGCCTTCAGTTCGACGAGGCGTTCGTTGGCCTTGTCGCGGACGGCTTCGCGGGCCCGTTCCAGGCCGGCCTTGGCCTGCGCGGGCATGTGATCGTCCTCTTGCGACAGGCGTAGGGAGTCGTCCTGGGCCTGGTAGAGCTCGTGTACCTGCTCGGGCGTGGTCGCCTTGGCGAAGATGCTCGTGTCGTCCTTGTTGTAGTCCTGCAGTTCGGCGGCCATGCCCTCGAAGTTCAGGTGGACGAAGAAGAATGCGAGCAGGCAGAACACGAACATGAGGCGGAACGGGGCGATGTAACGCACCCGCCTGCCCGAGAAGTATTCCAAGGTGAGGAACCCCGGGCGGGTGAACAGCGGGGGCACCGTATGCACGATGCGCTCGTCCATGTGGAAAAAGATGTCGCCGGCGTCTTCGAGCATGTGCGACATCGGCCGCAGCACGCTGTGTACCGATTGTCCGCATTCATGGCAGAAGTGCCCATGCAACGGTGCCTGGCAGTTGGCGCAGTGCTGCACCGGCGCCGCTTCCAGTTCCTTCATCTCACGTCCCCCGCGTCTCCCCTTGAGGTCGCGGATGATGGCATGCCGAACGGCGCCAGCGCATGGCCCGCAGGGCAGGGCGGAGCCGCTACAATGGCCGGCCCTCCCGATAGTTTCCTGCCATGCCCATCGACCGCGCCCGCGCGCGTCGCGAGGTCGGCGCCACCTTCCGCCTGGCGTTGCCGATGATCGCGGCGCAACTTTCCGCCATCGGCACCAACGTCGTCGACGCCGTGCTCGCCGGCCACCAGGGCGCGCATACCCAGGCGTCGGTGGTCACGGGCGCGAACATCTGGGTGCTGGCGATCGTCACCGGCATCGGCACCATGATGGCCGTGCCGCCCACGGTGGCCCAGCTCGACGGCGCCGGCCGCCGCGCCGAGGTGGGCGCCACCTTCCACCAGGCGCTGTACATCGCCTGGGGCCTGGGCATCCTGCTCGGCATCGGCGTCTGGCACGCCTCGCCGCTGATGGCCCTGTTCGGCGTGGTGGAGTCCATGCGCCACGACGTCACGGCCTTCCTGCACGCCATCGCCTTCGCGGCGCCGGCGCTCACCACGTATTTCGCGCTGCGCGGGTTGTCCGAGGGGCTGTCGATGCCCCGTCCGTCGATGTATTTCAGCTTCGGCGGCCTGCTGGTCCTGGCGCCGCTGGGCTACGTGCTGATGTACGGCAAGTTGGGGTTCCCCGTGATGGGTGCCCGCGGCAGCGGCATCGCCACGGCCATCGTGCTGTGGCTGGAGATGATCGGCTTCGGCATCTACGTGTTGCTCCATCGCAATTACCGCGACCTGGGCCTGCGTCGGCGCATGGCGCGTCCCGATGCGGGGCAGATCGGCCAACTCCTGCACGTGGGCGTGCCCATGGCGGTCACCCTGCTGATGGAGGCGGGCCTGTTCGTGGCCGTGGCGCTGCTGATCGGCCGGCTCGGCGAAACCGTGACGGCCAGCCATCACGTGGCGCTCAACGTGGCGTCGGTCGCCTTCATGATCCCGCTGGGCCTGTCGATGGCGATCACCGTGCGGGTGGGCAACGCCGTGGGCCGGCGCGACGCCACGGCCGTGCGTTACGCCGGGTTGTCGGGCATCTCGCTGGTGCTGGTGACCCAGTTCATCTCGTCCGGTGCCATGCTGCTCTTCGCCGCGCCGATCGCCGGGCTGTACACGAACGATCCGGCGGTGATCGCCATGGCGTCCCAGCTTCTCGTGCTTGCCGGGTTCTTCCAGTTTTCCGACGGCATCCAGGTGGCCTCGAACGGCGCCTTGCGCGGCATGAAGGACACCCGCGTGCCGATGGTCATCACCCTTTTCGCCTATTGGGGCGTGGGCATGCCCGTGGGCTGGTGGCTGGCCTTCGGCCACGGCCTGGGGGCGCGTGGCATGTGGATGGGCCTGATCGCGGGCCTGAGCATGGCCGCCATCCTGCTTTTCGCCCGGTTCTGGCGATCCAGCGGCCGCGGCCGCTGGCCCGACGATTCATCGGCGCCCCTGCCTTTACACACGTGATGCTCATGGGCCGACGCGCTACGCTCGGCCCAACCTTCAAGGAATACGCTCCATGTCGGACCGCTTCGACGCCACGCCCCCGCCACTGCCCCCGCAGCCGAAGCCCGTGCCTCCGATTCGCCGTCGCGGCGGCGGATTCGGCGGTTTCTTGCGCTCGCTGGGCCGCGGCATCAACTTCGTGCGGCTGTTCATCCTCAACGTCTTCTTCTTCGGACTGCTCGCGGCGTTCCTGCTGGCCATCTACGCCAGCAACCGAACCAACGCGGTGGACGACAAGAGCGTGCTGGTGCTGGCGCCCGAAGGGCAGCTGGTGGAGCAGTACAGCGCCGACCCGCTCTCCCGCGCCATGGGCAAGCTCTCCGGCGACGGCGTGAAGCAGGTGCAGGTGCGCGACATGGTGCGGGCCATCGATACCGCCGCCAAGGACGATCGCATCAGCCGCATCGTGCTGCGCCCCGACAAGCTCGCCGCCGGCGGCTTCGCCGCGCTGCGCGAAGTGGGCGCCGCGCTCGATCGCTTCCGCGCCGCCGGCAAGCCGGTGCTGGTGTGGGCCTCGAGCATGGAGCAGGGCCAGTACTACCTGGCCGCGCACGCCGACAAGATCTACCTCGATCCGCAGGGCGGCGTGATGGCCACCGGCCTGGCCAACTATCGGCTGTTCTACAAGGACATGCTCGACCGCCTGGGCGTGCAGGTGCACCTGTTCCGCGTGGGCCAGTTCAAGAGCGCCGCCGAGCCGTTCATCCTCGATCACGCCTCGCCGGAATCGAAGGAAGCCGACGGCTACTGGCTGGGTGGGCTGTGGGATACGTGGATCGGCGAGACCGCGAAGCTGCGTCACCTCGATCCGGCCGCGTTGCGCGGCGACGTCGACGGTTTCGCCGACCGCGTGCAGAACGCCAAGGGCAACCTCGCCGACCTGGCGAAGGAAGAAAAGCTCGTCGACGGCATCGCCACCGAACAGCAGTTCGTGCAGATGCTGCGCCACGAGGGTGTGCCGGCGGGCAAGAAAGACCAGGGTTTCCGTCAGGTCGATCTCGCCGGCTATCTCTCCGCCACGGGCCTGGGCACCGCCGACCTGTTGCAGACCTCGCCGGGCGTCACCGTGGTGGTGGCCGAGGGTGAGATCACCGGCGGCAAGCAAGCGCAAGGCAGCATCGGCGGCGAATCCACCGCCGCGCTCATCCGCACGGCACGCCTGGATCGCCGCACGCGGGCGCTCGTATTGCGCGTGAATTCGCCCGGCGGCGAGGTCTACGCCGCCGAGCAGATCCGTCGCGAGGTCGAACTGACCCGCGAGGCCGGTATTCCCGTCGTGGTGTCCATGGGCGACGTGGCCGCCAGCGGTGGCTACTGGATCTCGATGAACGCCAACCGGATCTATGCCGAACCGAACACCATCACCGGCTCGATCGGCATCTTCGGCATGTTCTTCACCGTGCCCGACACGCTGGCGAAGATCGGCGTGAAGAGCGACGGCGTGGGCACCGGCGGTCTCGCCGGCGCGTTCGACGTCACCCGGCCGCTCGATCCGAAGGTAGGCGTGCTGATCCAGAGCATCATCGACAAGGGTTACCGCGATTTCGTCGGCGGCGTGGCCAAGGCGCGCGGCAAGGACTTCGCCGCCATCGATGCCATCGCCCAGGGCCGCGTGTGGACGGGCGAGCAGGCCATGCAGCGTGGGCTCGTCGACAAGCTCGGCAGCCTCGACGACGCCATTCGCGACGCGGCGCAGGAAGCGAACCTCGGCAAGGATTACGGCGTGCGCTACGCCGAGAAGCCGATGGGGGCGTTCGAGCGCTTCCTCACCAACGTGGGCGACAGCAGCGAGGCGAAGGTGCTGATGTCGTGGGGCGTCCGCCTCCCGTCGTGGGTGGCGGAGTTGCCGAAGCTGGCCCCGGAGTTCGCGCTGTTCCGCACGGCGCAGGCGGGCAAGCCGAACGTCTACGCGTATTGCTTCTGCTCGCCGCGCTGAGGCGATCTGAAATCGCGGACCCTGTCCGCGATTCCTGCGAAGCGCAGGCCGTTACTGCTCCTGCGCCTCGATCGCCTTGCGCTGATCCTCGGCCTGCCGGTCCACCACCTTCTGCACGTCCTGCGCTTTCTTCTCCTGCGCCTTCATCGAATCCCACGGCGTGGCCACGGCTGCGGCGGCCTGGGGCTTGGGCGGCTGCTCGGGCTGCGGCGGTTTCGAGCAGGCGGCACAGGCGATCGCGAGGATGCAGGGCAGGGCGAGGCGTTTCATGGCGATACTCCACGGCGAGCCCCGAGTCTCGCGCCGCCGTCGGGTCAGCGCAATCTCGCGCCGTAGAATCCGCCGTTCCGGTCCACGTCCATCGGCCAGCCGAAAAGCCGGGACAGGCGGTCTTCCGAAAGCAGGGCCGCCTTGGGGCCCTGCTCGTAGAGACGCCCCTCGCGCAGCATCACCACGTGATCGATATCGGGCACGATTTCCTCGACGTGATGGGTGACCAGCAGCAGCGTGGTGCCTTCGCGGGCCAGCTGGCGCAGAAGGTCGAGGAAGCGTCGGCGCGTGCCGGGGTCGAGGCCCGCGCACGGCTCATCGAGCAGCAGGGCGCGGGGCGCATGGACGAGGGCACGGGCGATCAGCACGCGGCGGGCTTCGCCCGTGGACAAGGTGGACACGTCGCGTTCGGCCAGGTGCGTCGCCTGCACGCGATCGAGTGCCCGCACCGCGCGCTCGCGCATCGTGTCGTCCACCGCGTGGTCGAGGCCGAGCGTCATCGAGGCGAAGAAACCCGAGAGCACGGTGTTCAGCGCGGTTTCGTGCGTGGCTTCGAATTCCCTGCGCAGGTCGGACGAGAC
Source organism: Luteibacter aegosomatis (assembly GCF_023078455.1). Taxonomy (GTDB): domain Bacteria; phylum Pseudomonadota; class Gammaproteobacteria; order Xanthomonadales; family Rhodanobacteraceae; genus Luteibacter; species Luteibacter aegosomatis. The sequence continues at coordinate 4,299,703 of NZ_CP095740.1, read as the reverse complement.
CACGCCCAGCAGGGAACGAAGCTCGGCCACGCTCCAGCGATCGCGCCCGAACACGCGCAGCACGGGGGAGCCGTCGTCGTGCACGAGCGGATAGAGCCGTCGCTCGATGAGTTTCACCAGCGTCGACTTGCCGGAGCCGTTGGGACCCAGGATGGCGGTGTGCTGGCCCTGCGCGATGGACAGGGACAGGTCGTCGACGAGCGTACGGTCGCCGCGCAGCACGGTGGCACGGTCGAGGGTGAGCAGGGGCGTATGGGCGTCCATCTCCCAAGCTTAACCCGATGTACCATGCGACCCATCATCCGGAGCCCCGCATGCATCCACGACTCACCCATTGGCGCCTCGACGGCCGCACCGCCCTGGTCACCGGCGCAAGCAAGGGCATCGGCTACGCCTGCGCCCGCGAACTGGCGGTGCTGGGCGCCGACGTGCTGCTCGTCGCCCGCGACGGCGATGCGCTGGAAGAGGTCTGCGAGTTGCTCGCCGAGGAATGCCCCGAGGTGGAGGTGATGGGCATGGCCGCCGACCTGACCGATGCGGAAGATCGCCTGGCCGTGTTCGACTGGGTCGCCGACCTCGACGTCGATCTCTCGCTGCTGGTGAACAACGTCGGCGGCAACGTGGTGAAGCCCACGCTCGACTACACGCCGGACGATTACCGGCAGATCTTCGAACTCAACGTGTTCTCGGCCTACGAGATGTGCCGCCTCGCCCATCCGCACCTCGTTCAGCACGCGAACGCGGCCATCGTGAACGTGGGCTCCGTGTCGGGCATCGTGCACGTGCGCACCGGTTCGCCCTATGGCATGACCAAGGCGGCCCTTCACCAGCTGACCCGTAACCTGGCCTGCGAATGGGCCGAGGACGGCATTCGCGTCAATGGCGTGGCGCCCTGGTACATCCGCACCCAGCGCAGCGAGCCCGCGCTGGCGGATGCCGAATACCTGGAAGAAGTGCTCGACCGCACGCCGATGGGGCGCATCGGCGAGCCGGAGGAGGTCGCCGGTGCCGTGGCCTTTCTCTGCCTGCCCGCTTCCGCATACGTCACCGGCGAGATCGTCGCCGTGGACGGCGGGTTCCTGCGTTACGGGTTCTGACGCGCGCCGGACCACCGGGCGCTAGACTCGGCCCACGCCCCACAAAAGGTTGGGAAAAGACTTCGCGGCGACCATCTTCGGCTTCCTGCCAGTCCATCCCCTCACCAGGTCATGCACATCCTATTGCTAGAAGACGATATCGAGCTGGGCGAGGCGATAAAACATGCCTTGGAGCACCAGTCGTATGCGGTCACCTGGCTTACCGACGGCCGGGTCGGCGGGGCCGCGCTGCCCGACGCGGGATTCGACCTGGTGCTGCTGGACCTGGGTCTTCCCGGCAAGGACGGCCTCGAACTCCTGCTGGATGCCCGGCGATCGGGCGTGAAGACCCCCATCCTGGTCATGACGGCCCGCGACGCCCCGGAAGCGCGGATCAAGGGCTTGGACCTGGGCGCCGACGACTACCTGGTCAAGCCCTTCCACCTGGGTGAACTGGCCGCGCGCATACGGTCCCTGACCCGGCGTGCGCAGGGCCTGGTCGACAACCGGGTGGAAGTGGGCGGCCTGGTGCTCGACCTGGCGACCACCGACGTGGAGTTCCGCGGCGAGCGCATTTCCCTGACCCGGCGCGAATTCGCGGTCCTTCGCATCCTCATGGAGCGGGCCGGACGGATCGTTCGCCGGGAGAGCCTGGAAGGATCGGTGTACGGCTTCGACACGGTCGTCGACCGCAACGCGATCGAAGTGCACGTCCACTGGCTGCGGCGAAAACTGAGCGCCGAGGTCATCCATACCGTGCGCGGCATCGGCTACATGATGCCCCGGGAACCCAAGTGAGATCCGATAGCCTCCGCACGCGGCTGACCTGGCTCATCATCGCCGTGCAGGTCGTGGTGCTGATCCCCCTGGGCGCCATCAGCTACCACCGCGAACGGCAGGAGATGGTCAAGCTCTTGGACGGACGCCTGGCCCAGGCCGGTCGCACGCTCGGCACCCTCATCGCTTACGGACATCGCGATTACACGGACGACGACGCCAAACGCGCCCTCGAGCTCGCGACGGACGCCCAGCGCGGCACCGTGGTCGTGGCCGTCCACCCGCGCAACTACGAACCGGAAGTGGGCTTTCAGGCTTACGATCCCCGCGGCACGTTGATCGCCGCCACGGCGAACCTCGCCGACCTGCCTCCTCCCGGGCATGGCGAACACGGCTTCAGCGATATCGAGCACAACGGCTCGCAGTGGCGGCTGTTCACGCTGACCAATCGCTTCAACCTGACCATCCGCATCGGCGAGCGCGCCGAGAACCGGTACGACATCACCCAGGGATTGATCCTCGAGCACGCGCTCCCGCTGCTGATCGGCCTGCCCCTGCTGGCGATCCTGGCGGGCCTCGCCGTCAAGCAAGGCCTTCGGCCGCTGGATGCCTTGACGCAGGTCCTCGCCGAACGCGCTCCGCGCAGCCGCAAGCCGGTATCGATCCAGCGATCGCCGGACGAGATCAAGCCGCTCATCGTCACGCTCAACCAGCAGCTCGAGCGGCTGGAAGACGCCCTCGAGCGCGAGCATCGCTTTGCCGGCGACGTCGCGCACGAGCTGCGCACGCCGCTCGCCGCCACGCTGATCCACCTGGAAAGCGCGCTCATCGCCGAAGACACGAGCGAAACGAAACTCATGCTGGAAAAAGCACGACGGAGCCTGGGACGGCTCGGCCGGCGCATCGAGCAGATCCTCGCCATCGCGCGGCTGGAGGCCGGCGCCGCCGTCGAGCAGCGCACCCCGATCGACCTCGTCGCGCTGGCGACCGAGGTGGTCGAAGAGCTCGCGCCGATCATCGCGGAAAAAGACATCTCCCTGAGCCTCTCCCACGACGAGCCGCGCATCGACGTCGCGGGGCACGAGGTGGCGTTGACGGCGATGTTCCGTAACCTCCTCGAAAACGCCCTTCGTCACACGCCCGAGCGGAGCCGCGTGGACATCGCCGTGCGGCAGGTGGACACCCAGGCCGTCGTCGATGTCTGCGACGATGGCCCCGGAATCCCCCCGGATCGGCGCAACGCGGCATTCCACCGGTTCCAGCGCGGCCTGGATACGAAGGAGCACGGCTACGGGCTCGGCCTGAGCATCGTGCAGCGCGCCGTCGAATTGCACGAAGGGACCATCGAGCTGCTCGAGGCGCCCACCGGGCAAGGGCTGCTGGTTCGCATCCGCCTCGAAGCGCTTGCCGCCCCAGTGATCGACGCCGACCGCTGACCCGCCCGGGTTGCTTCGCGGGACAAAAGATTCCCACAAGAATCGGTCGGAATAATGGCATTGGGCGATTCTGCCCGAGGCAAGCCGAGTGGCTCCACCGATGAAAGCGACCGCGTTCCATCGGCGCACCCGCAGGTCCGGGTGCGTCATCCAGTTGTCATCCCGGGCGGGTGCGAGGGCCCTCGCATGCTAGCGCTGGTCCGCATCGCCCTGTCGCGGCCCTATACGTTCATCGTACTGGCGCTGCTCATCCTGATCGTGGGCCCGATGGCCGCGATCAAGACGCCGACCGACATCTTTCCCAACATCGGCATCCCGGTCATCAGCGTCGTCTGGACGTACAACGGCCTTCCGCCGGACCAGATGTCCGGGCGCGTCATCTATTACTACGAGCGCCAGCTGACCACCTCGGTCAACGACATCGAGCACATCGAGTCGCAGTCGCTGCCCGGCGTGGGCATCGTCAAGATCTTCTTCCAGCCGGGCGTGGACATCCGCACCGCGACGGCGCAGGTGACGTCGATTTCGCAGACGGTGGTCAAGCAGATGCCGCCGGGCATCACCCCGCCGCTCATCCTGAACTACAACGCCTCGACCGTTCCGGTGCTGCAGATGGCGCTCTCCAGCTCCGTCCTCTCCGAGGCGACCATTCGCGACATCGCCCAGAACTTCATGCGTCCGACGCTCATCTCGGTGCCGGGCGTGGCGATCCCGACGCCCTACGGCGGCAAGCAGAAGCAGGTCACGCTCGACCTCAATCCAAGGGCGCTGGCCGCCAAGGGCTTGTCGGCGCAGGACGTGGGTAACGCGCTCGCCGCGCAGAACCAGATCATCCCGGTCGGCACGGCCAAGATCGGCACGTACGAATACCACGTCCAGCTCAACAACAGCCCGACGGCCATCGACGAGCTTAACAACCTGCCCATCAAGACGATCAACGGCGCCACCATCACCATCGGCGACGTGGCCCACGTACGCGACGGCGCGCCGCCGCAGAACAACGTCGTGCGCGTCGACGGCAAGCGCGCCGTGCTGATGCCCGCGCTGAAGAACGGCAACGCATCCACCCTGGACGTCGTCGCGGGCATCAAGAAACTCTTGCCGCTCATCGCGGAGACCCAGCCCAAGTCGCTCAAGATGCACCTGCTGAGCGACCAGTCGCTCTTCGTGAAGTCGGCCGTCGCCTCGGTGGCCCGCGAAGGCGTGATCGCCGCCGTGCTGACCTCGGTGATGATCCTCCTGTTCCTGGGCAGCTGGCGGTCGACGGTGATCATCGCGCTGTCCATTCCGCTGGCGATCCTCTCGGCCATCGCGTTGCTGGCGGTATTCGGACAGACGCTCAACGTCATGACGCTGGGCGGCCTGGCGCTCGCCGTCGGCATCCTGGTGGACGACGCGACGGTCACCATCGAGAACATCAACTGGCACCTGGAGCAGGGCAAGGACGTCATGAGCGCCATCATGGATGGTGCCAAGCAGATCGTGACGCCGGCCTTCGTATCGCTGCTGTGCATCTGCATCGTGTTCGTGCCGATGTTCATGCTCGACGGCATCGCCGGTTTCCTGTTCCGTCCCATGGCCCTGGCGGTGATCTTCGCCATGGTCTCGTCCTTCATCCTCTCGCGTACCCTGGTGCCGACGCTGGCGATGTTCCTGCTCAAGCCGCACACGACGGAACACGGCAAGGGAAACCATCCGGAAGACGCATTCCTCAACCATCATGAAGGCGACCAGCACGCTCCCAAGCGCCACCATGCCGTGGTGCGGGGCCTCATCGCCTTCCAGCTCGGCTTCGAGCACCGGTTCACCAAGGTGCGAGACACGTACTACGGGGTGCTCGGCGTGGCGTTGGCGAACCGGAAGCGCTTCGTCGTCGGCTTCCTCGGGTTCGTGCTCGTTTCCTTCGCGTTGCTGCCGGCGCTGGGCCGCGACTTCTTCCCCGATGTCGATTCCGATTCTTTGTCGATGCACGTTCGCGCCCCGATGGGCACGCGCGTGGAAGAAACCGCGGCGGAGTTCGATCACATCGAGCGAGCCATCCGCTCGGTCATCCCTCCGGCGGAACTGGACACGATCATCGACAACATCGGCCTTCCGCTGTCGGGCGTGAACCTGGTCTACAGCAGCAGCGGCACCATCGGCTCGCAGGACGGCGACATCCAGATCGTGCTCAAGGAAGGCCATCGCCCCGCCGCCGAGTTCATGAAGCGCCTTCGCGAAGTGCTGCCGAGGGAATTCCCCGGAACGCAGTTTTCGTTCCTGCCCTCGGACATGACCAGCCAGATCCTGAACTTCGGTTCGCCCTCGCCCCTGGACGTCTCGATCGCGGGACGCGACCGCAAGGCCAACGAGGCCTATGCCGAAGAGATCCTCAAGCAGTTGCGCAAGATCAAGGGCATCGTCGACGTTCGCCTCCAGCAAAGCTCCAGCTATCCGCAGCTCAACGTCAAGGTGGATCGCGTGCGAGCCGACGGCCTGGGCATCACCGAACGCGACGTGACCAACAGCATGGTGGCGTCGCTGGCGGGCAGCTCGCAGGTCGCGCCCGCGTTCTGGCTCAATCCGAAAAACGGCGTGTCCTACGCCATCGTGGCCGCCACGCCCCAGTACCTGATGGATTCGATGTCGGACCTGAAGGCCTTGCCGGTGACGTCCGCGGGCAACGGATCGACCCAGATCCTGGGCGGTATCGCCAGCTTCACGCGTGGCCCGAGCGACGCGGTGGTGTCCCACTACAACATCATGCCGTCGTACGACATCTACGCTTCCATCCAGGGGCGCGACCTGGGTGGCGTCGCCGCGGACGTGCAGCACGTGCTCGAGCAATTCGCGGCGAAGCGGCCGCCGGGTACGCTCGTCAGCCTGCACGGCCAGGTCGGCACGATGAACGAAGCCTTCAGCGGCCTGTTGTTCGGCCTGGTCGGCGCGGTGGTGCTGATCTATCTGCTCATCGTGGTGAACTTCCAGTCGTGGCTGGATCCGTTCGTCATCATCACCGCGCTGCCGGCGGCGCTCGCGGGCATCGTCTGGATGCTGTTCCTGACGCATACCAGCCTGTCGGTACCCGCGCTCACCGGCGCGATCATGTGCATGGGCGTGGCCACGGCCAACTCCATCCTGGTGGTGAGCTTCTGCCGCGAACGGCTCGCCGAACACGGCGACGCCTTCAAGGCGGCTCTCGAAGCGGGCTTCACCCGCTTCCGCCCGGTCTGCATGACGGCCCTGGCCATGATCATCGGCATGCTTCCCATGGCGCTGACCCAGGAGCAGAACTCGCCGCTCGGTCGCGCGGTGATCGGCGGACTGCTTTTCGCCACCTTCGCCACCCTCCTGTTCGTGCCGGTCATCTTCGCCATCGTCCATGGCCGTACCGCGCCCGCTCCCTCTGAAGATCGCCTGATCGGAAATCCCTCCCATGTCGCATGAAGCATCCGCACCTACCCTGGGGCGCCCGCCCCGTGTTCGTCTGGCCCTGGCCGTCGGCATCGCGCTGGCATCCATCGGCGTCATCGCGGGCCTTTCCCTGCGCGCCGTCGAGTCGCACGACCTGGGCACGTGGACCGAAGCGCAACTGACGCCGAGCGTCCAGGTGATTTCGGCCTCCGCGTTGAGCAGCACGCAGGGGCTCACGCTGCCCGGCCATCTCGACGCGTGGATCGCCACGCCCATCCATGCGCGCGTCGGCGGTTACCTGAAGCAGTGGAACGTCGACATCGGCCAGAAGGTCAAGGCGGGCCAGGTGCTGGCGCTCATCGACACGCCCGAGCTCGACCAGCAGTTCGAGCAGGCGAAGGCCGAACTGGTCCGCGCCCAGGCCAACGTGCGCCTGGCGGACATCACGGCCAAGCGCTGGCAGAACCTGCTGGATTCGCACTCGGTCTCCAAGCAGGAGGCGGACGAGAAGGCCAGCGAGGCGGAGACGGCGCGGGCCAACGTCCTGGGCGCCCAGGCCGACGTGGACCGGCTCGCCGCGCTGGAATCCTTCAAGCGCATCGTCGCGCCGTTCGACGGCACGGTGACGGCACGCAATACCGACATCGGCGACCTCATCACCGCCAACAACGACGGCGGCGATCCCCTTTTCTCCATCGCCGACACGAGCCGCATGCGGCTGTACACCCAGGTGCCGCAGGGCTATGCATCGAGCATCGTGCAGGGCATGAAGGTGAAGTTGCTCGTTTTGGGCCATGGCGGCGAGACGGTGGATGCCACGCTCATCGGCACGTCGCGTGCGATCAACCGCGCTTCGGGCACCCTGCTCGCCCAGTTCGAGGTGGAGAACCCGCACCAGGACCTGCTGCCGGGCGACTTCGCGGAGGTGCAACTGGCCACCCACGCGCCCGGCAATACCGTGACCGTGCCGGCCACGACCTTGCTCTTCCGCGCCGCGGGGCCGCAGATCGCGGTGCTGGGCAAGGACAACCGCGTGGTGCTGCGTGACGTGCACATCGCGATGGACCTGGGCGACAAGCTCGAAATCGACCAGGGCCTGCAGCCCAACGATCGCATCATCGACCACCCGACCGATTCGCTGGCCCAGGGCGACCTGGTACGCCTCGCCACGCCGCAGCCGGAAGAGGGCGACCATGCCAAGCGTGCCTAAATCCATCGTCCTCGCGCTGGGCGCGGCGATGACGCTGGCCCTGGGCGGTTGCTCGCTGGCACCGGCCTACGTCAAGCCCACCGTGGCCCCCGTGCCCGACGCGTACAAGGGCGCGGCGCATCCGGAAGGCTGGACGGTGGCGGAGCCCAAGGACACCGAAGCGCGTGCGCCGTGGTGGAAGATCTACAGCGATCCGACGCTCGATTCGCTGGAAGCGAAACTCAACGCCAACAATCCGGACATCGCCGTGGCGCTGGCGCGCCGTGACGAGGCCCAGGCGTTGTTGCAGCAACTCGGGGCCCAGCAGTCGCCTCAGGTCGGCGTCTCCGCCAGCCCGACGAACGATCGCCAGTCGGACCACCGCCCGTTGCGCGGTTCGAACCAGCCGAACGAATACGACACGCGCACGGTAGGCATCGTGGCGGATTACGAGCTGGACCTGTGGGGCCGCATCCGCAACGAGGTCGCCGAGGGCCGCGCCTTGGGCCAGGCGGCCGAGGCCGACCTGGCCTCCGCCCAGCTGAGCCTCCAGGCGCAGCTGGCGGATACCTATATCGCCTTGCGCAGCATCGACGTCGAAACGCGGATCGTGCAGGACTCCCTGGATGCGTTCGGACAGGGACGAACGATCACCCAGAAGCGGATGGACGGCGGCGTCTCGTCCGGGCTCGACGTAGCCCGCGCCAACGCGCAATACGCCGACGCCCAGGCGCAGGCCACGGAACTGCGCGTGCAGCGCGCGCTGGCCGAACATGCCATCGCGACCCTGATCGGCGAACCCGCCTCGAGCTTTTCGCTGCCGGCGAAAACCACGGCGATGACGCTCCCGGCGATACCGCTCGGCGTGCCGTCCGAGCTGCTAGAGCGCCGCCCGGACATCGCGGCCGCCGAGCGTCGCGTCTTCGCCGCCAACGCGGGCATCGGCGTGGCGCGCGCGGCGTTCTTCCCCACCCTGAGCCTGAGCGCCGCGTTCGGCTGGCAGGACGTCGGGCATGGAAGCCTGCTGGCCGCCAGCAACCAGTTCTGGAGCCTCGGTCCCGCCGCCGCGCTGAACCTCTTCGACGGCGGACTGCGTCGCGGTCGCGAAGCGCAGGCCAAGGCCGAATTCGCCGCCGCGTCCGGGCAATACCGGGCCGTCGTCCTGAAAGCCTTCCAGCAGGTCGAAGACAACCTGTCGCTGATCCAGGAGCTCGGTCGGGAGGGCCAGCAGGAGATGGCGGCGGCGGACGCCGGCAAGCAGTCGCAGACGCTGGCCACCCATCGCTACAACGAGGGCGTGGTGAGCTACCTCGAAGTGGTGACCGCCCAGACGGCCGCCCTCCAGGCCGAGCGCACGGCGGAGCAGGTACGCACGCGCCAGCTCCAGGCGAGCGTGGACCTGATCCGGGCGCTGGGCGGCGGGTGGCAGGGCAAGGATGCGGATTCGTCGGACGTCAGCGAGCGATGAGCGGCCGCGTCGACACGTGCGTGCTTCGGACGCGGTACCTGTGTTTTCCGGATACATCCCCACTTTCCAGGAGTTCGCCATGAACCTTCGGAACATCCGTCCCGTGGCATGCGCGCTGGCGCTGACCGGCGCGGTGAGCGGCTGCGCCACGCACGTCCAGACGATGACGGCTCGCGCATCGGACACGTACTACCGATGGAACGACCGCATGGACGACATGCCGTTCGTGTTCCATTTCCCGGAAGGCGGGGTCGAGGTCTTCGACAGCCGTGGCGCGCCCTGGGCCGCCTCGGCCGATGCGGTGGAGGCCGGTCATGGCCGGCGGGTGGAAATCTTCCTGGGCCGCTTCGCGGGCCCGGGGACCTCGATGTGCGGCGGCTCGCCGACCCTGGCGACGATGAGCGCCGACGACCGCGGCAAGGGCGCCGGCAACGTCGTCGCGGCGCTGTGCGATCAGCAGCGGACGGTGGTCTCCTACATCGATCGCGCGAAGCCCCGGGTGCTCGACGAGCACCCGCGTTATCTGTCCACCGCGCGCTATCTGCTCCTGCAGGGATTGTGGGGCGCGACCACCGAAGACACCGACCCTTACTCGTGACCGCCGCCACGAAAAAAGGCGGCGGGACATGCCCGCCGCCTCGAACCATCCTTGAACCGGGCTTGCCCGATCAGAACGGGTAGTAGCGGAAGCTGGTGAACACCATGTCTTCCTTCGCCTTCGGCGAGCCACCCACGCCTTCGAACGCTTCACGCACGGTGTGCGAGTACTGCGCACCGAACTGGGCCTTGCCGAACTTGCCCTGGTAGAACTTCCACCAGAAGCCCAGCGTGCCGTTCCAGAGCTGTCGCGTATTGCCCACGCACGAGCCGCCTTCGATGTCGCAACCGGCGTTGTTGTACGCCTTGTTGCCGTAGCCGAGGGCCACGCCGTTGTAGGTGTAATCTTCCTTCTGCTCGCGCTCGCGACCGCCGAAGGCGTAGATGTCCAGGTCCGGCGAGGTGTGCCAGGTCAGGCCGGCCAGCAGCATGTTTTCCTTGATCGGCGCGATCTCGCCGTTCGGCTTGAAGGTCACGTCCGGCAGCTGGGCCGAACCGTAGCGTCCGATGCCGCGACCCTGCATGCCCGAGAACTGGAAGTCGAGCACCTTGTCGACCAGCGGGAGCAGCATGCCCACGCCGAAGCCGCCGCCGTAGACGTTATGGTTGCTGGCGCCGGTGCCCGAGTTGTAGCGGTTGTAGAACGCACGGCCCAGGCCGAAGATTTCGTAGTGACCGAAGCCCGGATCCGCGGCGAACTTCACGATCACGTCCGGGATGTGGTTCAGCGACAGCGTGTTGGCCGAGTCGTAACCGGAGCCGGCCGGCGTGTTGTAGATCGACTGGACCGGTGCCTTGGCCTGGTTGGGGCTCACGTAGAACGTGGTCTGCGGATTCTCCAGCGAGATGCCGAGCCAGTACTGCTTGCCGAAGTCCTTGACCAGGCGGATCTGCGTCTGACGGGCCCAGGAGAAGCCCGGGAGGTACTGCGCGTCGATCTGCGGCGGGGCAGCCTCGGTGCGCGGGGTGATGCCCTTGCTGTTGAGCGTCAGCAGCGACCAGTTCTGGCCGGCGAGCAGGTGCAGGCCCGGGTTGTCCCAGTCGACGGTCATGTAGACGTTACGCTCGCGCGGGTTGAACGAGTTGGACTCGTTCTGGTTCGCCGTCTGCGCGCCGCCGAGGAAGTCGGCCTCGATGTAGCCGGCCACGTGCGTGTTGGGGTCGATGTCGCCCTGGGCCAGCAGCGAGACACGGCTCTGGCGAGCGCTGAAGCGGCTCTCGGCGGTGTGGCCGGTGGGCGAGTTCTTGAACGGGATCGCGTTGAAGTTCGAAGCGACGTCCGCACCCTCGCCGTGGGTGCGGTAGATCGTCTCGGCCGCGAGGAAGCCGCCGAGCGTGAGGTTGACGCCCTTGTAGCTGAGCTTGTCGGAGGACTTCTTGGCGGCGGCCACGGCGTCGGAGGCGGTGACCTGGACCTCGTTGACGGTCTTGGCGGTCTCGACCTGCGCGTCGGCCTGGGCCTCCTGCTTGCTCTCCAGTTCGGCCACCTTGGCCTGCAAGGCGGCGAGCTGCGCCTGGAGCTGCTGAAGCGTCGCGGCGTCGACCGTGACCTTCGCCGGCTGGGTCTTCGTAGCGGCCATGGCCGTGAAACTCGCCACGCCCAGACCTGCGGCAATGGCCGCCGTGAGCAACTTGGAACGCATGAAATGTCTCCGCTGAGTTTGGTGGTGTGGTCCCCTGTGCCCCATTTTGAGCATTTCGTGTACGAAATTACTCAAAAGTGGACCCTTGCCGCGAAGGATGCGTGAACTGGTTTGCGCTCCCATGACTCATTTGTTTCAGCGACATGACAACGTCATATGACAGTTTCCCCGGGGGACCGGGGTCCAGGGGCATCGGCGGGCCACCGTTAACGTGGTGAAGCCAACACGTCATAATAGACGGTTGGGTGACGACGACCCGGTCCCGTGTGCCCCGAAGCCCCTGGTTGAGAAAGACAGCATGAACATCGGTATCGATTTCGGCACGAGCTATTCCGCCGCCGCGACCTTCGTCGACGGCGTGCTCACGCCGATCCGCTTCGGTGAGGCCAAACAGTTCCGCAGCGCGGTGTTCTTTCCCGAGGTGGTGCCCGATCCGGCCGAGGTGCGTCGCCGGGCCGAGCGCGCGGCGGCCACGGTGGAGAGCTTCAGCGAGGCACTGTTCGGCGACGAGGCCGTGGAGGCCTACCTCGAATACGGCGACGGCAACCTCATCGAATCGCCGAAGTCGATGTTCGGCTACCGGATGGACCCCCAGGTGCGCAAGGTCATCGTGCACATCGCCACCTATATCCTCGAGCACATCCGTCTGGCGGCCAGCGACCAGCTCGGCGCGGCGGTGCGCACGGCGGTCATCGGCCGCCCGGTGCACTTCCGCAGTTCGATGGGGGAGAAGGGGTCGCAGCAGGCGGTGGAGATCATCCGCGAAGCGGCGGCGGTCGCCGGTTTCGAAAGCGTGTCGTTCCTGGAAGAACCCGCCGCCGCGGCCATGCATTACCACAAGCAGCTGAAGACGCGGCAGACCGCGCTCATCGTCGACATCGGCGGCGGCACCACCGACGTGGCCTTCGCCGAGCTTGGTGGCGACGAGATGCCGCGCATCCTGCGTACCTGGGGCCTGGCCAAGGGCGGTACCGACCTCGACGTGAACCTCAGCATGCAGAGCTTCATGCCGCTGATGGGCAACAACGCCACGCGCGTTCCCGTGCATCACTTCGTCGAAGCGGCCAGCGTGCAGAACCTGCCCAAGCAGCGCGAGTTTCGCAAGCAGGATTACCGATTCGTCGACGAGCCCTGGCGGTCGCGGCTGCGGGCCTTGCAGCAGCCCGGTGCCACCACGCGACTGAACCAGACCGCCGAACGCAGCAAGATCGACCTCACGAGCCGCGACGCCACCGATGCCGACCTCGGTTTTCTCGAAAGCGGCCTCGGCGCACGGGTGACGCACAGCGACCTCGACCAGGCCGCGGAGCCGTTCATCGAACGCATGCGGCGATTGCTCGACGAAGTGCGCGGCGAATGGCCGGGCGTGCCTGCGAGCGTCTTCCTCACCGGCGGCACGTCACGCTCGCCCATCGTCAAGGCGGCGGTGCGGGCGAGTTTCGCCGAGATTCCGATGGTGGAGGGCGATCCGTCGCTGGGCGTGGTGTCGGGGTTGGCCGTGGCGGCGGTCGAGGCGACGGGATGAAAAGCCGCATCACCGCCTCGCGATGACCGGAGTCAAGGCGCTGGGTTCCTGCCTTCGCAGGAACGACGAGCTACGAGATTCAACGCGACCTGCAAAACCACCTCACGTCTTTCCTGCGAAGGCAGGAACCCAGCGCCTTGCGCTAGAGCGAGCGACAACGCCGCATCGGCTCTCACCGGCAGGACTGCAACTGCCCCCGCAACCGCGCATCCTTCGCATCCAGCGGTCCGCGCTCGCTCTTGAACGCGTTGCGGATCGCCCTTTGGTTTGCCTCGGCTTCATCGCGCAAGGCCTCGCACGTTTCCGCGGCACTCAGTTCCCGGCAGGTGTCCTGCACCCACACGTAGTGGCCCCTCGTCGCCGAGGCGAAATCCACGCCGCGCGTCAGCTCCGGCGCCGAGGCCGCCGGCACGTTCGCGGACAACGGCCCGGTCGCGGCACCGAGCACCCCGAACGGCGCAAGGTAGGGCTGGGGATTGCCGTTGTCGCTGGTATACGGCTTGCCGTCGGTGGCGCGCACGCAGGCGAACAGGCGAGGCAGTGGTGCCACCACCGGTGGGGGCGCGGGGATGGCGGTCGCTTCCTCGCGCGTCGGCGGCGCCGCGGCCACCGGCGGTGCGACCGAGGGCGCGGCATCCTGAAGCCGGATCACTTGCTGGGCCTGGTGCGTGGCGCAGGGAGCCTGCTGATAGGTGACCTGCCCGTTCGCCTGGCACTTGTAGACCGTCTCGGCCGCCGCCGGCGCCGCCAGGAGCAGCCACGGGACGACGGCCAGCCGCATGTCAGAACGATGCGGTGTGGTCTTCGGACGCGAGGCCCAGGGTCAGCGCCCCCTCGCCCGCGTTGACCATGCCGGTGATGCCCATGGGGCTCTCCAGCATGTCCACGCCCGCGTCGGCGCAGGCGCGCACGAGCGCGTCGTAGCCGGGCAGGTTGCGCATCACGTCGAGGTCGCCGCCGTAGCTGAGCGACAGCGACGGCACGAGCAGGCCGGCCTGTACGCGCCGGGCGGCGTAATCGAACAGCGACTGCGCGCCCTGTTCGAAACCGCGCACCTTGCCCACCGGCCCCGTCTCGCCACGATGGGCGCGCAGGATCGGCTTGATGTCGAGCGCGGTGCCGAGCATCGAGCTGAACAGGCTCACGCTGCGGTCGCCCTTGCTGCGCGCACGGGAGCGCAGGTAGTTGAGGTCGCGGGGCAGCATGTAGCCGTAGCTGCAATCGGCCACGTGGGCCGCGCGCTCCCGCACTTCGGCCGGCGAACGGCCTTCGCGGATCATCCGCACCGTTTCCGCCACGACGGGGGCCGAGCCGGCGAAGATGTTTCGCGTGTCCACCACCCGCATGAGGAAGGGGCCGGTCCGTCCCGCGGCTTCCCGGATGGGCCGGTAGTTCTTCAGGATGGCGAAGCTGGCCTTGATGACGTTGTCGTGGATGGGGCTGCGCGTGGCCATGATGGTGAGGCAGACCACGCAGTCGTATTCGCCGACCATCCGCTCGAGGAACAGTCGCTGCACGTCCTCGACCGAGCTGGGTTCGGTTTCCGCCGAATGGCTGCGGCCGCCCAGGTTCCGTTCGATGAAGCGGGCGATTTCCGCCGGCGCGCGGTCGTCGACGAACCGCTGTCCGTCCACGTTGACCGCGATCGGCAGCACCGTGATGCCGTTCGCTTCGATGAATGCCTGCGGCACGTCGCATGCCGCGTCGATCGCCAAGCCGATCCGCATCGGCACCACCCCCGTGGATAGCGTCCGCGACGCCCTTCGACCCGGATGCTACACTCGCACGAATAAATTGGCACCTCGCCGGCGTGGCGTCGCCGGTAACCGTGCCGTCGGCCGCCCCGTCCCAGGCGACGATCCGGCCGCCGGCGCACGCGCGATCCGGATTCCCATGAAAACCAAGCAAGAGATCGTCTCCAACTGGCTGCCGCGCTATACCGGCACGCCCCTGGAGGCTTTCGGCCAGCACATCCTGCTGACCAACTTCGGCCACTACGTCGAGCGATTCGCCCAGGAGAACGGCGTGGAGGTCCGCGGCCGGGACCGGCCCATGCCCAACGCCACGGCCGATGGCATCACGCTGATCAACTTCGGCATGGGCAGCCCCAATGCCGCCACGGTGATGGACCTGCTCAGCGTCATCGAGCCCAAGGCGGTGCTGTTCCTCGGCAAGTGCGGCGGCCTGAAGCGGAAGAACGCCATCGGCGACCTCATCCTGCCGATCGCCGCCATCCGGGGCGAGGGCACCTCCAACGACTACCTGCTGCCCGAGGTGCCCGCGCTGCCCGCGTTCCAGTTGCAACGCGCCGTCTCCACGATGATCCGCGACCTCGGCCACGACTACTGGACCGGCACGGTGTACACCACCAACCGGCGCGTCTGGGAGCACGACGAGGCGTTCAAGGAGTACCTGCGCCGCACGCGCAGCATGGCCATCGACATGGAAACGGCCACGGTGTTCGCTGCGGGCTTCGCCAACCATATTCCCTGCGGTGCGCTGCTGCTGGTGTCCGACCAGCCGATGATCCCCGAAGGCGTGAAGACCGAATCCAGCGATGCGGTGGTCACGGCGAATTTCGTCGAGCGGCACATCCGGATCGGCGTGGAGGCGCTGAAGCTGGTGCGCCGGCACGGGCGCAGCGTGAAGCACCTGCGTTTCGCGGACGATGCGGAGGGGGACGCTTCGGTGCTCTGAAGAACCCATGCGGCGGCGGAAGGCGCTGGGTTCCTGCCTGCGCAGGAACGACGAGCTACAAGATCCAACGCGATCAGCAAAACCACCTCACGTCGTTCCTGCGCAGGCAGGAACCCAGCGTCTCACGCTCGTGCTAGCGACGACGCCACATCGGTTTCGCGTAGACAAAAAAAGCCGCCCGTGGGAGCGGGCGGCGATCTGGGGAGTATCGCTGGAGTAGCGCGCCGAACGACGCGCTCCCCGGTCTTCTTGTGAAACGGTTCAGAGCGAGAAGTCGTACTCGGCCGACAACTGCACGTAACGCGGCGTCTGGAAGCCGGTCGGGATCTTGTACGTGCTGTCCGACAGCGAGGCACCACTACCGTCTTCGCCCACTTCGTTGATCGTCGTGGTGTGCTGCTTGTTGAAGATGTTGAAGACGTTCGCCGACACCGTCAGGCCCTTCGCCCAGGCGGGCTTGTAGGACGTGTTCAGGTCGATGTTCCAGTAGCTCGGCGTGCGGCCGACCGAACCGCGCTGCACGACCATCCCGTCGCAGTACAGGTAGGCGCCCGCGCCGTAGCCGCCATCGACCTGGCCGTCGATCGGGTTGAGGCCGTAGCAGTTCTCCGGGCGACCGGTCTGGAACACGCCGTTGGCGCCCACCATCCACTCGTCGTTGATCTGCCATGCGCCATAGATCTTGAACGTATGCTTGCGGTCGTTGGGCAGGTAGCCGTTGGTGCCCGCCATGATCTCGGGATAGTCGAACAGCTCGGTCGTGCCCGTATCGGCCTGGCCGTTGCTCGAGTCGACGCCACCCTCGGAATTGCCACGCAGGTGCGACCACACGTACGAGGCCTTGAGGTACCAGGTGTTGTCGAAGTTGCGTTCGGCGGTGAGCTGGAGGGCCTCGTAGGCGCGTTTGTACTTCGGCTCGCCCACGTCGGCACCCGACAGGTTGATGTCGTACAGCGTGCCCGTGGCATCCACCGGCGTGCGCAGCGTGACCTTGCTGCCCGGGTTGAAGATGTAGCAACCGGGCACGTTCGAGTCGGCCGGCGTCAGGCTGTCGGTGTCGAGGTTGAGGCCGTAGTGTGCGTTGGCGTACTTGGCGATCGGGCGGAAATCGCACGAGTCGTCGATGCCGGTGAGGATCCGGCGGTAGATCGCTTTCACGCCGAGCGTCCAGTCGGCCACCTGCTGCTGGGCGCCGAGGATGAACTCACGCTGCTTGAACGGCTTGAGGTCCTTGGTGGCCACGGCACCGGGATTGGGAACGACGCCCGCTTCGCCGTTGACGAAGACCGGGTCGGCGCGCGACGGGAAGGCCGCGGCGTAGCCCGGCGGCAACGGACCGAGGCCGATCGGTGCGCCGGTGCGCGGGTCGGTGCCCGTGTAGCTGAAGTACTGGCTCGTGTACAGCGAGGCCGAGGCGCCGCGGAGGGCCACGTTGCCGTCCAGCGGCAGCGAGTAGTCGCCGGCGCTGCCGTAGATCTTCAGCGTCGAGTCGCCGTGCACGTCCCACGAGAAGCCCAGGCGCGGCTGCCAGCTGTGCACCTGCTTGACGTAGGTCTGGCCGAGGCCGTTGGTGTTCTCGAAGCCGTCGTTGCGCACGCCGATGCGCGCCATGAAGTTGTCGGTGACGTGCCACTCGTCCTGCAGGTAGTACGACTTCTGCGTGATCCCCACGTCGGCGCCGGTGGCGAAGATCGTCCGCTGCACGACGTTGTCCGATGGCGCCGTGGTCGGGGCGTAGCCGAGGATGCTCTGCGGGATCGACATGTAGGTGTAGACCGCACCGCCCTCATCGACCGTGCCGGTCGACGTGGCGAAATGATCCCGCGCCCAACCCGCCTTCAGGTCGTGATCGCCCAGGTGGTATTCGAAGTCGATGCGACCGGCGTTGCGCTTGTCTTCGCCGTCGACCGTGTTGAGCGAGCCCGCGAAGCCGCAGTGCGCCAGGGCCGGGGCGTTGCCGCTGGTCACGGGCGTGCGGCTGTCGGTGATGCCCGGGCAACCCGGCGAGTTGGCGGCATCGAAGATGTTGCCGTCATACGTTTCGACGATGCCGTTGGCGGCGGTGGCGAAGTTCGTGCGGCGGTTTTTGTTCTTGCCGTACTGCGCGGTGATCGTGAAGTCGTCGGTGACGTAGCTGGTGTACTTCAGGATATTGGTCATGCCGCCGGTCTTGTCGTAGACCTGGCCGAGGTAATCGCCCCGCTGCGGCTGGTTGTTGTCGTCGTACGAGTAGCCGTAGAGGCGCTGCGACTCGGTCTGCGTGTCGCTGAAGCCGGTGTACTCGAGGATGTTGCTTTCGTTGATGTTCCAGTCGAGCTTGACCAGGTAGGTCGGCGCCTTGAATGTGGTGCGGTCGTAGTTGCCCGAGCCGTCGGCGGGGCCGTAGAACGAATCGCTGGTGCGCGTGCCGCCGACGAGGGCGAACATGAACAGCTTGTCCTTGATCAGCGGGCCGCCGAGCCAGGCGTTCCAGCGCTGGCCGAAGTCAGTCGCGCCGCCGCTGTTGTTGTTGCCGATCAGGAAGTTGTCGTTATGGCGGTCGTTGCGGTACAGCGTGCCGTTGTTGAGATAGACGTTCGGCTGGTGCGCCTGGAGCTGGTAGGGGTTCCAGGTGTAGTCGACGCCGCCCTTCCACTCGTTGGTACCGCGCTTGGTGTTGACCGAGATCACGCCGCCGGTCGAGTTGCCGTACTGCGCGTCGTAGCCGCCGTCCTGCACTTCCTGCGAGTCGATCGCTTCGAACGGCACCTGCGAGTAGCGCAGGCCCTGGAAGAAGTTGGTCAGGTTGAAGCCGTTCACGTAGTAACTGTTTTCGGCCACCGAGGCGCCGCTGAACGAGGCGAGGTTGCCGAACGCGGCGTCGCCGCGCGTGGCGCCCGGCGCGAGCAGGGCGACCGCGGTCTGGTTGCGCGCGATCGGCAGCGCCTTGATCTGGTCGGAGGTCAGCACGGTGGTCGTCTGCGCCGAGGCCACGTCGATCGGGGGCAGCGCGTTGGCGCGCACCGACACGGTGCCGAGATCCTGTGCGCTGGCGGCGGAGGCGCCGGCAGCGGCGGTGGCGAGGTTCAGGTTGAAGCCCTGGCCGGCGACGACCTGCACCTCGCGGGTTTGCGTCTGGCCGTCCGCACCGGAGGTCACCTTATAGGTGCCGGGCGGTAGCGACACGATGTTGAAGCGGCCGTCGCTGCCGACGGTGGCCGAACGGCTCACGCCGTTGCCGGTGTTGGTGGCCGTGACGGTGGCACCGGGCTGGGCGGTGCCGAACACGCTGCCGGCGGTGCTCTGCGCCAGCGCCTGGCCGGACACGATGCCCAGTCCGATCGCG
This sequence comes from Luteibacter aegosomatis, assembly GCF_023078455.1. Classification (GTDB taxonomy): domain Bacteria; phylum Pseudomonadota; class Gammaproteobacteria; order Xanthomonadales; family Rhodanobacteraceae; genus Luteibacter; species Luteibacter aegosomatis. Next base: position 4,280,577 of record NZ_CP095740.1, on the reverse strand, counting down.
ATGGCGAAGGCAAGCGAACGCCGTGCGGCGCTCCGATACGAATAACGCGAATCCATGATGGTCTCCCCGGCCAATGGCCAAATGATGCAAGGCGCCGCGCGTGCCTTGGCGAGGTGCGCGACAGTGGTTCTGGTTTGGCCGTCCGAAGCCCCCTAGCGGCGTCGGCGCTCCGAGCGAGCCGCCGCGTGTGTCGATTAACGAAATCGAAACATGCAAGCGGAAACTACGCGTAGTCCCCGCGAGGGCTCAATGCGTGGATGATGAACGGAATACCTTGCGGGGATTGCGGTGTGGTCCATCGCATGGGTGGATCGCCGCATGAAGGTGCGAAGTGCCGCTCCGACGCGGCAGGCGACGCGCGAGCGTCGGAAAATTGCATCGACGATGGACGCGAAGATGAAACATGTTTCATCTTCGAAAATATCTTGCGCGGCGAAGGGGCAAAAAAAGGCCGCCCATCACTGGGCGGCCAATATCTGGGGAAACGTGCCGCTTTGTTATCGTTGTAACTTAGAGCGTGAAGTCGTACCGGGCGCCGAAGCGGACGTAGCGCGGATCCTGGAACGAACGGGCGCGCTTGTAGTTCGGATTGGGCAGGCCACCCGCGGTTTCGCCGTACTCGTAGTACTGCGTGACACGCTGCTTGCCGAGGATGTTGAAGATGTCGGCGCTGAACGTCAGCTTGTGGTCCGCGAAGGCCGGTTTCCAGGCGGCGCTCACGTCGAGGTTGTACGTCCACGGCGTCGTGCCGAACGTGCCGCGCTTCGCGGGTTCGCCGTTACACCAGAAGTAGTTGTTGTGATAACCGAACGGATCGCCACCGGCCGAGGCCGGGCGCAGGCCCAGGCAGCTCACTGGGTAGCCCGACGCAATGCGGGTCACCGTCGAGAACTGCCAGTCGTCCGTCGGCGCGTACGTACCGTAGATGCGCAACTGGTGCTTCTGGTCGTTGGGCAGGTTGCCGTTCGTGTTCTCCATGATTTCCGGGAAATCCCAGCTCTCGGTGGTGGAGACGTCGGCCTGCACGATGTTCGAGTCCAGCTGGCCTTCGGAATTGCCGTAGCTTCGCGAGTACGTATAGTCGAGCTTGCCGTACCACTTGTCGCTGAACTGGTGCTCGAGGTACAGATCGATCATGTAATACGAGCGCTTCGCTTTCTGCTCGCCGATATCCGCGGCGGTCAGCGGAATGCTCAGGTACTGGCCTGCGGCGGGCGAGAGGGTGAAGGTGTTGGCCCGGCCGGGGTTGAACAGCCAGCAGCCGGTGCTGCGGCCGATGCCTGCGGCCACTTCCTCGCTCAGGCCGTTGCGGTCGCCCCATGCCTGTAGCGGGCGCGGGTCGCAGGTATCGTCGATGAGGCTGCGCAGCTTGCGATACATGGCCTTCGCACCGGCCGTCCAGGTGTCGCCCAACTGCTTGTCGAAACCGAGAATGTACTCGTCCTGGTAGTACGAGTGGAGTCCCTGCGCGGACACCGTCTTCGCGTCGGGCGGCGTGCCGTTGGCACCGTTGTTGTAGAAAGTGGCCGACCACGGGCCCTGCCCGAGCCCGGTGGGAACGCCGGATACCGGATCGATACCGGTGAAGCTGAAGTACTGAGAAGGGAATGTCGACGGACCGGCACCGCGAACGGCCACGGACGTCGGCAGGCCCAGGTGGTAGCGGCCGGCATTGGCATAGATCTTCAGCGAGCTGTCGCCGTAGACGTCCCACGACGCGCCCAGCCGCGGATCGAGCTGGTGGCGGGCGTTGGCGTAGGCCTGGCCGGAGCCGTTGTAGTTGGTGAACTGCTCGTTGCGCAGGCCGACGTAAGCGTGCCAGCGGTCGGACACCTGCCAGTTATCCTCGACGAACTGCGATCGCTGGTTCGTACGCGCCGACGTGCCGGTCGAAAGCGCTGCGGACTCGACGAAGTAGCCGTTGGCGAAATCCGCGGGATTGTACAGCCCCGGATCGAGGCCCAGGCTGGTCAGGCGGTCGCGGATGGCCTGACCATCACCGATGTCGTTGTAGGTATAGGCGGTGCCGCCGACCGGCACCGCGCCCCAGGTGGCACGAAGCACGTAGTTGTCGACGCCCGCCCGCAGGTCGTGGTCACCGAGTCGATACTCGATCGACGCGCTCCAGCCGCGCGTGCTGTCCTTCGAGCCGGGGAGGAGGGAGGTCGTCGAGCCGACCGTACAACCGGTCTGCGGATTGCTGGCGAAAGCGACGCGGGCGTCCGTGATGCTGGGGCACGAGGTGCCGGTAGCGGATGTCACGTCCTGCGTATGGTCCGAATGCGACCGCCCGTACATGGCGTTGATGGTCAGGTCGTCGGTGATGTAGCCCGTGTAATGGCCGATGTACGTCTGGCCGCCCGGGGTGCCGTTGGTCTGCGTGCCGTTGTAGTTCTTTGTGTACTGGTGGCCCAGGTAGGAGCCCCGGCCATCGGTGTAATCGTAGGCGTAGATCGAGGCGTCGGTCGTTTCGGTGTCGCCGATGCCGGTGAACTCGAGGATGTTGTTGTCGGTGATGTTCCAGTCGATCTTGCCGAGCCAGCGCTTGGTCTTGGCGGTGTCGTGCTCGTCGTCGCTCACGGTGCTCGGGCCCGTGTAGTTGCCGGTCTGCTTGATCCAGTCGGCGGCCGCGAAGATGAACAGCTTGTCCTTGATGAGCGCGCCACCCAGCGAGCCGGAGTACTGCAGGTTTTCCTGGTCGCGCCAGGTATACGGGTTGCCGCGCTGGTAGGGGGTGCCGTTACGCAGGTTGATGTCGCGCGGCTGCTGCTGCAACGAGCTCGGCGACCAGAGCACCTGCACGTCGCCTTTCCACTCGTTCGAGCCGCGCTTGGAGACGACGTTGATGACGCCGCCGGTCGAGCGGCCGTATTCGGCGCCGTAGCCGCCGATCAGCACCTGTTCCTGGTCGATGGCGTCATAGGGCAGCTGGCGCGAGCTGACGCCGGTGAGCGGGTTGGTCGCCTGGAAGCCATTGATGTAATAAGCATTCTCCGACGCCGAAGAGCCGCCGAACGAGAGCGCGTTGCCGTAGCCGCGGGCCGCCGGCGTGGTGCCGGGGGCGAGCAGGGCGATCGAACTGATCGAGGTGCGCGCGATGGGCAGCTTGTTGAGCTGGTCGGCGGTGAGCACGGTGCGCGAGTCGACCGAACTGACGTCGATGCTGGGTAGCGAATTCGCCGTGACCTGCACGCCGGTGAGGCTGGTGGCCTCGGCAGCGGTGGCGGCCGGGGCGGAAAACGACACGTCGGTACCCTGGGCGATCTGGGTGGTGACGCCCTTGCGCGAATCCACGACGGCGCCGTTGTGCATCAGGCTCACGTCGTAGGTGCCGATCGGCATGGAGTTGGCGCGGTAGCGGCCGTTGGCGTCGACGGTGATGTCGCGGCGCAGGCCGGTGTCCGTGTTCTCGATGTGGACGACGTCGCCGGGCGTTGCCGAACCGAAGATCGAACCGGTGGCGTTACTTTGTGCGAGGGCATTGCCCGCGCCGCCGATGGCGACGGCGATCGCGGTGGCGAGGACGAGCCTTCGCCGTGTGCGCCCGTGGAATGCTGCTGCGTACTGCATGGACCTACCCTCCGAGGAACTTTCTTGGGACGAGGCGACCCCTATCCACGCGGCACGCGGACATCCGCCCTCGCGGGCGGGTAGGAATCGCCGGGAATTGGAAAACCAGCCGAGCGCCGCCGCCTCTTCCGGGCGTACGACGTCAGATCGTCAAGGCGAACGCCGCAGCGTGCCTATGGCAGGGGGGTAGGAGCGAAAGCGGGTGCGGCATGTCGGTTCTCCCCAAAACGAGCAAGACGCCTGATGGCGAAAAGCCGGTTGCGCGCGTTTCGTCTGCCCCTGAAGCGCGCTTTGCCGACGGCGCCGAACCGGCGCGTGAAATTAACGTAAACCCCTGTCCCGCAAGGGAACAATAGGAATAAGTCCTAAGCAGGAAATTACGATTTCTGAGAGATATTGCGACCAGAATTTCTCTCGGAGAAGCGTCCGAAGACGTGGGAGGGAACCGCCTGGCCCGCTTGCCCTGGGACGCGTGGCTTGGATAGCGTCCCGGAATGGATCTTGTCATCACTACCCTCGTCCTCCTTCTTGTCGTTGCCCTGTCCGGCGCCATCGTCCGGCTGCTACCGATCCGGCTTCCCCTGCCGCTGATCCAGATCGCCCTGGGGGCGTTGCTGGCGCGTCCATTGGGCATGCACGTGGAATTCGACCACGAGCTGTTCTTCCTGCTATTCATTCCCCCGTTGCTGTTCGCCGACGGAGCGCGCATACCGAAGCGGGAGCTCTTCCTGCTGCGCGGCCCCATCCTCGCGCTCGCCGTGGGGCTCGTGTTCTTCACCATCGTCGGCATCGGCTACTTCGTGCACTGGATGATCCCGACCGTGCCGCTGGCGGTGGCCTTCGCGCTCGCGGCGGTGCTTTCGCCGACCGACGCGGTAGCGGTCACGTCGATCAGCGGCGGAACGGCCTTGCCGTCGCGCCTGGCGCATATCCTTTCCGGCGAGGCCTTGCTCAACGACGCGTCGGGCCTCGTCGCATTGCAGTTCGCGGTGGCGGCCGAACTCACCGGTCATTTTTCGCTGCCGCGTGCCGCGCTGGATTTCCTGCTGATGGCCGTCGGCGGCATCGCCGCGGGCATCCTCGTGGGGCGCGCCTTCGGCCTGTTCCGTCGCCGGCTGGTGCGCTGGAGCAGCGAAGTGGATCCGGCGAGCCAGGTGGTCATGCTGCTGTTGTTGCCGTTCGCGGCTTACCTGCTCGCCGAGCATTTCGGGGCATCCGGCATCCTCGCCGCGGTGGCCGCGGGCATGACGCTCAACTACACCGATACCGGCAAGGGCAATTACGTCGCCACGCGCATGCAGACGTTCGCGGTATGGTCGATGGTGGAGTTCACCTTCAACGGGCTCATCTTCCTGCTGCTGGGCATGCAGTTGCCCGGCATCGTCGACGGCGCGAAGCTCGACCTCGCACAGGCCGGCGGTGGCGAGCTTTGGTATCTCGCCGGCTACGTGGTGGCGATCACGCTCGCGCTGGTGGTGTTGCGCTTCATCTGGGTATGGGTTTCGTTGCGCTTCGTGTTCATGCGCGCCTTGCGCAAGGGCGAAAAACGGCCCAAGGCCGGCCCGCGGCTGATCTGGACGACCGCGCTGGCCGGCGTGCGCGGCGCGATCACGATGGCAGGCGTGCTTTCGCTGCCGTTGATGAAGAGCCAGGGCGTGCCTTTCCCCACGCGCGAACTCATGATCTTCCTCGCGTCGGGCGTGATCCTGTGCACCCTGGTGTTCGGTGCCGTCGGGCTACCCTTGCTCGTGAAGGGACTGAAGCTGCCGGGCGAGGATCCGCGCGTGCGCGAGGAGCGCAAGGCCCGCGCGTTGGCCGCCGAGGCGGCACTGCGGGGCATCGGCGACGAGCAGAAACGCGTGGAAGACGGCGGCGACGACAAGGCCATTGCGCTCGCTTCGCGCGTGGCGGCGCGGGTGATGACCGACTACCAGCAGCGGCTGGAAGCGGCGGGGGAGGAGGGTGACGTGCCGGAGCGCGCCCGCGCCGAAGCGGGTACGGAGCGGGTGATGCGACTGGCCGCGTTGCGCGCCGAGCGGCGTGAATTGCAGGCCTTGCGCCGCAGGCACGAGATCAACGACGAGACCTTGCGCACGCTGGTCCGGGAGATCGATCTGGCCGAGGCGGCATTGACGGGCCTGCATTCGGACTGAGGCGAATCATCCGTAGCGAAAGCTACAAACCGAAGAAAGCCTCGGCCGTCCGCGTCGTCGACTCGCTCAACGCTTCGCGCGACTCCCCACGATCCCGCGCGACTTCATCGCGAATGTGCGCCAGGTACATCGGCTCGTTGCGCCGATCCTTCGGCATCGGCCGCAACGTGCGCGGCAACAGGTAGGGCGCGTCGGTCTCGATCATCAGCCGGCCCGAGGGAATGAGCTTCACCAGCTCGCGCAGGTGCGCTCCTCGCCGTTCGTCGCAGATCCAGCCGGTGATGCCGATATGGCAGTCGAGGTCGAGGTAATCGCGCAGGGCCTCGCCGTTGTCGGTAAAGCAATGCACCACCGCCGCGGGCACGCGGTCGCGATAGCGCTTGAGGATGGCGAGAAAATCGTGGTGCGCGTCGCGTTGGTGCAGGAAGAGCGGTTTGCCCACCTCCACGGCGATGGCCAGCTGACGCTCGAACACCTCGCGCTGTATCTCCCGCGGCGAGTAATTGCGGTTGTAGTCCAACCCCGTTTCGCCGACGGCACGCACTTCCGGCTCGGCGGCGAGGCGGCGGAGCACCTCATCGGTCGGGTCGTCGTAGTCGATGGCGTGGTGCGGATGCACGCCGGCGGTGGCGAAAAGGCGGCCGCCGCTCGCCCGCGCGATGGCCAGGGCGTGCTCGCTTCCCTCGCGGGAGGCGCCCGTGACGATCATCCGGCCCACGCCGTGGGCGCTGGCCCGGGCCAGCACGTCGTCAAAATCCTGACGGAAGGAATCGTGGGTGAGGTTGGCGCCGATGTCGATCAAGTCCATGATTTGCTTTGTTTTGAGACGATGGTTTGAATGTGGATCGCGCGTGTTATCGCCGCGCAAGGTTCTGAATTGAAACGCATATGGACGTCCGAATCGAGTCTTGACGAGACTTTTCGCCTAGAGCGCAAGGCCAGGGAAAAAGATGCCGTCAAAATATTGACGTTCGCATTTTCGTGCTGTTAGGTTCCAAAGACCGTCGCCATGAGGCCGACGCCCGGGAAGCGCTTCGAAGGGAAAAAGGACCTTATGCAGGGGATGTCCTTATCGGGCATCAAGGGAGGATGGCCGGCAATCGGTCGTCCACGAGCAGTACCACGAGCCAGGGGTAGTGCACATGGTAATCCGCAACAGTGCGAGGGCGCTCGTCGCCTCGCTCGTCCTGGGCTTTGCGCCCGTCGCGTTCTGCGCCAGCGCGGGCACGCCCGCCACTTTCAACGTATCGAACCTGCATTCGCCGGGTGGATACGACGGTTTCATCGTGACCTATCGCGATGGCACGCGGGAGCGAACCAGTCCGGCGGCCGCCACGCAGGCCGTCTCCGCGGCGCTTTCGCGCGCCTCGGCCACGAGTGCCCAGCTTCGCGCGGGCAAGAGTGGCGCCGTGCTCGCCACGTACAGCCGCAAGCTCGCCACGGGCGCCGACCTGGTACGCACGTCGCGCAAGCTCTCGCACGACGATGCCGTGGCCCTGATCCGCCAGATCGCGTCCAACCCGGCCGTGAGCCACGTGCAGGCCGACGTGATCATGCGGGCGGGCGACGACGTTCGCGCGACGGACGTCACGCCGTTCGTACCCAACGATGCCAACTACGCGAAATACCAGTGGCACCTGCGCCCGGCCAACGGCACGCCCGAGACGATCGGCGGCGATACCGTGGCCTACGCCAACCGCGGCGGCGCCAACGTGGCGAACGCATGGAACCTCTCCGACGGCAACGGCGTGGTCGTCGCCGTGCTCGATACCGGCATCACGCAACATCCCGACCTCGACACCTCGCTGGCCGACGCCGGCTACGACTTCATCACCGACGCCTTCTACTCCGGCCGCTCGACCGACGGCCGGGTCCCAGGCGGCTGGGATCCGGGCGACTGGACCACCGAGGACAAATACCTCGCCGTCAACGGCGGCTGCGCGGACGACGACCATCCCCAGGAAGATTCCAGCTGGCACGGCACCCACGTGTCGGGCACCGTCGCCGAGCTGACCAACAACACCACCGGCATGGCGGGTACGGCATACAAGGCTAAGGTGTTGCCCGTGCGCGTGCTCGGTCATTGCGGCGGTCTCAGTTCCGACATCGCCGACGCGATCGTCTGGGCGTCCGGTGGCCATGTCGACGGCGTGCCCGACAACACCCATCCCGCGCAGGTCATCAACATGAGCCTGGGTGGCGAGGGCGCGTGCGTCGACGACGACGTCACGGCCGACGCCATCACGATGGCGATCTCGCGTGGCACCACCGTGGTGGTGTCGGCGGGCAACTCCGACGACGACGCGGCCAACTACTCGCCGGCGAGCTGCCCGGGCGCGATCACGGTGGCCTCCAACGGCATCACGGGCAAGCGGGCGTATTACTCCAACTACGGATCGACCGTGGCGCTGTCCGCGCCCGGCGGCGGCATCTATCCCAACGACGCATCGTCAGGCACGTCCACGCCCTACGCCGGCTTCGTCTGGCAGGCGCTCAACGCCGGTGCGCACGAACCGGGCGCCGCCACCTATGGCGGTTACGCGGGTACGTCGCAGGCGGCGCCGCACGTCTCCGGTACCGTCGCCCTGATGCTCGCGGCGGTGAAGGGGGCGAACCTGCCGACGCCGACGCCCGCGCAGATCCGCGGCTATCTCGTGTCGACGACGAAGAGTTTTCCATCCACGCCGGACGAGCCCATCGGTACGGGCATCGTCGACGCATATGCGGCGATCGACAAGGCGTTAGGTAACGACACCGGCAATCCCGGCGACGATGCCGTCGTGTTGACCAATGGCGCCGCGCTTACCGGCCAGGGCGGCGCTCCGGGCACCACGATCGCCTACAAGATCGACGTGCCCACCGGTGCGCGCAACCTCGCGTTCCGCACCTATGGCGGCAGCGGCGACGTGACGATCTACGTGAAGAACGGCGGAGCCGCGACATCGGCCGCCTACGACTTCACCTCGGCCAGGCCGTCGATCAACAGCGAGACGGTGACGGTGGCCAAGCCGGCGGCGGGTACCTGGTACGTGACCGTGGATGCCGGGACGAAGGCGTTCGCCAACGTCACCGTGCTGGCGAGCTTCACCAAGCCATAAGCAGCGACACCGGCCGGCGGATCCGTTCGCCGGCCGTGGACCCGCGTAGGGGGCGCGGTGTCCGTGACGTCTTAGCGCCGGCGAGGGGGCCTTCGCCGGTGGGCGTGCAGGGAGGGGTCCCGGCGCCGTTTTAGGGAGGTAAAGGTAATGACTTCACGAACACTGGCACAGGCCGTCGGCCTCGTGCTGACGGGCATGTTCACCGTGGCGGGAGCGGCGTACGCCGCCGACACGCCTACCACTCAGTCCACCCCGCGTGCCGTGGCCGCGGGCGTGCAGGTCGCCATCGATCCGGTGACGCACCAGTTGCGCGCGCCGACCGATGCCGAGCGGGCCGCCTACGCCAAGGCGTTCCAGGAACGCCAGAACCGCATCACCTCGTTCTCCGCGCAGCCGCGCACCCGTGCCGACGCGGCCAAGACCGTTCGCGTCGTCGACTTCGGCAACGGCATGCACGGCAAGGCGGTCAAGGTGCCGCAGGAAATGATGAGCAGCGTCGTCGCCACCCGCAACGCGGACGGCACGATCAGCATCCACCACGACGGCGACCAGGCCGCGCCGAAGGCACCGGAGGCCACACGATGAACCGTCGCGGACTTCTCTACACCGCCCTTCTCGCCGCCGGATTGCTCGGTGCCATGAACGCCGGCGCCGCGACGATCAAGATCGTCAACCAGGACGTGGGCACCGGCCAGGGCTTCGACGATCACACGCCCGCCACGCCGATCGGCGGCAACCCGGGAACGACGTTCGGTGAGCAGGCGTTCAACGTCTTCCTGTTCGCCGCCGACATCCACGGTGCGTACCTCAAGAGCGACGTCACCATCGTCAACAACGCGACCTTCGAGCCGTTGGAGTGCGATGCCACCGGCGGCGTGCTCGGTTCGTCGGGCCCGGTCTCGGTGTTCACCTTCGATTCGCCGCAAGGCAACGTTCCCGCGAATACGTGGGTGACGGGTGCGGAGGCCGATGCCATCGCCGGTGAAGACGGCGATCCGGGCAATCCGGACATCCAGAGCCAGTTCAACGGCGCGCTGGGTTCGCCCGGCTGCATCGAGGGCTCGAAGTGGTACATGGGCCTGGACCACAAGGTGCCGTCCGGTCAGATCGACTTCCTCAACGTCGTGCTGCACGAGATGTCGCACGGTCTGGGTTTCCTCGGCCTGGACAGCCTCACGACCGGCCAGCCGTTCCAGGGCAACCCGGACATCTACAGCTACTTCGTCAAGTACAAGGGCACGCCCTGGTACAGCCTGACGAACGCCCAGCGCGTTTCCGCCGCGGTCGACGACGGCAACCTTGCGTTCACCGGCGCCACCGTCGTGGCCGAGGCGCCGCTCGCGCTCTCGCAGCCCGACGTCTATCGCGTCACCGCTCCGGCGGGCGCGGTGGGTGACTACGGGTTTGCGCAGGCCAGCTTCGGTCCGCTCGCCACCAGCGCCAATTTCTCGGGTGCCGTGGTTCAGGCCGTGCCCAACGACGGTTGCAATGCCATCACCAATGCATCGGCCATCGCCGGCAAGGTGGCGCTGATCGATCGCGGCACCTGCGACTTCACGGTCAAGTCGCTCAACGCGCAGGCCGCGGGAGCCACCGCCGTGCTGCTCGCCAACAACCAGCCCGCCGCGGTGACCCCGGGTGGTACGCCCGCCTCGCCGGTGAACATCCCGGTGATCCTGGTGAGCCAGGCGGACGGCAATACGCTGAAGGCCAACCTCGCCGGCCTCACCGGCTCGGTGACCAAGGGCAACGGCCTGGCCGGTACCAATGCCGACGGCGTGCAGATCTACGCGCCGGCCGTGCTCGCGGGCGGCTCGTCGTTCTCGCACTACGACACGCGGCTGACGCCGAACGCGATCATGGAATACGCCATCAACCAGGATCTTCGCGGCGAAATCGATCTCGACCTCGGTCCGGCGCTGTTCAAGGACATCGGCTGGGGCATCGACTACACCAACCAGTTGCTGCTGACGTGCGATACCGGCATTCCCAGGGTCGTGCCGGGCGGCATGATCATCGGTGCCAACGTATTCGCCAACGCGAAGATCCTCGCCGGCAGTGCCGCCGACGTGGGTGCGTATCGCAGCGCGATCACCGCCTATGCCTCGCAGCTCGCCGCCGACGGCCTCATCACCGCCGGCCAGGCCAGCAGCCTCAACGCGTGCCTGTCCGATGCGGAAACGCAGAAGCAGTTCGACGCGTGGGGCGCGCCGCCTCCGCCTCCGGGTATCGCGTTGACCAACAACGTCGCGTTGACCGGTCAGCAGGGAGCCGTGGGTGCCACCAAGGCGTACACGCTCGACGTGCCGGCCAACGCGAAGACGCTGGGCCTGCGCACCTATGGCGGCTCGGGTGACGTGTCGATCAGCGTGACCGATCCGTCGGGCAAGGTCACGACGCAGCCGAACCGTCCGGGCAACTCCGAGATGTACACGGCGGCGAAACCCGCCGCGGGCACCTGGACGCTGACCGTGAAGGGAGAGAAGGCCTACTCGGGCGTAAGCGTCCTGGGTACGTACGTGAAGTAAGCCGATGGAAGAAAGAGGCCCCGCGCGACGGGGCCTCTTTGCTTCGCGGCAAGGGGCACGGGGTAAGGGGAACGGTTTTGGACGGCAAGTCCGCCGCGACGGCGACGGACGGGCGACGCATCGCGCGAGGCGCGGTGCGCGCATCTATTCGCTTTTGAGCGGCCACCTGGGAGGAAGTTTTTCGTGAATACCATCTACAGCAAGGTTTGGAACAAGTCGCTTGGCATGCTCGTGGTCGCGTCGGAATTCGCACGCGCGAACGGCAAGGGCGGATCCGCCAAGCGAGCGCGTGCCGCCATGGCGGCGCTGCCCCTGGCCGCCGGCATGATGCTGGCGCTGGGCAGCGCGCCGGTGCATGCGGGCGACGGCAGCAACGTCTGTGGCGGCTACCTGCTCGGCCTGCAGGGCAAGGCGCCGGTCGCCAAGGGCACCGATGCGTTCGCATGCGGCACCTCGGCCAAGGCCAGCGGCGAATACAGCACGGCCGTCGGCACGAAGGCGAAAGCCAACGACGACGGGACCGCCTACGGATATGACGCCCAGGCCACCGGCGCATGGTCCACGGCGCTGGGTCAGTCCTCGCGGGCCAGCGGTACCGATACCGTGGCGGTGGGCGAATCCTCCATGGCCAGCGGTTCGGCCAGCTCCGCCTTCGGCACGGACGCGCAGGCCACGGCGAAGAATTCCGTCGCCCTCGGCAGCGACAGCATCGCCAACCGGGCCAACACGGTTTCGATCGGTTCGCAGAACGCCGAGCGGCAGCTCACCAACCTCGCCGATGGCACGCAGGCCACCGACGCGGTGAACAAGCGTCAGCTCGACAAGGTATCGACCAACGTCACCGGGGTGTCCAACAGGGTGGATACGTTGTCAAAGTCGGTCGACAAGGTGTCCACGCGCGTCGACGGCGTGGAAAGCACGGTCAGCCAGCTTTCCGACGATGTCGACGGCGTGTCGCGCTATCACCAGGCCACCGGCAACGACGACGGCACGGACGACGCGCAGGCGCTCGGCCGGTTCGCGACGGCGACGGGCTCCGGTTCGTTCGCCGGCGCCGACGGCGCCACCGCGACCGGCAGCGGCGCGGTCGCCACGGGCAACCAGTCCACCGCGACCGGTATCGGCAGCGTCGCCAGTGGCGATGCGAGCGCGGCCTATGGCGCCGGGGCGCAGGCCGCCGGGGCGCAAAGCATGGCCTTCGGCAACAACGCGCTAGCCGCCGGTTCGTTGGGCTACGCGGCAGGCGCGAACGCGCAGGCGATGGGCGTGCAGGGCATCGCACTGGGTGCTTCGGCGAACTCCTCCGCCGACTACGCGATGGCCATGGGTTACAAGAGCGAGGCGCTCGGCGAATCGAGCACAGCCGTCGGCGGCCAGGCGAACCTCCTCTATGGCATCCCCGGCGGTGCGGCGTTCCTGCATACGCAGGCGCTGGGCTATGGCGCCACCTCGTTCGGCGCCGGGGCCTATTCGCGCGACTATGGCACGGCCGTGGGCCTGCTCGCCGCGGCGGGCGGTACGCGCGGAACCGCGCTGGGCTGGAGCGCGGCGGCTTACCAGAACAACGCCACGGCACTGGGCGAATTCGCCATCGGCTACGGCGAGAATGCCACGGGCGTGGGTGGCGAAGCGGCGGCCTATGGCAATAACTCCATCGCGCTCGGCTACCAGTCGGGCACGGCGCTCGACGATACGATTTCCATCGGCTCGCGGAGCACGGCGGTGTTCGAGGGAGCCGTGGCGCTGGGCGCGGGCAGCTACGCGAACAACGCCGGTTCGGTGGCGCTGGGTTCGGGCTCGATGACCGTGCGCGACAATACGGTGTCGGTCGGTGCGTCGCAGGATTGGGTCGATCGCAATGGCGTGGTGCATGCCGCGATGACGCGGCAGATCACCAACGTCGGCGCAGGTACGGAAGCGACCGACGCGGTAAACAAGTCGCAGTTGGACGAGGTGGCGAGCAGCGTGAGCGACGCGAGCCACTACTTCAAGGCGAGCGGCAACGGCGACGGCAGCGACGATGCGCAGACCATCGGCCAGTACGCCACGGCGGCGGGCTCGGGGGCGTTCGCGGGCGCCGACGGTGCGAGCGCGTTCGGATCGGGCGCGGTGGCGACGGGCCAGCAGGCGACGGCGTCGGGTTACGGCGCGGTGGCCTCGGGCCAGAACAGCGCCGCCTACGGTGCGAACGCGCAGGCGACGGGTCCGGGCAGCGTGGCGGTGGGCGGCAATGCCGTGGACGAAAACGGCAACGCGCTGATCACCAACGGCGGCGTGCCGGTGGACACCGGCGCGACGAGCGCGGGCGTGGGCGGCACGGCGGTGGGTGCGAGCGCGACCGCCAGCGGCTTCGCGGCAACGGCCAACGGCGTGGGCGCTTACGCCTCCGGCGCGGAAGCCGTGGCCTTGGGCGCCGTGGCCAATGCCACGGGCGATCTTTCGACCTCGCTGGGATCGGAGTCGTTGGCCGATGGTGTGCAGTCGACGGCGGTCGGCGCGAGCGCGGCGGCGTACAGTGACGGTTCGACCGCGCTGGGTAGCGCGGCCAGCGCGGTGGGCGTGGGCAGCGTGGCGGTGGGTGCCTCGTCCAGTGCCTATGGCGACGTTTCGACGGCGGTGGGTCCCCAGAGCACCGCGGCGGGATCGCAGAGCATAGCGATCGGCTGGATATCCAACGCCAACGGCGAGTCCAGCACGGCGATCGGCAGTTTCTCGACGGCTTCCGGCGACTTCTCCACGGCGGTGGGTACCGGCAGTACGAGCGACGGCGTGCGCGGTACCGCGATGGGCATGAATGCCAGCGCCAGTGGCCTCAGAAGCACGGCGCTCGGCAGTGCCAGCCTGGGCCTCGGCGACTACAGCACGGCACTGGGTGATCGAGCCTATGCCAACGGATATTCCGTGGCGCTGGGCGAAGGCAGTACGGTGTTTGCACAGTATGGAGCGGCACTGGGAACCGAAAGCAGGGTGACCGCCAACAACAGCGTGGCCCTGGGTTACGGCTCGCTTGCCGATCGCGAGAACACGATCTCGGTAGGTGCGGCCGCTCCGTGGGAAGACGCTTCCAGCGGCACCCTCTATCCGGCGGCCACTCGGCAGATCACCAACGTGGCCGCGGGAACGGAAGACACCGATGCGGTGAACAAGGGCCAGCTCGATGCGGTGGCCGGCAGCGTGAGCGACGCCAGTCATTACTTCAAGGCGAGTGGCCAGGGCGACGGCAGCGACGATGCGCAGACGCTCGGCCAGTACGCCACGGCGGCGGGGTCGGGCTCGTTCGCGGGAGCGGATGGTGCGAGCGCGTTCGGATCGGGCGCGGTGGCGGCGGGCCAGCAGGCGACGGCGATGGGTTACGGTGCGGTCGCGACGGGCCAGAACAGTGCCGCGTTCGGCGCGGGCGCCGAGGCCGACGGCCCGGGCAGCGTGGCGGTGGGCGGTAACGCGGTCGACGAAAACGGCAATCCGCTGATCACCAACGCCGGCGTGCCGGTGGACACCGGTGCGACGAGCGCGGGTGTCGGCGGCACGGCGGTGGGTGCGAGCGCGAACGCCAGCGGCTTCGCCGCCACGGCGAACGGCGTGGGTGCCTATGCCTCCGGTGCACAGGCTTCGGCGTTCGGTGCGGTCGCCAATGCCATCGGCGACCTGTCCACGGCGGTCGGCACGCAGAGCGCGGCGACGGGCACCAGCAGTCTGGCGGTCGGCGCATCGGCACAGGCCACGGGTGAGGAAAGCGTCGCCGTGGGTGGCGCGGCCTTCTTCGGCTTCATTCCAGCGGAGGCGACCGGTGCCGGTGCTTCCGCGTTCGGCGCCGGCGCCTGGGCCTCGGCCGACTATGCGACGGCGCTCGGCTGGTTGAGCACGGCGGACCATGAAAACGCCACGGCCGTCGGCATGTCGGCGGTGGCCGCCGATGTCGACGCCACGGCCGTCGGCGCACACACGGGCGCGGTCGGTGCGCAGGCGACGACGGTGGGTGCGAACTCGACGGCGGTGGGCGACCTTGCCGTCGCCCTCGGCGGCAGCGCGCGTGCCGTGGACAAGAACGCCACGGCGCTCGGCGGCAATGCGCAGGTCATCTGGGAAAACGGTACCGCGGTGGGCGCCAACTCGCTTTCGCAGGCCGCCGGCGCCACGGCCGTGGGCGCCGACAGCGCGACGTTCGGTGAAGAATCCACGGCCATCGGACATAACGCCGTCGCCGTGGGCGCGGGCGCATCGAGTTTCGGTGCCAGCAGTGCGACCGACGGTGACTACGCCACGGCGGTCGGCCAGGGTTCGTACGCCGCGGCACTGGGTGCGTCCGCCGTCGGTTCCGGCGCGGTGGCGACGGGCGGGCAGTCGACGTCGACCGGTTACGGTGCGGTGGCGTCGGGCCAGAACAGCGCGGCGTACGGTGCGAACGCACAGGCGACCGGTCCGGGCAGCGTGGCGGTCGGCGGCAACGCGGTCGACGAAAACGGCAATCCGCTGATCACCAACGGTGGGGTGCCGGTCGATACGGGTGCGACGAGCGCGGGTGTCGGCGGCACGGCGGTGGGCGCGAGCGCGAACGCCAGCGGCTTCGCTTCCACGGCGAGCGGCGTGGGTGCGTTTGCTTCCGGTGCGGAAGCGGTGGCCATGGGCGCCGTGGCCAATGCCACGGGCGACCTCTCGACCTCGCTGGGTTCGGAATCGCTGGCCGACGGCGTGCAGTCGACGGCGGTCGGCGCGGGCGCGGCCGCGTACAGCGACGGTTCGACGGCGCTGGGCAGCGCGGCCAGCGCCGCCGGCGTGGGCAGCGTGGCGATCGGTAACGGCGCGGAAACGGGCTTTGCCCTGTTCGGCCTGGAAAGCGCGAACGCGGTGGCGATCGGTGCCGGAAGCTGGGCGCTCGGCGACAACGCCACGGCGCTGGGCGCGAACGCCTGGGCGCTCAACGACAATGCGGTCGCGATCGGTGCCAATTCGACGACCGATCGCGACAACTCGGTGTCGGTGGGCGACGCGGGCGCGGAGCGCCAGATCACCCACGTCGCGGCGGGCACGGAAGCGACCGACGCTGTGAACAAGTCGCAGCTGGACGACGTGGCAAGCAGCGTGAGCGACGCGAGCCATTACTTCAAGGCGAGCGGCCAGGGCGACGGCAGCGACGATGCGCAGACGCTGGGCCAGTACGCCACGGCGGCGGGCTCGGGTGCGTTCGCGGGAGCGGACGGTGCGAGCGCGTTCGGCTCGGGCGCGGTGGCGGCGGGCCAGCAGGCGACGGCGATGGGTTACGGTGCGGTCGCGACGGGCCAGAACAGTGCAGCGTTCGGCGCGGGCGCCGAGGCCGACGGCCCGGGCAGCGTGGCGGTGGGCGGTAACGCGGTCGACGAAAACGGCAATCCGCTGATCACCAACGCCGGCGTGCCGGTGGACACCGGTGCGACGAGCGCGGGTGTCGGCGGCACGGCGGTGGGTGCGAGCGCGAACGCCAGCGGCTTCGCCGCCACGGCGAACGGCGTGGGTGCCTATGCCTCCGGTGCACAGGCTTCGGCGTTCGGTGCGGTCGCCAATGCCATCGGCGACCTGTCCACGGCGGTCGGCACGCAGAGCGCAGCGACGGGCACCAGCAGCGTGGCGGTCGGCGAATCGGCGCAGGCCACGGGCGATGAGAGCGTGGCGGTCGGCGGCAGCACGTTCTTCGGCCTGATTCCGGCGCAGGCCACGGGCGTGGGCGCTTCGGCGTTCGGTACGGGAGCGTGGGCGACGAACGATTACGCCACGGCACTGGGTTGGAACTCGTACGCCGATGGCGTGAGCAGCACGGCGGTCGGCGAGTCGGCCATCGCCGCGGCGGCCAATTCGGTAGCCCTGGGCGCGGGATCGTTCAACGACAGGGCGAACACGGTGTCGGTCGGCGACGTGGGTGCCGAGCGTCAGGTCACCAACGTGGCCGCGGGAACGGAAGACACCGATGCGGTGAACAAGGGCCAGCTCGATGCGGTGGCCGGCAGCGTGAGCGACGCCAGTCATTACTTCAAGGCGAGTGGCCAGGGCGACGGCAGCGACGATGCGCAGACGCTCGGCCAGTACGCCACGGCGGCGGGGTCGGGCGCGTTCGCGGGAGCGGATGGTGCGAGCGCGTTCGGATCGGGCGCGGTGGCGGCGGGCCAGCAGGCGACGGCGTCGGGCTACGGCGCGGTGGCGTCGGGACAGAACAGCGCCGCCTACGGCGCGAACGCGCAGGCGACCGGTCCGGCCAGCGTGGCGGTCGGTGGCAATGCCGTGGACGAAAACGGCAACGCGCTGATCACCAACGGCGGCGTGCCGGTGGATACCGGTGCGACGAGCGCGGGTGTCGGCGGTACGGCGGTGGGCGCGAGCGCGAGTGCCAACGGCTTCGCGGCGACGGCCAACGGCGTGGGCGCCTATGCCTCGGGAGCCCAGTCCACGGCCGTCGGCGCGGTGGCCAACGCCACCGGCGACTACTCGACGGCGATCGGTACGTCCACCACGGCATCGGGCAACGGTTCGGTGGCCGTCGGTGGGCCGGGGACCTTCAGCGGGCTGCAGGTATTCACCGGTGCGACCGGGCAGAACGCGTCCGCGTTCGGTGGCGGTGCCCAGGCGGTGGCCGACAACGCGACCGCGGTGGGTGCGATTGCCGCCGCCGAGGGCGTGGGCAGCACGGCCGTGGGTTATTTCGCCTACGCGCCGGGCACGAACGCCACGGCCCTGGGCGTCGACAGCTGGGCCTCGGGTGCGAGCAGCGTCGCGGTGGGCGATTTCTCCACCGCACGCGGCGCGAACAGCGTGGCACTGGGCTCCAACTCGGTCGCCGATCGCACCAACACGGTGTCCGTGGGCGATCGCGGAAGCGAGCGGCAGGTGGTCAACGTGGCGGCGGGCCAGCAAGGCACCGACGCGGTCAACGTCAACCAGCTGAACGATCTGGCGGGCAGCGTCAGCTCGGCTGCCCATTACGTGTCCGCCACGGGGGCGGGCGACGGCTCCGACGATGCGGCGGCCACGGGCGGCTTCGCCACGGCGGTCGGTTCGGGCGCCAGCGCGTCGGGCGACCTTTCCACGGCCGTCGGCGCCCTGGCGACGGCGAGCAAGGAGTCGGCTACGGCGTTCGGCGCCTCCGCCAATGCCTCGGGCGCCTCGTCCACCGCCATCGGCGACAGCGCTCGCGCGCTGGCCGCCAATTCGGTGGCCCTCGGCGCGGGCTCCACCGCCACGCGGGCCAACACGGTGTCGGTAGGCAGCGCGAGCGGCAACCGGCAGATCACCAACGTGGCGGCCGGTACGCAGGCCACCGACGCGGTGAACCTGAGCCAGCTCAATACGGCTCTGTCCGGTGCCTTCGGGGGCGCCTCGAACGCGGCGGGCAACGCCGTGGCGATGGCGCTCGGCGGCGGCGCGACCATGGGCGCCAACGGCCTGGTCGGTCCGAGTTATCGGGTGCAGGGCGGCACCTACGGGTCGGTGGGCGATGCGGTAGGTGCCCTGGACGGCGCGATCTCGTCGCTGAACACCCGGGTAGGCAGCCTGGAGTCGAGCTCGACGGCCGGCACAGGCGGCACCAAGGGGCCGGGCACCAGCCTGCCACGCACCGCGGCCCGTACGGCGTCGGTGGCGACACCGGCGGCGGCCGCGACGGCGACGGTGACGGAGGCCGCGCCGGAAGTTTCGGCCGCGATGACCGCCGCACCGGTCGCTTCCGGCACTCCGGTAGCGGCCGCCGCCGCGGCGCCGATTCCGGTCACGCCGGCGGTCGATGGCGGCGGAGCCCCGATCACCAACGTCGCCGCGGGCACCGCGCCCACCGACGCGGCCAACGTCAGCCAGGTCGACCAGGCCGTCGCCACGGCGAAGTCCTACGCCGACCAGGGCGACGCGGCCACGTTGAGCAGCGCCAAGGCCTACACCGACCAGAAGTTCGGCGACGTGGTGACCGGCGGCGCCTTCGACCAGTACAAGCGTGAGGTCGACCACCGCTTCAACAACCTCAACGATCGCCTGAACAAGGTGGGCGCGATGGGCGCGGCCATGTCGCAGATGGCGTTCAGCACCCAGGGCGTCAACGGCGACAACCGACTGGGTGTCGGCGTCGGCGGCTACAAGGGGCAGGGCGCGCTGTCGGTGGGCTTCTCCAAAGCCCTGTCGTCGAGGGCCAGTCTGACCTTCGGCGCCGCCGTCAGCGGCGGTGAGGCTTCCGGCGGCGTCGGTGTAGGCGTCGGCTGGTAAGCGACGGGGCGGCGGCCGCACGGCCGCCGCCCCGTTCCGGCATTGGCCGGGACGGGCGTGAGTTGCACGTTTCCGTCATGCATCACGTCATGGTCACGTCGCGGTCGCCCTCGACGCATGGGATGTGCTACCAATATCGGCCCGCGCGGTCAGGAACGATCGCGCAACCCATGCATTGAACGGACCGTGAGGATGGCATGTCTGCGATGACCGAGCATAAGGACATGCTTACCGGAGAACCCGGCGAAGCCCAGGTATGCGCGCACCTGGTGGCGCACGGCCGCCTGAAGGATACCGACCTCGCGCGGGCGCGCCGCCTTCACGACGAAACGCCCGAAGGCACGCTCACGGCGCTGATGGCGCGCTTGGGCCTGGTGTCCGAACGCGATCTCGCCGACGCGTGGGCCGACCTGCTCGGCCTGCCGCTGCTCGCCGCGAAGGACGCGCCCGACCTGCCGCCGGCCGACATCGAGCTGTCGCAGCGTTTTCTCAAGCAATACCACGTGGTGCCCGTGCGCGAGGGCGAGGACGGCGTGGTGCTGCTCGTCGCCGATCCCGCCGATCCTTATCCCTTGCAGGCGGTGCGCCTGGCCACGGGCCGCGACGTGCAGTTGCGCGTGGGCCTGCGTTCGGAAATCGACGATCTCATCGAGCGGTACTACGGCCAGGGCCGATCCGCGATGGGCAGCATCGTGGAAAGCCTCGACGGCAACGCGGCCGAGGAAGACGACGTCGAACACCTGCGCGACCTCGCTTCCGAAGCGCCGGTGATCCGCCTGGTGAACCTGATCCTGCAACGTGCCGTCGAACAGCGCGCGTCCGACGTGCACATCGAGCCGTTCGAGAATCGTCTCAAGGTGCGATATCGCATCGATGGCGTGCTGCACGAGGTGGAAGCACCGCCGTCCAGTTCCACCGCCGCGGTGATCTCGCGCGTGAAGATCATGGCGCGCCTCAACATCGCCGAGCGCCGCCTTCCCCAGGACGGCCGCATCCAGTTGCGCGTGCAGGGCAAGGAGCTCGACCTGCGTGTCTCCACCGTGCCGACGAGCTTCGGCGAGTCCGTGGTGATGCGTATCCTCGACCGCGAATCGGTGGTGTTCGATTTCGCCTCGCTGGGTTTCGCCGGGCACTTCCTCGACCGGTTCATCGAGGTGCTCGACCGTCCGCACGGCATCCTGTTGGTCACCGGTCCCACCGGCTCGGGCAAGACCACCACGCTTTACACGGCGCTGTCGCAGATCAACACGCCCGACGTGAAGATCATCACGGTCGAGGACCCGGTCGAATACCAGATCGAGGGCATCAACCAGATCCAGGTGAAGCCGCAGATCGGCCTGGACTTCACCGGCGCGCTGCGCTCGATCGTCCGACAGGATCCCGACGTGATCATGATCGGCGAAATGCGCGACCTGGAAACCTGCCGCATCGCCATCCAGTCGGCCCTCACGGGCCACCTGGTGCTTTCCACGCTGCACACCAACAGCGCGTCGGGCGGTGTCACCCGCCTGCTCGACATGGGCGTGGAGGATTACCTTCTCGGATCCACGGTGAACGGCATCCTCGCCCAGCGACTCGTGCGCCGCCTCGATCCGGAAACCGCGATTCCCTACGAGGCGATGCCCGAGGTGATCGAGCAGTTCCAGTTGCACAAGTACACCGACGAGCGCCCCATCCGCCTGTGGAAGCCGGGATCCAGCGCCGCCAATCCCACCGGCTACCGTGGCCGCCGGGCGATCATGGAGTTCCTGGTGATGAGCGATCCGCTGCGTCGCCTGGTGATGCAGCGCGCCGACGCCGGCGAGATCGAGCGCCAGGCGCGCGCCGAAGGCATGCGCACGATGTACGAAGACGGACTGGCCAAGGCCGTGGCCGGCATCACCACCATCGAGGAGGTCCTGCGCGTCACGCAGGAATCCTAGGGGGCATCGCGATGAGCCAGTTCCGCTATCGCGCGATCAGTGCCGTGGGCGAGGTGCTTTCCGGCCGCATGGAGGCCGCATCCGTCGAAGACGTGGTCGCGCGCCTGCAAGACCAGGGGCACACGCCGCTCGAAGCCGCGCCGGCCGATGGCGACGCCTCCGGCGGCGGCCTGGCCAAGCTGTTCCAGAAAGGCCCGTTCACCGGGGACCAGCTCGCCCAGTTCACCCACCAGCTCGCCACGCTGCTCGGTGCGGGCCAGCCGCTCGATCGCGCGTTGGGCATCCTGCTCGACCTGCCCGAGGGCGATCGCGCGAAGAACCTCGTCGAGCGCGTGCGCGATCGCGTGCGCGGCGGCACCACGCTGTCCACGGCGCTGGACGAAGAGAACGGCGTCTTCCCGCGCCTCTACATCAGCCTCGTGCGCGCGGGCGAGGCCGGCGGTTCGCTCGACGACACCCTGCGCCGCCTGGCCGATTACCTCGAGCGTTCGCAAGCCTTGCGCGGAAGCATCATCAACGCGTTGATCTACCCCGCCTTCCTCATGGTGGGCGTGCTCGGCTCGCTCGTGCTGCTGCTCGCCTACGTGGTGCCGCAGTTCGTGCCCATCTTCGCCGACATGCAGGTGCCGATCCCGCTCATCACCAAGGTGGTGCTCGCCATCGGTACCGTGGTGAGCGACTGGTGGTGGGCGCTGGTGCTCGTGCTCGTGGTGGGTGGCCTGCTGTTCAACGTGCGGCTGAAGGATCCGGACACCCGCCTCGCTTTCCATGCGCGCCTGCTCACGATGCGGGTGGCGGGCCCGCTGCTGCTGAAGGTGGAAACCGCGCGCATCGCACGCACGCTGGGCACGTTGCTGAAGAACGGCGTGCCGTTGCTTTCGGCGCTTTCCATCGCGCGCCAGGTCACCGGCAACCGTGCGCTCGACCAGGCGCTCGAGCAAGCCGCCGACCGGGTCAAGGGCGGTTCGGGACTGGGCAGTGCGCTCAGCCAGACCGAACGCTTCCCGCGACTGGCCTTGCAGATGATCCAGGTCGGTGAAGAAGCCGGCGCACTCGATACGATGCTTCTCAAGGTCGCCGACACGTTCGACGTGGAAGCCAAGCGTGCCATCGACCGGCTGCTCGCCGCGCTGGTGCCCACGCTCACCATCGTCATGACCGTGCTGGTGGCCTTCATCATGGCGGCGATCCTGTTGCCTCTGCTCAGCCTCACCAGCAACATCAACTGATCAAACCGTTCCAAGGAGCTTGCCCATGCGTACCGTGCGTACCCTGCCATCCCGTCATGCCCGCGGCTTCACGCTGCTGGAAATGCTCGCCGTGATCGTGCTGATCGGCATCATCGGCGCCATCGTGGTCACCCAGGTCGGCAAGAACGTCGACAAGGGCAAGTACGGCGCGGGCAAGGCCCAGCTCACCACGCTCAGCCAGAAGATCGAAAACTATGCGCTGGACAACGGCACGCCGCCCGCGCAGTTGAGCGACCTCATCACCAAGCCGGCCGATGCGTCGAGCTGGCAGGGCCCGTACGCCAAGGAATCCGACCTGAAGGATCCCTGGGGCCACGCGTTCGGTTATCGCTATCCGGGCGAACACGGCAATTTCGACCTGGTGTTCTACGGCCAGGACGGTAAGGCCGGCGGCGAAGGCTATTCGGCCGACGTCGGCAACTGGCAATAAGACGCGCCAGGCACGAAGCACGGCCATGCGCCCGCGCGGATTCACGCTCTTCGAGATGCTGGCCGTGATCCTGCTGATCGGCATCGCCGCGGCCGCGGTGTCGATCCCGGTCACCCAGGGTCTGGCCAGCGCGCGCGTGAATGCCGCCAGCGGTGAGCTGGCGGCGTCGCTGCGCTGGACGCGCGCGCAGTCGATCGTGCATGGCAAGAGCCTCGCTTTCGAGGTGGATACGGCCAAGGCCACCTATCGCGCGCCCGGCAAGGGCGACGTGCGCCTGCCCAAGGACATGCGCGTGTCCATCACCAGCGCGCGGGAAGATCAGGCCAACGCCACCACCGGTCGCATCCGCTTCTTCCCGGACGGCAGTTCCACCGGCGGCCGCATCACGCTCAAGCGTGGCGACCGCGAATGGCACGTCAACGTGGCGTGGCTCACCGGCGCGGTGAGCGTGGTGGATACCCGATGAGGGCGCCGGGTCATCCGGCGCAAGGCCAAGCGAGGCGATCGGCACAGGGCGGTTTCAGCCTGCTCGAAATCATCGCCGCCATCGCCGTGCTCGCCATCGCCTTCGCCGCGCTCATGCAGGTGGCGGGCAGTTCGCTCAGCCTCACCGCGCGCGCCAACGAGCGCACGCAGGCGGCGCTCCGCGCGCGCTCGCTGCTCGACGGCGCCTTCGTGATGGAGCCCTTGCAGGCGGGGAGCACCGAAGGCCGTTTCGACGATACCTACCGCTGGCGCCTCGACGTATCGCCCTGGCAGGCGCCGGGCGTCGCCGTCAACGCCGACAACGGCACCGCCAACGTGCTCTATCGCCTCGACCTCGACGTGATGTGGGGGAAGGGTGGCGACGAACGCCATGCCCGCTTTTCAACGTTGCGTCTCGGCGCGCCGCCGGGGAACGGCCCATGATGCGCTCCGTTCGCGGTTTCAGCCTGATGGAGGTGCTGGCGGCCCTGGCACTGCTCACCATCGTACTGCTCGGCGTCTATTCGGGCATCGGTACGGCGACGCGCATCGTGCGCAGCGGCGACGATGCCATCGAGCGCATGGACGAGATCCGCTCGGCGCAGACCTTCATCCGCGACGAACTGGCCCAGGCGCTGGTCATGCCCTACGGCGAAACCGACGACGGCGACGTGCTCGTCTTCGACGGCCGGGCGCAGACGATGAAGTTCGTCGCGCCGCTGCCCGGTTACCTCTCGCGCATGGGCGCCCAACTGCTCACGCTCGCGTTGGTCGACGACGGCCGCGAGCGGCAGCGCCTGGAAGTGACGCTGGCGCTCATTCCGCCCGACGGCGGCGACCCCCAACCGCTGGGCGAGCCGGAGGTGCTCCTGCGCGGCATCCGCAAGGGCGGTTTCGCCTATCGCGGCATGGACGACCAGAACCGGCCGATGGACTGGCAGGACGAATGGGCCGACCATCGGCGCACGCCATTGCTGGTGCGCATCCATCTCGACGCCGACGGCGGCGTGGCCTTTCCCGACATGGTGGCACCGGTCCGTATCGATGCGTCCGCCTCCCGCAACGGCTTCTTCTCGGGGCGCGGTACGCGCGGGCCGGTGATCCGATGAAGTGGCGGCAACGGCGTGGCGTGGCGCTGCTCATCGTGCTGTGGGGCTGCACCCTGCTGGCGATCATGCTCGGCGGGTTCGCGGCGCTCGCGCGTACCGAGGGTTTGCAGGCGCGTTACCAGTTCGCGCAGGTGCGCGCCCACTATGCGGCGGAGGCCGGCCTGGCACGCGCCGTGGCCGGCTTGCAGTCGCCCGACATCGATGCGCGCTGGATCGCCGACGGCCGCCTTTATCGCTTCGATTTCGACGACGCCAAGGTCACCGTCAGCATCGTCGACGAGGACGGCAAGGTCGACCTCAACGCCGCATCCAACGACGTGCTGGTCGGCCTGTTCAAGGCGGCGGGCGCCAACGACGATGCCGCGCGGCATGTGGCGGCCGCCATCCAGGACTGGCGCCGCCCCGGCGACGCGGCTTCGCCCAACGGTGCGAAAAAAGCGCAATACGAAGCGGCCGGTCTCGGCTATGGTCCGCGCAACGCCCCGTTCGCCACGGTCGAGGAGGCGCGCATGGTGCTGGGCATGGACCCGGCGCTGTGGGCGAAGGTGGAGCCGGTCCTCACCATCTGGTCGGGACGGGAGCGGCCCAATACCGAACATGCGCAGCCGCTTGCCCTGGCCGCCATCCCCGGCCTGGGCGACAACGGCGCCCAGGCCATCCTGGCGCAGCGTCAGCAGTCCCAGGGTTCGCTCGCGTCGGGAGGTAATGGTGTCACGCACACGATACGTGCGGAGGCCATCCTTGACGATGGGACGCGCAGTTCACTGACATCGACGATCCGATTACGTGGGATAAGATCGGGCAACCAGCCCTACGCCGTTTTGCGTTGGCGCGAAGGAGACGCTGAATGACCGCTTTGCAGGACGCCTCCCAACTGCAGCTCGACCGCTTGCGCCGCGCCTGGCGAGGCAGCGCGTTGCCGGGCTTCCTGCGCTGGTGGGGCGGCGAATTGTCGGCACTGGTGCCGGTGCGCTGGCGTCAGGCCTTCGCCGGCGGCAAGCGCTGGTACGTGATTGAGCGTCAGGGCGATGCCTGGCAGTTGCGCCGCGTGGGCGATTCCCTCGCCCTGGCCACGGCCGACGACATCGACGGCGTCGAGCATCGCGCCGCGGCGCTGGCCCGCGCGTTGTCCGAGGCCGATCCCGCCGACCGCCGCGTCGCCCTGCTGTTGCCGCCGGGCAGCGTGCTGCGTCGGCGCCTGGTGCTGCCGGTGGCCGCTCGCGACAATCTTCGTCAGGTGGTCGGCTTCGACCTCGACCGACAGACGCCTTTTCGCGCGGAAGACATCCATTTCGGCGTGCGCGACCTGGGCGAGCCGGCGCCGGACGGCCGCTTCGTCGCCGAACTTTCGGCCACGCCGCGTCAGGCACTGGACGCCCAGCTCGACGAACTGGCCGCGCTCGGCGTGTCGCCCGACCGGGTCGACGTGCCGCAGGGTTATGGCCTCGCCGGCATCGACCTCCTGCCGCCCGCCCGCGTGCCGCGCCGGGTCGATCGCCGCGCGCGCCTCAACGCGGCCCTGCTGGCGGTCATCGTGCTCCTGCTCTTCGGTGCCATGGCCGGTTGGCTGCACAATCGCACCGCCGCCCTCGAAGACATGCGCGCGCAGGTCGAATCGCTTCGCTCCGACGCGCAGAAGGTCAAGGTCTTGCGCCAGCGGCTGACCGAAAGCGCGGGTGCCTCCGGTTTCCTCGCCAAGCGGAAAGCCGAATCGCCGGCGATCCTCCCCGTGCTGTCCGAGCTCACCCAGCGCCTGTCCGACGACACCTGGCTGGAGCGCTTCACGGTCAACGCCAGCGGGCAGATCGGTTTCCAGGGCCAGAGTCCCCAGGCGGCGCGCCTGATCGACGCCATGAAAGGCGCCGCCTACATCGGCGAACCGAGCTTCCAGGGCACCATCCAGAGCGATCCCACCTCGGGCAAGGAACGCTTCTACATGCAGGCCAAGGCGCTGACGCCCAAGCCGGGCACGGTAACCCCCCATCCGCACGCGCAGCCGGCCCCGGCGTCGACCGCAGGGACCGCGGCGGCGGGTACCGCGCCGGCGAAGGTATCGCCCGTCACCGCCGTGCCCGCATCCAAGACCAAGGAGAACGCCGGTGCGCATGAAGCCAAATGAATCCCGCGTCGCGGCGATCCTGCTTCTCCTGGTCGCGGTGGTCGTCGCCTACTTCGCATTGATCCACTGGTGGTTCGTGGCGCCGCAGCTGGCCATGGCCGACGAAATGAGCGACCTGCGCGACTCGCAGCGCCGCTTCGCCGCCGCCATCGCCGAACGTCCGCAACTGGAAAAGCGCCTGGCTTCCCTCGAACAGGGCCAGACGCGCAGCGACGCCTTCCTGCAAGGGGACGACACCAATGCCGCCGCCGCCGGCCTGATGCAACGCATCGTCGATGTCGCGGCCGCGCATCACGAAGACGGCGCCTGCGACGTAGTCCAGAAGATGCCGGTACCGAGCCAGGAGAAAGCGGGCGAGCCTTACCGCAAGGTCACCGTGAACATCAGCCTGCGTTGCCAGATGCAGCCGATGACGGCCGTGCTGCACGACATCGAGGAAGCGGCACCCTATCTCTTCATCGAAGACTTCAGCATCTACCGCAATCCCGTGGCCGCACGTAACGGCGCGGCCGCGCCGATGGAAGTGCAATTCACCGTGTCCGGTTACATCCATGCCGCGCACGCGGCGAAGGCGGCGTCGTGAACGCGGCCGGTCAGCGTCGCCTCACGCCGGTCCTCGGCGGTATCGCCCTCGCGTTGGCGGCCGTGTGCGCCACGTTCGCGATGGGCGTCGGGCGTGGCATCCAGTGGGACGATCCTTCGCCTCCCGAACCGTTGCCGCAGACGCGCGCGGCGGCGATGCCGAAACCGACCCCCATCACCGATTTCGCCGAAGTCTGGCAGCGCCCGCTGTTCATGGCCGATCGCAAGCCCGTCGCCGCCACGGGCGGTGACGATTCGTCGAGCAACATCGGCGACCTCGAACTGACCGGCATCATCATGACGTCGGGCCTGCGAATGGCCCTGCTGCGCGATACCGGCAAGGATGCCACCACGCCTACGGTACGGGTAAAGGAAGGCTCGGCGCTCGGCGACGGGCATTGGACGCTCGCCTCACTCACACCGCGAAGCGCCGTGTTCGACAACGGCGGCGAGAGGCGGGAGCTCACCCTCAAGGTGGCGGCCCCCGATCCGCTGGCCAACGGCCCGAAGAACGGCGCGCCCATGCCACCCGGACAGCCTCAGCCGCCCTCATCCCGTCCCTCCCAGATGGGTAACGGCATCCACATCGAACAGCATCCGGCCAGTTCCGGCATCGCCGGTCCGGTGCCGCCGCAGCCCGCGTCGGCCGCCACGCGCCAAGCCCCGCCACGGCAGGACGATCAGGCCCTGCAACAGGCCCGTATCGAGGCGCTCAAGGCAGCGGTGCAGCGGCGACGCATCGAGCAACAGCAACAGCAACAGCAGAACACGCAATCGAGGTAACGGCGCCGCCCGCGCCGTCAAGGAAGACAACAAGGAGCGACTCATGCAACGACGCATATTCGGCGTGGCCGTCTTCGCGGCCATGCTCGCGGCCGCCTGCGCGCCGATGCCACCGGCACGCGAGCCGGGCTCGCTTGAACGCGAGGCCCTGATCGGCACCGGAGACCCCGTTCCCGGCCAGCTTCCCCTTGCCGACGCCGCGCCGCCTGCGGACGACAGGGCAGATCGCGCCACGGGACACATTCTGCGTGGCAGCGGCCGTTTCATTCATCCCCATGCACTGGGCAAGCCGCGCGACGCCGTGAGCGGCGACGCCGGCGTCACGCTCAACTTCGAGAACCAGCCGGTCGAGGCGGTGGTCAAGGCCATGCTTGGCGACCTGCTTGATCTCAACTATGCGATCGCGCCCGGCGTGCGCGGATCGGTGTCGTTCTCCACCGCCAAACCGGTGCGCAAGGACGAAGCCTTGCCCATTCTCGAGACCCTGCTCTCCTGGACGGGCAATGCCTTGGTGAAAACCGGGAGTCGCTACGACGTGATGCCATCCTCGCAGGCCATCGCCGGACAGGCCGTTCCACGCTTGGCGGCGGGTGCGCCGCGGGCGGGCATGGGGGCGCGGCTGTATCCGCTGCGCCACGTCGCGGCATCGGAAATGGTGCGATTGCTGCAACCGTTCGTCACGCAGGACGCGATGCTGCTCGCCGACCCCGCCCGCAACGTGCTCGTATTGGCCGGCACGCCGGCCCAGCTGGCGAACTACGGCGAAACCATCGATACGTTCGACGTCGACTGGGTGGCGGGGATGTCCGTCGGCGTCTTCAGCCTGGAACACGCCGCCGTCGGCGAGATGATCCAGGCGCTCGAGTCGGTGTTCGGCGCGCAGGGTGGGGCACCGGTGGCCGGGCTGGTGCGTTTCCTTCCCATCGAGCGCACGCATGCCATCGTCGCCATCGCCATGCGAGCCGACCTGCTCGATCAGGTCGGCGAGTGGATCGGGCGCATCGATCGCGGTGGCGGCAACGAGCCGCGCCTGTTCGTCTACGACGTGCGCAACCTCCTCGCGTCCGACCTCGCGCGCTACGTCGGCAACGTCTTCGGTGCCGCCGTGGCCGGCGACGTGGGCGGCTCGACGGTGGCACCGGGACTCAGCGCCGGTACGCTGACGGGAGGAAAAACCAAGGGGGCGGGCGGCTTCGACGAGGTGAACGATGGGGGCGACAGCGATCCTTCGTTCTTCGAATCGAGCGCACCGACACCGTCACCTTCCGTTTCCGCGTCGGGCCCGTCGGAGCAGGGCATTCGCGTCACGGCGGTGGACGCCAACAACCAGCTGATGGTGCATGCGCGGCCGGCCCAATGGGCGCAGGTGCGCGAGGCCATCGAGCGTCTCGATGCCGTGCCGCTGCAGGTGCAGATCGAGACACGCATCCTCGAGGTCACCTTGCGCGACAACTTCCGTTTCGGGGTGCAGTGGTACCTCGAGGGATTGGCCGGAGGCGACGGCGCCGTCGCGCAACCCGGCAACCGCCAACGTTGGGCGCTGGGCCAGGCGACGGCCGACAGCCTGCGCCCCGACACGCTTTTCTACTCGTTCGTCAATGCCGAACTGCAAGTGGCGCTGCGCGCCATGGAACGCGACACGAACACCAAGATTCTTTCCGCGCCGTCGCTGGTGGTCGTGAACAACCGCAAGGCGAAGATCCAGGTCGGCGATCAGATTCCGGTGACGCAGACCTTCGTCAACACCCAGGTCGGCAGCGGAAATCAAGTCGGCCAGGTCGAATACAAGGACACCGGCGTCATTCTCGAAGTACGCCCACGCGTGAATCCCGGCGGCCTCGTCTATCTCGACGTCGTGCAGGAGGTCAGCCGTGCCGACCCCGACGGCACCGGCGGCAACGTGCCCATCGTCAAGCGCATGCTCAACACCCAGGTCGCGGTGCAGAGCGGGCAGACGGTGCTGCTGGGCGGGCTGATCCGTGAACTCGACGCCACCCAGCGGGGCGGCGTGCCGGGCCTTTCGCGCATTCCCCTCATCGGCGGGCTGTTCGGCGAGCGGGCGAAGGAGGGTGTTCGCACCGAACTGCTCGTGCTCATCACGCCACGGGTGATCGCCAACGGCGAGGATGCGAAGCGGGTGTCCGACGATTACCGGCGGGCGTTCCGGTCGTTGCGGCCGTTCGACAAGCCCGTCGCTGGCGAGACGCGAGGCTAGAAACGGACGCTTATGCGAAGGCAGCCATGCGAGGCTTTACGAGCTTGCGTACCATTACCTCCGCATGCAACCCGTCTTCCCCATCACCCCGCTGCTTCCCGAACTGCTCGCGTCCCTGACCGAGCACCCGCGGCTCGTTCTCGAGGCCCCACCCGGCGCCGGCAAGACCACCCAGGTACCCCTGGCCTTGCTCGATGCGCCCTGGTTGGCGGGAGGGCGTATCGTGCTGCTCGAGCCTCGCCGCATCGCCGCGCGCGCCGCGGCCGCCTTCATGGCGCGCCAACTCGGCGAGGAAGTGGGCGAAACGGTCGGTTACCGCATCCGCTTCGAATCGCGCGTCGGTCCGCGCACGCGCATCGAGGTGGTCACCGAGGGCATTCTCGGGCGCATGATCCAGGACGATCCCTCGCTCGACGGTATCGGCGCGATTCTCTTCGACGAATTCCACGAACGGCATCTTCCCGGCGACCTCGGTGCCGCGCTGGCGCTGGACGTACAGGCGAGCCTGCGACCGGAGCTGCGGCTGGTGGTGATGTCGGCCACGCTGGACGGCGAACGGATCGCGCAATGGCTGCGCGCGCCACGCCTGACCAGCCCGGGCCGAAGCTTTCCGGTGGAGATGGTCCATCCGCCGGGGAGGCCGCAGGAGACGGTCGAACAGCACCTCGCTCGCATCGTGGCCCAAGCCTTGCGCGAAAACGAAGGCGACGTGCTCGCCTTCCTGCCGGGGCGCCGCGAGATCGAGCGCGTAAGGGGCATGCTCGAACGCCTGGGCGACGAGGTCGAGGTCGTGGCGCTGCATGGCGAGCTTTCGCTCGCCGAACAGCAACTGGCGCTCACGCCGGCCGACCCTGGCATGCGTCGCGTGATACTCGCCACCAACGTCGCCGAATCCAGCGTCACCTTGCCGGGCATACGCGCGGTGGTCGACAGCGGGCAGGCCCGCGAGCCGAGATTCGATCCACCGTCGGGTTTCACTCGTTTGGAGACCGTGTCCATATCGCAGGCCTCCGCCGACCAGCGCGCCGGTCGCGCGGGACGCGTGTCGCCCGGCCGAGCCTATCGCCTCTGGCCGGAAAGCCGGCGCCTAGACGCATCACGTACCGCCGAGATCGAACAGGCGGAACTGTCGGGCCTGGCGCTCGAACTCGCCGGTTGGGGAAGCGACGATCTGCCCTGGCTCGATGCGCCGCCCGCCGGCGCCATGGGCCAGGCGCGTGACCTGCTTCGCCGCCTCGGCGCGCTCGACGATGCCGACGGAATTACGGCCCTGGGGCGCCGAATGCTGGCCCTCGGCGCCACGCCACGCCTGGCGGCCGCCGCATTGCGGGCTCCCATGTCCCACCGTGCGCTCGTCGCCGACCTTCTCGCGCTGGCCGAGGCGCGTTCGCCGTTGCGAGGCGAGGCTGCTCGTAACGACGATTTTCGCCAGCGCCTGCATGCCCTGCATCTCTGGCGCGACGGCGGCGCGCGAGCCGCGCGTGGCGGTTCGGCGGATGCCGGTGCGCTCGCCGCCATCGAGAAGGCGTCCGCCGGATGGCGTCGCCGTCTCGACGTGCGCAGTCCCGCGAGCGGCGTCCCGGACAGCCATGCCATCGGCGATCTCCTCGTGCATGCGTTTCCCGATCGCGTGGGACGTCGCGACGATGCGCAACCGTCGCGCTACCTTCTCGCCAATGGGCGGGGTGCGCGCCTGCATGACGCGAGCGCCTTGCATGGCGAACCGTGGCTGGTGGTGCTCGACCTGCGCCTGGATGCGCGCGACAGCCTCATCTTTGCCGCGGCGCCCTTCGATCCCGACGTGCTGGAGCGCGATCATGCCGACCGTTTCGTCACCGAGCGCGTGCTGCGCTGGGACGATGCCAGGCAGATCGCCGAGGCCTTCGAGGAGCGCCGCTTCGATGCGCTGGTGATCTCGCGCAAGGCCGTGCCGGTCGGCGCCGACGATGCGGTGCCCACCTTGCTGGCCGCGATCCGAGGTCGTGGCGTGGACAGCCTGCCCTGGAGCGAGCACGCGAGGCGCCTGCGCACCCGCGTGAACGCGGTGCGCGTCTGGTCGCCCGAACTGGGTCTTCCCGACGTGGGCGACGAAGCGTTGTTACGCACGCTCGACGACTGGCTTTCGCCGTATCTGTCCGGCAAACGACGCCTGGAAGCGCTGCAGGCGTCGGAACTGTCCGAGGCGTTGTCCTCGATGTTCGACTACGACCAGCGGCGCGCCATCGACGCGCATGCGCCGGAAGAACTCGTCGTGCCCAGCGGCATGAGCCGGCGACTCGACTACGGCGCGCGTGACGACGACCCGGCGGCGCCACCCGTGCTGGCGGTAAAACTCCAGGAACTGTTCGGCCTGGCCGACACGCCGCGCGTCGGCAACGGACGCGTGCCGGTGATGCTGCACCTGCTGTCGCCCGCAGGCCGTCCCATCCAGGTCACCCAGGACCTCGCCGGTTTCTGGAATCGCACGTACCCCGAAGTGAAGAAGGAACTCAAGGGCCGCTATCCCAAGCATCCCTGGCCGGACGATCCATGGACGGCCACGGCGACCCACCGGGCGAAGCCAAGGGGGACATGAGACGATCCCGTGAGGGTGTCGACCGACGGATCGCATCGGGCATACCTTCTTTTTCGTGAGAAGGACCGACGCTGAAATGCGCCGTTCCCACACGGGGGTACGTCCGCCGAATACGGCGCCCGCCACCGGATCGATCGACGCAGGAGTAAGGCGAGAGGCGGCTTTGGCCGCCCCTCGTGTCGATCAACACTCGCGTGAAATGTGCTGCTCCGTGTCTCCGGAAGGGTGTCTCGACGAACGTGCCGAACCATCTCCGGTTCGCCCGGTTTCCTTCGGGTGTGGCCCGAGGCGGAATGACCGGCGTATCCAAGGCGTGTGCCTGGCGCTTTCCATGGCACGAGGCGTCAGCGCCTGGCGGACCTGTGCCTGGCGGGACTCGGCCAGCACGTCCTTGGCGAGGATGGGGCGACCGCTTTGTGAATCGACCAGCAGCGGGCCCTTGAAACGGGCGCCGCCGCTGGCGATGAGCGCCCGTTGCCTGGATGGCGGCAGGTTGCCGAACACCTGGGTGACGCGTATGTCCACATCGTACGTTTCCGCCATGCGTTCCATGACGTGCTGGCACGAGGCGCAGGCGCTTCCGCCGATCATCCCGACGATGCGGCCGCCTCGGGGGACAAGCCCTTCCGCGATATCCCGCTCGATGGCGCGCATGGCCTTGAACTCGGCATCGAGCGCGCCCTGAGCGCCTTCGACATCGAAGGGCGTCAGTACGGAGCCTTCCGGCGGAAGTACGCGTGCCCGAACGTTACCTTCGGGCAGATCCGCGAAATAGATATCGTCCTGCTCGTCGATCAGATCCAGGCCATGGATGACGGATCTGTTCGATGGACCGGGCTCGGGGCTTTCGCCGGTGAAGTCACCCGAATCCATCAGCGGAGGCGTGGAAACCGGGCTTTCGCCGGTGAAGATCGCATCGGCGGTGGCACTCAAGGGTTGGCCGGCAAACGCGTGATAGACGCGCGTCTGCGGTATGCCATCCAGTTCGTATCGGTATTCCATCCGCGCTACGGGGGCGTCGCGCATGGCGACCTCGAGCGACTCCCAGCGGCTGAGGTGGTGGCCCGACGGATGCCGGCCCATGACGACTTCGCGCATGGCATCGACGTGATACTGGCTGGTGGATTCCAGCAGGGCCACGACGTTACCTTCGTCCAATACCGTGCGCTCGAGCGAGACGGTTCCCGCCATGGCGTTCGTGGTGCGCGCACCGACGGCCATCAGGAGCATGAGGGTGAGATAGCGGTATGTCATGGGACGTCAGGCCTCGAGAGGGCAGGTGAGCGGAGAAACGCGTTCCACGGCCTCATCGATGCCTTCCTCGGCCGAAGCGGCTTCGGCCGTCGCTTCCCCGGCCGCCACTTCGTCCGCCGCGGCGACTTCGGCCACCTCGGCGATGGCCGCCACGTCGAGGAGCGGCATGAACAGGGCCGCCGCGGCGAGCATGCGGGCGAGGCCGCTCTGTTCGGGTTCACTGGGGATGGGATGGGTCTGCTCATCGGCCTCGCGCAGATACCAGCGATAGACCGCCCGGTCCGTGGCGGCGACGAAACACAGCGGACGGTCGTCTCCTTCGCCTCGGCCTGCGCGGCCTTCGCGCGGGGTGGCATCCGGGTTGCAGGGGTAGGAAAGGTATCCCTCCATATCCCGGTACGCGGCGGCGACACGGGCTACGCGATAAGCGGCAGGCAATTCACGTTGGCCCGTCGCCGTGGCGGCGCCGAATGGTCGATGGATCAACCGATGCTGGAGCAGGAGCGAGAGATAGTGCAGGTCGTAGGAGGTGAGGTGCCGCAGGGACGTTCCGCTCATCACGCGTTCGTGGACCTCGCCCTCGATACCCAGTTCTCCCCAGCGCTCGCGGGGAAACGCCTTCATCTGGTTGCGCAGGATCTGCATGGCGACGGCGTAGCCTGCGGCCTTCGTGGAGTGCCGGTAGCCGGTGATGTCGATGATCCGCGTGAAGATGTCCGCGTCCACGTTCGCCTTGACCAGGCTGGCTTCGATGAACGGGTCCAGGCGCCTTCCGTTCGCGAGACGAACGGTGCGGCTGACCGGGACGTCCACTTCCGGGCGAGCCCGGGTCGTGCCCAGGTCCCAGCGTACGATGTCGACCGCGTCGTCGTATCCGATCGAGGACGGCAAGTCGCCCAGTACGGCTCCCCATGCGCTGGTGTTGGTGAAATCAGGCTGGTGAGCGATGTCGCTGTAAGGCGAATCGGGCCGGACGAGCAGGCTCGCGGGGTCGATGCCACGTGTCGGCGTATCGTCGAGCCGGGCTTCCTGGTGTTCCTTGTAGAGGGAGAGCACGTCGGGCCCGGGTTTTGCCGCCATGGCCATGGAGGGTGCGACGATGCACAGGCCGGTAATCAGGCAGCGGTGCAGTGGGTGAAGCGATGGAATGATCATTCACACAGTTCCTTTGGGAGAATCGATGCGGGAGCGTCGACCGGTGGAGACGGTTCCGCGTGCCAGCGGACCGGTCGGGCCGACCATGAGATGTCCTTGCTCAGGGCTTGCTTGCTGTAGTCGGTTCGGATCTTGCGTAGCGCATCGGAGGCTTCGCGGCTGTGCGTGACGAGATCCGATGATCCGGAGGCGGCCTCGGACGCGGGATCGACGAGAAAGCGGATGGTTCCGTTCACGTCGTGCTCTTCCGCGAACAGACCGATGTTTTCGCTGCAGGAGACGCAAGGCGCCTTGCTGACGATGCCGGTGAGCCGCCCGCCGCGCGGCAACGCGCCGACGCGTATTTCCCTGTCGAGGTAACGCAGGCTCTTCAACTCCGCGTCGTTGGCTTTGATGGCGTTGCCAGGCGTGGCCTCGAAGTCGGAATCGCCGTGGCGGACGAAGGTCGCGCGAACATGACGGACGGGGGCCATAGGCGAGTCGTCGGCGGGATAGAACGTCGCGTCGTTCACGTCTTTCGCGACTTCCGATTCGGTGACCTCATACGACGAGCCCGATGTCGACGTTCCACCGTCGGACAGGTCGGACGACCCTGTGCTGGACGATTTGCGCGAGAGGATCTTGCTGCGACCCATGTTGAGCGTGGTGTCGAGTGGCTTGCCGCTTCGTCCATGGATCACGATCGTTCGCTGTACGCCGTCCGCCTCGTACGTGTATTCGAAGCGCGAGATCGTGTAGTTGTTCGCCTGTCGGCGGAATTCACCCAGGGCGGCACCGTTCGACCGGACGTCGGCAGCGTCGGCGCGAGCGAGGCGGGAATGGAGGGCGTCGGTGTAGATCCTGGCCTCTTCCGCCAACTGATCGACGTATGCGCCGCCGCCCGGCTCGAGGCGGATCGTGCCCCCGAATACGGGACTGGCGAGTAGACAGAGAAAGCCGAGGGAAAAACGCTGCACCGTCATCGTCATGGTGTCCGCCTCACCTCGTTTCGACGGTGTTCCGGCAGAACGTTCCCGTCCGGTAGCGCCTCGACGGCTTCGAAGCGGGCTTTTTGCAGGTACCACTCGTAGACGGCACGATCCGTCGCTGCCACGAAGCACAGGGGCCGGTAGGTGAGTGGCCGGGCGCTGGCGGAAAGAGGTTTCCAGGCAGGTGCGTCGCCGTGACAGTACCCGCCGGGCTTCGCGTAGCCCCGGCGGTCGGCATAGGCGGCGGCTACGCGTGCGACGCGGAACGCGGCCGGGATCTGCCGCTCACCGCGTTCGTTGAAGGTGGGCCGCCCGGTGAGGACGGCGTGGCGAAGGAGTTCTCCGGCGTAACGCTCGTCCTCGAGCGAGAAGCGCGAGGTGTTCCTGTCGAGATAGTGGTCGACCACGTCGGCACGAATGTTCATGGCGGCGTGGTGGGCGACGGCGGTGGTCGCCGCGCGGTCGCGGACGATCTGGATCGCGACGGCTTCGGCGGCGGCCTCGGTCAGGCGACGGGGATGCCGTCGAAGCGCGCGTTCGAAGATGTCCGCGTCGACCCCCGCCTTGATGGCGTTGGCTGCCGCTTGCCGGCCTTTGTAGCGTCGTTGGCTCTCCGGCGTGACGGCCACGTCGTGGCCAGGGCGTGCCTTGGTCGCGCCGACCTGGTGCTGGAGTGCGGCGAGGGGTTTGGCGAGCGACGATTCCCCCGGGGCGATGCGTTCGGCGGTGCGTTGCCACCATGCCTCGCGCGACCACGCCGGGCTGGCCAGCAGGGGGCTATAGGGGGATCCGGGTTGGGCAAGGAGTTCGCCCAGCACCTGCTTCGATCCGGCGAGGAAGTCGTCGTAGGGCGACGAGTCGTTGGCGTCCTCATCGTCGGGTGAGGGAGGTGACGTGGGTACGCGAGCCTCGGCCATGGCCCGGTAGGCGTCCTCCGGGGGTGTGACCATGGGCTGGCCGGTCAACGTCGACGACGTCGAAAGAAGGGTGAACAGTGATTGCAAGAGCATCGCGGCATCCATGCGAGGTGACGAACGACCGGTGCGTCACGTGCGGCTGCGATGCGATCGCCAGCCAGGCATGACGCCCGGTGCGATCAGTGTGCGGGGATTGCCTGGATCCCGCTGTCGGGAACGAACGATCGGGCTCGAAGGCGCGTTCGTCGGAAATCCATCGGCGTGCGACCGAGGGTGACGCGGATGCTTACCAGCGCGTGCGCGAAGGCAGCAATCCCTTCAACTCGGCCTCGGTGAGGTTGCGCCACTGGCCGGGCTTCAGGTGGCCCAGCTTCACGTTGATGATGCGTACCCGGCGCAACTGCGTCACGCGATAGCCGAAGGCGGCCGCCATGAGGCGGATCTGCCGGTTGAGGCCCTGGGTGAGGATGATCGCGAAGCCGAACTTGGCGATCTTGCGCACCTTGCAGGGCTTGGTCATCTGTCCGTGTACGCGTACGCCGCGCGCCATGCCGGCGAGGAATTCCTCCGTCACCGGCTTGTTCACCGCCACGAGGTATTCCTTCTCATGGTGATTCTCGGCGCGCAGGATCTCGTTGACGATATCGCCGTTGCTGGTGAGCAGGATGAGTCCCTCGGAATCCTTGTCGAGGCGGCCGATGGGGAAGATGCGCTGCGGATGGTCGACGAAGTCGACGATGTTGCCGTCGACCGTGGTGTCGGTGGTGCAGGTGATGCCCACGGGTTTGTTCAGCGCGATGTACACGCCGCGACTCTTCGACGATTCGGGCGCCATGGTGCGGGCGACGACGACCTCGCCGTCGACCTTCACCACGTCGCCCTCGAGCGCCTTGGCGCCCATGCCGACGGTCTCGTCGTTGATGGTGACGCGCCCGGCGACCAGCAGCTCGTCGGCCTCGCGTCGCGAGCAGAGGCCGGATTCGGAGATGTACTTGTTGACCCGCATCGATCAGGAGCGCAGGCCGACGCCGCGCTTGAGCAGGTGCAGCCCCACGGCCGACAGGCCGACCACGAAGACCAGCATCACGACGAAGGCCGTGACGATGGGCACGTCGCTTACGCCGAGCACGCCGAAGCGGAAGGCGTTGACCATGTACAGGATGGGATTGACCATCGAGATGCTGCGCCACGGCTCGCCGAGCAGGTCGACCGAGTAGAACACGCCGCCGAGATAGGTGAGCGGGGTGAGCACGAAGGTGGGCACCAGCGCGATGTCGTCGAACTTCTTGGCGAACACCGCGTTGACGAAGCCGGCCAACGAGAACACCGTCGCGCCGAGCAGCACCGAGAAGAACGTGATGAGCGGATGGGAGACGTGCAGGTCGGTGAAGAACAGCGCGATGACCAGCACCAGGGCACCCACGATGACGCCGCGCACGACCGCGCCGGTGACGTAGCCCAGCAGGATCACCCAGTTGGGCATGGGCGACACCAACATCTCCTCGACGAAACGGCCGAACTTGGCGCCGAAGAACGACGAGGAGATATTGCCGTAGCTGTTCGTGATGATGCTCATCATGACCAGGCCCGGCACGATGTACTGCATGTAGGTGAAACCGTGCATCTGGCCGATGCGGCTGCCGATCAGCTTGCCGAAGATGACGAAGTAGAGCGTCATCGTGATGGCGGGCGGGATCAGCGTCTGCGTCCAGATGCGCAGGATGCGCATGATTTCGCGGCGGACGATGGTGCCCAGGGGAATCAGGTGGTTGCTCATGCCGCGTTCTCCCGGCCGTGCTCGACCAGGCGGACGAAGAGTTCTTCCAGGCGGTTGGCCTTGTTGCGCATGGAGGTGACGGTGACGC
The DNA here is from genome assembly GCF_023078455.1 of Luteibacter aegosomatis. GTDB lineage: Bacteria > Pseudomonadota > Gammaproteobacteria > Xanthomonadales > Rhodanobacteraceae > Luteibacter > Luteibacter aegosomatis. Next base: position 4,241,405 of record NZ_CP095740.1, on the reverse strand, counting down.
CGTGCGAGGACAGTGCGGCGAAGAGCGAATTGAGGTCGTGCGCGCGGGACATTTCCGCCTCGAGGGTGTGGTCGTCGAGCACGCGCAGCGTCACGCCCGGAAGCGAGGGCAGGCCGGCGGGAACGTTGGACACGTCGAGCACGAAGGTCTCGACGTCGAGCGTGGCGAGCAGGCTCTTCATCGTGGTGTTCTGCACGATGCGGCCCTGGTCGATGATGGCGATGTTGCGGCAGAGCTGCTCGGCTTCCTCGAGGTAATGCGTGGTGAGGATCACCGTGGTGCCCGCGGCGTTGATGCCGCTGACGAACTGCCACATGGACCGGCGGATCTCGATGTCGACGCCCGCGGTGGGCTCGTCGAGGATCAGCAGCTTCGGCTCGTTCATCATCGCGCGGGCGATCATGAGGCGGCGCTTCATGCCGCCGGAGAGCATGCGCGCCTGGTGGTGCGCCTTGTCCCACAGGCGCAGTTCCTTCAGGTACGTCTCGGCGCGCTCCATGGCCTCGGCGCGACCGATGCCGTAGAAGCCGGCCTGGTTCACGCAGATGTCGAAGGGTTTTTCGAACTGGTTGAAGTTGATTTCCTGCGGCACGAGGCCGATCAGGCGCATCGCGTCGCTGCGGCGCTTGTGGATCGAGACGCCGAAGATCTCGGCGTCGCCCGCGCTGGCGTTCACCAGCGAGGAGAGGATGCCGATCAGGGTGGACTTGCCCGCGCCGTTGGGCCCCAGCAGGGCGAAGAAATCGCCCGGCTGGACGGTGAGCGAGATGCCCTTGAGGGCCTCGACGCCGTTGCCGTAGGTCTTGCGGAGGTCGGTGACTTGGAGTGCGGGAGTGGTCATGGGCTGCGCCGGGATGACAAGACGCCTATTATACCGGGCTTTGCCGGGCCCCCCAGTGCCCGCTCGTCAACAGAGACTTTCCATGGCCGAACAATTCCAGCTGCGCCTCGCCGACAGTTTCATGCTCGCCCCCTCGGTGCGCCACCTGTCCTTCGAGCGCACGGATGGCCAGTCCCTGGCCTTCGTGCCGGGCCAGTTCCTCCAGGTGCACTTCCATTACGACGACGGCAAGCCGACCAAGCGGAGCTATTCCGTGGCCACGGTGGGCGACGGCTCCGGGCCGGTCCAGCGCGTCGAGATCGCCGTGAGCTACGTCGAAGGCGGGGCGGCCACCAAGCTGCTGGGCGATCTGGAAGAGGGCCAGACCATCGACGCCAGCGGCCCGTATGGCCGGTTCTGCCTCATGGACGGCGACCAGAACCAGCGTTACATCCTCATCGCCACCGGCACGGGCGTGACGCCCTACCGGGCCATGCTGCCGCAGATCGAGGCCCTCATCGCCCGTCGCGGCTGCCGTTTCGTACTGCTCTACGGCGCCCGTAACGAGAGCGAACTGCTCTATGGCGAGGAGTTCGACGCGTTCGCGCGCAAGCACGAGGGGTTCGATTTCCATCCCTGCTTCAGCCGTGGCGCCCGTCCCAACCCCCGGCCGCACGATCGCCTGGGCTATGTCCAGGACATGCTGGCCGAGCTGGAGCCGGCCGCCGACAAGGACATCGCCTACCTGTGCGGCAACCCGAACATGGTCGACGCGGCCTTCGCGGCCCTGAAGGAACATGGGCTGGCCGTTCAGCACATCCGGCGCGAGAAGTACATCTCGTCGCGCTGACCGGGCGTTCCCGCCATATGGAATCGCGGACCCTGTCCGCGAATGGGGTTGCCGACGGACGGGATATACTCCCGCCCCATGCACGCCAAGGCCGATCCCCGCGTTCTCTCCGCCGACATGCGCCGCTACGCGGCCCTCGATCAACGGCTGCTGGCGGCGGTGCGTCATATCCGCGTCCTGCCCACGATCTCGTGGCCGGCGTCGGTGGAAGAGCGGCTCATCGCCGAATTCGGGGCGGGGCGGCTGTCGATCCCCGAGATCCGGTACCAGCCGCCCGACCTGGATCAGACCCGGGCCGAACTGGAGGCCATCGAGGCCGAGGCCAGCGAAAACCACCCCATCGCCGACTACCTGCGCCGCACCGCCGAATCCTGGCGCATCGCGGCGCGCATGCTCGATGCGGCGGGCACCAGCGGTGTCACCGACGCCTCGATCCTGCTCTACGGCCGCCCGGGCGACGCCATTCCGGGCAGCAGCCGGAGCAATCTCGATGCGGCGCGCTATTTCGTCGACCTGGCCGACGAGCTGGGTGCCGACCTCGAGACCGAGGATGCCGCGGGCAACATTCCGGCCGAAGTACTCCAGCGGGACATGGCCCGTGAGCTGGACGCTTTCTTCGCGCCCGGCATGATCTCGGTGGAGGTCGATCCCGAACTCACCGCCAAGGCCGCGGCCGGCGCCACACGCATCCGGCTGCGCGGCGGGGTTCGCTTCACCGAATACGACAGGCATCAGCTACTCGCCCACGAAGCGTTCGTGCACTCGCTCACGGCGCTCAACGGGCGCGAACAGCCCGTGCTGGCCTCCCTGGCGCGCACCTCGCCGCGCGTCACCGCCACGCAGGAGGGGCTGGCCGTGTTCGCCGAGCTGATGTCGGGCGCCATCGACATCTCGCGACTGAAGCGCATCAGCCTGCGCATCCTCGCCATCGACATGGCCCTGAACGGCGCCGATTTCGTCGAGGTGTTCCGCTATTTCCGCGATTGCGGGCAGAACGTGCCGGACAGCTTCCACTCCGCCCAGCGCGTGTTCCGCGGCGTGCCGCTCACCGGCGGCGCGGCATTCGCGAAGGACAACGTGTACCTGACCGGCCTGCTCGCCGTGCACACCTTCTTCCGTTGGGCATTGCGTCAGCGCCGGCTCGATCTTCTACGCAACCTGTTCGCGGGCAAGCTGGCGTTGCATGACGTCATGAGCCTGGAAGACCACTTCACCAGCGGCGACATCGCGCCGCCGCGCTATCTTCCGCCGTGGATGCAGCACGTGCATGGACTCGCCGGGAAGCTGGCCTTTTCGCTGTTCGTGAACCACATCCACATGGCGCGGGTGGAAGCCGAGGAAATCTCGCTCGGCCTGTAGGTGTTCTTCATTTTCCGGAGTCGCTTGCGGGTGAGGGTTTCCGCCCATGCGACGAGGCGGCAGCGTCACCGGCCGATGATGCGGAAATTCCCGGGCGATACCGCAAAGAATGGCGCCGATGCACAGCTGACGCGCACGCGTGCGCGATCCGTGCCGGCGAGCGTCGGGAGGATGACGGAGGTCGCGCCGTCGTTGTTCTGGTTGCGAGCGAGCGCATGTGGCCAGCTGAACCCGCCGTCGGTCGAGAGTTCGATGTCCACGCCACCGCAGCCGATGGCCCCGCCATCGGTACCTGCGACGTCCCAGCGCACCTCCAGCGGCATGCCTGCCGAAGCGACGGCCACCGTCGAGGGTGCGAGCACGGCGAACGCCCGACCGGTATCGACAACCTGCATGCGCGTGTCGGCACTCGACGTGGTGGCGTCGTCGCCGCCGTTGTCACGCACCGTCAGCCGGAAGTTCAGCACTCGGTTCGTCGTGGGCAGCGTTTCGGCAGGCTCCGCCGGCTCATACCCGAGCAGCGCGGTGGCGCGGGGAAAGTCGCGCCGTGACGCCGGCGACGGGGGAAGGGAGCGGAAGATCGGGCGCAGGCCGTCGTCGGTGAGCGTGCCTTTCTGACGAGGGCCCACGTCCATCTGTTCCCACGTGTAGGTGAGTCGGCGGGACGCATCCATGGTCTCGGCGTGGGCATCGAGGAAGAATGGCGTGCGTGCCGGAACGATCGTTTCTTCCGCCATCGACGCGCGATCGATCCAGGGTGAGGCCGTGCGTCCCAGCCGCCGCTTCGCGCAGGCGCCGCCCCGGGAGGCGAGCGAGGCACGTATCTGCTCGATGCTCACCGCGTGGAAGTAGCGATCGTCCGCGTCCTGGAACCATTGCGCGTCGCTGGCGCAATGCGCCGACGCATGGCCCATCGCGGTGCTGCCGCTGCCCGGTTCCACCGCACGCTCGCCGGAGCGCATGCAGCCGTTCGCGGTGGGCCAGGCACCCAACTGAAGGCCGAGCACGTGGATGAAACGATCCTGCGCGTAGCTCCCGGTACCCGGTGCCGCATGGCCGCTCCATGCGGCGGCCTTGTGCATGGCGTGGAAGTCGGCCGAACGGTCGTCGCTGCACGACGTGCCGCTTTCGCTGTGGCCGCCGTTGAAGGTCGTGAGCGCATGGCCTATGTCGTAGCGATCCGCGCCGATCCGCCGATCGATGAATTCGACCGCCGCCGGCCCCGGTTCGGTGGTCTCGAACGGATCGCGCCGTGGGCTGGTGAGGATGAGCCGATCGTTGCGGTCGGCGAGGGTGAAATGCACGCCGAGATCGGTTTCGAACACTTCGTTGGCGCGATTGACGGCGTGGGACACCGCCGCCAGGCCTCGTTCGACGGTGCCGCCGGCCTGCGCCACGTAGCGGCTGCTGGCGGCGACGGCGATGCGGAAGTCGTAGCGGACCTCGCCGGTCGACGTGGAGCGCCGGCGCCTTGACGGTGTGGCGGGCGCGGGAGCGTAGCCCGCCGGCAGGACGACATCGGGCGGCGTCGGCGCATCGTCCCCCCACTGTGCGGTCCACTCGTGGACGGCGTCGCGCACGCTCAGCCACGTACCGGTGGTGGAGAGGTCCAGCCTCGCCGTGCGCCCGGCGGCATCCGTGCCGCGAAGGCTGCGCAAGCCGGGATAGCGACGCATCAACGCCGCGGGCAGCGTGCGTGAGTCGACGAGGCGGAAGCGTGAGCGGGTGTCGTCGCCCGTGGGGAGTTCGACATCGACGCCGCGCGATCCATCGCTCGGTACCGCGGCGACGGCGGCGCGCAGGGCGCTCATGTCGGGCGTCGATGAAGCGAGGGCGGCGGACAGGCTGAAGGCGAGCAGTGGCATGGATGACCTCGGGCGGGCGAAGGGCATCGCAGCGTACGCATGCGCACGGCGGGCGACCGTCCGTCCGAGCCCGCGCGATTTCGTAGGTTTTGCCTATCACAGCGTGTCGCAATGCATCACACCGCGTTCCCGGAGGCCGGCCTGCGCGGTGCTACCATCGCTCCTGGCACGCGGCGAGCGCCGCCCTCCCTTTTCCATTACGTCCACAGGATCCCATGGCCATCTCCGAGGAACTGAGGCAAGCCGCCCTCGAATATCACCGCCTGCCCCGTCCGGGCAAAATCAAGGTCACCCCGACGACATCGCTGCTCACCCAGCGCGATCTGTCGTTGGCCTACTCGCCCGGGGTCGCCGCCGCTTGCGACGCCATCGTGGCCGATCCGAGGGCCGCGGCCGAACTCACCGCGCGCTCCAACCTCGTGGCGGTGATTTCCAACGGCACCGCGGTGCTCGGCCTGGGCAACATCGGCGCGCTGGCCGGCAAGCCGGTGATGGAAGGCAAGGGCGTGCTGTTCCAGAAGTTCGCCGGCATCGACGTGTTCGACATCGAGATCGACGAGACCGATCCCGAAAAGCTGATCGACATCATCGCCAGCCTCGAGCCCACCTTCGGCGGCATCAACCTCGAGGACATCAAGGCGCCGGAGTGCTTCGTCGTCGAGCGCAAGCTGCGCGAGCGGATGAAGATCCCCGTCTTCCACGACGACCAGCACGGCACGGCGATCATCGTCGGTGCGGCGGTGCTCAACGCGCTGCTCGTCACCGGCAAGAAGATCGAGGACGTGAAGCTCGCCACCACCGGCATGGGCGCGGCGGGCATTTCCTGCGTCGACATGCTGGTGACGCTGGGCATGAAGAAGGAGAACATCCTTGCCTTCGATCGCGATGGCGTGCTGCATACCGGCCGCACCGACCTCGACCCGGACAAGCAGCGCTACGCGCGCGACACCGACAAGCGCACGCTGGCCGAGATCGTCGACGGCGCGGACATCTTCCTGGGCCTGTCGGCCGGCGGCATCCTCAAGCCGGAGATGGTCGCCACGATGGCCGAGCGCCCCATCATCTTCGCGCTGGCCAACCCCAACCCCGAGATCCTTCCCGAAGACGCCAAGGCCGTGCGTCCGGACTGCATCATCGCCACGGGCCGTTCGGACTACCCGAACCAGGTCAACAACGCGCTGTGCTTCCCGTACCTGTTCCGCGGCGCGCTCGACGTGGGCGCCACGGTGATCAACGAGGCCATGAAAGTGGCGTGCGTGAAGGCCATCGCCGAGCTGGCCCGCCGCGAGTCGTCCGACGTGAGCGCGCGCGCCTATGGCGGCAAGCCGCCGAGCTTCGGTCCGGATTACCTGATCCCGCAGCCGTTCGACCCGCGACTGCTCATCCAGCTGCCGCCGGCGATCGCCCAGGCGGCGATGGATTCGGGCGTGGCCGAGCGTCCCATCGAGGATTTCCCCGCCTACGTCGAGAAACTGACCAGTTTCGTCTTCCGCACGGGCCTTCTCATGAAGCCGGTGTTCGATCGCGCCAAGGCCGATCCCAAGCGCGTGGTCTACGCCGAGGGCGAGGAAGAAACCGTGCTGCGCGCCGTGCAGACCGTCATCGACGAGGGCCTGGCCAAACCGATCCTGGTCGGTCGTCCCGACGTCATCGAGAAGCGCATCGCCCGAGCCGGCCTGCGCCTGAAGCCGGGCGTGGACTTCGAGATGTGCAACATCCACTCCGACCCGCGCTTCGAGGATTACTGGCGCCTCTATCACTCGATCATGGAGCGTCGCGGCGTCACGCCCGCCTCGGCCAAGGCCGTGGTGCGCTCGCGACCGTCGGTGATCGCGGCGCTGATGGTCCAGCGCGGCGAAGCCGACGCGATGATCTGCGGCCTGGTGGGCACCTACCAGAGCAAGCTCGACTACATCCGCGACATCATCGGCCTGGACGACGGCGTGGCCGAAGCCTCGGCGATGGCCGCGGTGGCGACGGAGAAGGGCACGTTCTTCTTCCTCGACACCTACGTGCAGGAAGACCCCAGTGCCGAACAGATCGCCGAGGCCACCCTCCAGGCTTCGCTGCGTTTGAAGCTGTTCGGCATCCAGCCGAAGATCGCGCTGCTGTCCAACTCCAATTTCGGCAGCCGCGAGACGCGCAACTCCCGCAAGATGCGCGAGGCGCTCAAGCTCATCCGCGAGCGCGTGCCCAAACTGGAGGTGGAGGGCGAGATGCAGGCCGACGTGGCGCTCAATCCCGAGTTGCGCCAGCGGATCTTCCCGAACTCGCTGCTGGAGGGGAAGGCCAATGTCTTCGTCTTTCCCAACCTCGACGCGGCCAACATCACCTACAACATGGTGCGTACCCTGTGCGACGGCGTGGTGATCGGGCCCATCCTCATGGGCGTGTCCAAGCCGGCGCATATCCTCACCCCGCAGGCCACGGTGCGCCGCGTGGTGAACATGACCTCGGTGGCCTGCGTCGAGGCCCAGATCCGGGCGGGATCGAAGTTTCCGCGCTCTCCGTAAGTGATTGAAAAGCGGCGGCCTTGCGGCCGCCTTCGCCGATGCGATCGGCTCCCGCCCCTCCGGTAGCCAGGTGCGAAGGCCCCGCCTACCGGAGGGGCGGGAGCCGATCGCATCGGCGAACCCGCGCAAGTGGGCCAGTACCCGATGGCATAGCAGTTTTTATCGATACAAACCGCCGTACGGCCGCGTATGCCGGAAGGTTGCGGTATCATCGGCCGGTTTCCCCGCTCCCCCAGCGGGTGTCTTCAGCCCCCATGAGCGCGCCTTGGGCGCCGCCGGAGCATCCATGGACCAGATCGACGATATCCTCAACCAGGACCTCGACCCCACCGAGACCCGCGAGTGGGTCGAGTCGCTCAACGCCGTCATCAACCACGACGGCACCGAGCGCGCGCATTTCCTGCTCGAGCGCATGGTCGACTCCACCCGTCGCGCCGGCGGTTACCTGCCGTTCGCGCCGACGACGGAATACGTCAACACCATCCCGCCGCACATGGAAGCGCGCAGCCCCGGCGACGCCGCCATCGAGTGGCGCATCCGTTCGCTCATCCGCTGGAACGCGCTGGCTACCGTGGTGCGCGCCAACCGCAAGCCGGGTGACCTCGGCGGCCATATCTCCAGCTTCGCCTCGTCGGCCACGCTGTACGACGTCGGCTTCAACCATTTCTGGCGCGCACCCTCGGCCGATCATCCGGGCGACCTGGTGTTCCACCAGGGCCATTCGGCGCCGGGCGTCTATGCGCGTTCGTTCCTCGAAGGCCGCATCACCGAAGACCAGCTCGATCTCTTCCGCATGGAAGTCGAGGGCAAGGGCCGTGGCCTGTCGTCTTACCCGCACCCGTACCTCATGCCGGACTACTGGCAGGTGCCCACCGTCTCGATGGGCCTGGGTCCCATCCAGGCGATCTACCAGGCGCAGTTCTGGAAGTACCTCGAGCACCGCGGCCTGATGCCGAAGACCGATCGCAAGATCTGGTGCTTCATGGGCGACGGCGAATCCGACGAGCCGGAATCGCTCGGCGCCATCTCGCTGGCCGGTCGCGAAGGCCTCGACAACCTCATCTTCGTCATCAACTGCAACCTGCAGCGCCTCGACGGCCCGGTGCGCGGCAACGGCAAGATCATCCAGGAACTGGAAGGCGTGTTCCGCGGCGCCGGCTGGAACGCCATCAAGGTCACCTGGGGCAGCTACTGGGATCCGCTCCTGGCCCGCGACACCACGGGCAAGCTGCGCCAGCTGATGATGGAAACGGTCGACGGCGAATACCAGGCGTGCAAGGCCTTCGGCGGCGCGTACACGCGCGAGAAGTTCTTCGGCAAGTACCCGGAAACCGCCGCGCTGGTCGCCAACATGTCCGACGACGACATCTGGCGCCTCAACCGTGGCGGTCACGATCCGCACAAGGTGTACGCGGCCTACCACGCGGCGGTGAACACCACCGGCATGCCCACCGTGATCCTCGCCAAGACGGTGAAGGGCTACGGCATGGGCGCGGCCGGCGAATCGCAGAACCCGGCGCATAACCAGAAGAAGATGGACACCGACGCGATCCGCGCCTTCCGCGATCGCTTCAACATCCCGGTGCCCGACGACAAGCTCGACGAGGTGCCGTACTACCACCCGGGCAAGGACTCGGAAGAAGTGCAGTACATGCTCGAGCGCCGTCGCGCGCTCGGTGGTTCGCTGCCGCAGCGTCGCCGCAAGGCCGACCAGTCGTTCCCGGCGCCCGCGCTCGAGGCCTTCGAGCAGATCACCAAGGGTACGGGCGATCGCGAGATCTCCACCACCATGGCACTGGTCCGTGGCATGAACCTCATGCTCCGCGACAAGGAGCTCGGCCCGCGCATCGTGCCCATCGTGGCCGACGAGGCGCGCACCTTCGGCATGGAGGGCATGTTCCGCCAGATCGGCATCTACGCTCCGTTCGGTCAGAAATACCGCCCGCAGGACGCCGACCAGCTGCTCTACTACCGCGAGGATCAGAAGGGCCAGGTGCTGCAGGAAGGCATCAGCGAGGCCGGCGGCATGAGCGCCTGGCTCGCGGCGGCCACCAGCTACAGCGTCAGCAACGTGCCGATGCTGCCGTTCTTCATCTACTACTCGATGTTCGGATTCCAGCGCATCGGCGACCTGTGCTGGGCCGCCGGCGACATGCGCGCGCGCGGCTTCCTCATCGGTGGCACCTCGGGCCGCACCACGCTCAACGGCGAAGGCCTGCAGCACGAAGACGGTCACTCGCACCTGCTCTCGGGTGCCATTCCCAACGTGGTTTCGTACGACCCGACCTTCTCCTACGAGCTGGCCGTCATCCTCCAGGATGGCACCCGCCGCATGATGCAGGAGCAGGAAGACGTCTACTACTACATCACGGTGATGAACGAGAACTATGCCCACCCCGATCTGCCCAAGGGCAGCGAGGAAGGCATCGTCAAGGGCATGTACCTCTTCAAGGACGCCGGCAAGGCGAAGAAGAACGAGCCGCGCGTGCAGCTGCTGGGTTCGGGTACGATCCTGCGCGAGGTGATCGCCGCCGCCGAACTGCTCGAGAAGGATTTCGGCGTCAGCGCCGACATCTGGTCGGTGCCGAGCTTCTCCGAGGTGCGTCGCGAAGGCTTCGACGCCGAGCGTTGGAATCGCCTGCATCCGGAAGCGCCGCAGCGCGTGCCGTACATCACCGGCCTGCTCGCCGACCGTCAGGGCCCGGCCGTGGCCGCCACCGACTACGTACGTGAGTTCGCCGACCAGGTGCGCGCGTTCATGCCGGACGGCATGCGCTACACCGTGCTGGGCACCGACGGCTTCGGCCGCAGCGACACCCGCGCCAACCTGCGATCGCACTTCGAGGTCGATCGTTACTGGATCGCCCACGCCGCGCTCGCCGCGCTGGCGAAGGACGGCAAGGTCAACGCGAAGGACGTCAGCCGCGCGATCAAGGAATACAAGCTCGACGTGGACAAGCCGAATCCGATGACGGTCTGATCCGTCACGGTGCGGCAAGAAAAAAGCCGGGGGAAACCCCGGCTTTTTTCTTGCCGTCGCAACGGCCTTGGCGGACGCGTCACCTGCGGGATGATATGAAGGTGGCGCTTTCGAACGGACCACATCTCATGCGCCTCGCGATTGCCGCCTTACTGCTCACCCTTACCGCCTGTGCCACCACGCCGGACACCCACGGCTCCCGCTCCCGCCTGGTCTACATCGCCGGCCAGAAAGCGCCGTGCAGCAACGGCGCGATGAAGACCGAGTGCCTGCAGTACCGCGAGCAGCCCACGCAGCCTTGGCAGCTCAACCATGCCCCCGTCGAGGGCTTCGACTGGCAACCCGGTAACGAATACCTGTTGAAGGTGACCGAGGTGGAGGTGAAGAATCCCCCGCAGGACGCCTCCCGCGTTCGCTGGCACGTGGACAAGGTGGTCGAACAGCATCCCGTGCCGTGAGCATAAAAAAGGGCCGGGATCGTTCCCGGCCCTTGGTTGAGGATTCCCCTCGTTACCCGTATCAGTCGTCGTCGCGCAGCGCGTGGCGGATCAGCAGGAACGTACCGATGGCCGCGGCGGCGATGCCGATGGTCACGCCGGGGTTACGGCGCACCTGCCGACGCAGGCGACGGTACTGGTAGCTGGCTTCGTCGGCGAAGTCTTCGGCCATGTAGCGCATGCGCCGGCGGTTGTTATAAGCGTTGAGCTTGCTCGTGACCCGGCGGGTACGATCCAGAAGATCGCTACCGGCGTCCACCGCCTCGTCGGCATAATGGCGGACGCGACCCGATGCACCGTTCACGGCACTCTCGACCTGACGTGCGAAATCGCGGTTTCTCATGGAGGCGCTCCCTAACGAACGTTACTGTCGGGTAACGACTTTGCGGTGGCCGCCGTGAGGGTCGTGTAAACACGCACACGCCTGATTGAACAGGGATTCAGCGTTTGGGCGCGAGATCGTAGTCGCCCCCGCGTTCCAGCGCGGCCTTCCACGCCGGCCGCGAATGGATGCGCTCGAGGAAGTCCCGCAGCCGGGGATGGGCGTCCGTCAGGGCGCCGCGGCTCGCGGCGGCTTCGAGGGGAAAGCTCATCTGGATGTCCGCGGCGCTGAAGGCGTCCCCGGCGAACCAGCCGGTCTTGCCGATTTCGCCTTCGAGGTATTCCAGGTGAAGTTTCAGCTGAGGGTCGACGAAGGTTTTTTGCGCCCCGCGTGCCAGCATCCGCGCCACCGGCTTGGCGAAGAAAGGCACGGGTGCCGATTCCATCCGCCGAAATACCAACTTGAGCAACAACGGCGGCATGGCCGATCCCTCGGCGTAATGCAGGAATTGGCGATAGCGCAGCAGTTCGGGCGTCCCCGGCGAGGGCCGGAGCCGTCCTTCGCCATAGCGGTCGACCAGGTATTCGATGACGGCACCGGATTCGACCACGGTGATATCGCCATCGACCAGCACGGGCGACTTGCCCAGCGGATGCACCGCGCGCAGTTCCTTCGGCGCGAGCATCGTCTTCGGATCGCGCTGGTAGCGGACGATCTCGTAGGGGAGGCCGAGTTCCTCGAGCAGCCAGAGGATGCGTTGGGAGCGGGAATTGTTGAGGTGGTGGACGGTGATCATGGCAGTCCCGGGGGCGATACCCCGAAAGCATACCTCCTGGAGGCTTCCCCGCCGTGAGTCGCATCGCGGAGAGGTCCGCTCCCACCCTTCGATCGTAAGCCCGCCTACCGAAGGGGTGGGAGCGGACCCTGTCCGCGATTCCCGTGAAGCGTCGCTTTTACGACTTCAGCGACTCCTGCAACTTCTTCGCCTGCTCAGGAAACGACTTGCCTTCCGAGGCCACCGTCTGCGCCACGACCTTCTGCGCCTCGGCATCGCGGTCGAGCCCTCGCAATGCCTTCACCCGATACGTCGCCACCGTGATGGCATTCGCGCCATAGGCCTTCTTCGCGGCCTTGTCGAGGTACGGAAGGCCTTCGGAGAACTTGCCGTTCTCCACCAGGCGCCGCCCATAGCGATAGTTGTACACGTAGTCTTCGGGATAGGCCGCAATGAGCTGTTTTTCCAGCGTGTCGAGCTCGTCGCCCGCCTTCGCGCGCAGGAGGTAGACCCGCAGGTTGTCCGCGACGTTTCGATCGCTCTTCAGGTTGCCGCCCAGTTTTTCCCGGCTGAGGTCGATGGCCTTTCGCAGCACGGCCTGCTCGCCGTCGTGGTCGCCCAGCGCCGCATCGAGATCGGCGGCGGCGAGTACCGCGCTACGTTGGTCGGCACATGCCGGTGCGGCGGTGAATACCTGGGCGGCAAGGTACTCGTCGTAACGCGCCTTCTGTGGCGACAGCAACGCCTTCCGTTCCGCGTCGGTGCGTGACGTCACGGCACCCAGCAAGGCATCGAGCACGTAGGGTCTCTGGCAACCGATGTCGCCATCGAGCACGTGGGTGGCCGCATCCGCGATGGTCGCTTCGTCCTTGGCGGCCTGCGCGTCGAGCAGGCGAAGCTGTTGCTTGGCGATCGCCACGCGCTTGTCCTTGTCGGACACGTTGCGCACCATCGCCGGCAGCGTATCGAACCAGGCCAGGCCCTCCTTGCCCTGGTAACGCAGCTGGTACGTCTCGAGTACCTCGGCCACCGCGCTCATGACGCCCCTGGCGGCATCCGCCTTCTGTTTCGACAACCGCGCATCGCCGGAGAGCAACGTGCCCACCTCGGCGTAGAAGGCGTCGCGCGGCCGTTCGGCGAGGATGCGGCCGAGCTCTTCGCCGTCGGGACCGATGGCGACGTAGGTCGGCAGGAAGTGCACGTTGAGTTTCGTCATCCATGCCTTGTCGGCCGGCTTGTCGGCATCGGCCTCGTAGAAGACGACCTTGCGTTCGAGGTCGTTCCACTCCTTGCCGTTGAGCACGTGAGCGGCCATGAAATAGCAGGAGTAACACCAGACCGCCTGGAAATCGATGAGTACCGGCTTGTTCTCGCGCCTGGCCTGGGCCAGGGCGGCATCGATGCTGGCGGGGGCCGTGGGTGCGGCGAGCACCGGCGCGACGAGCCCCAGCAGGGCGGCGGCTAGCAACTGCTTCATGGCGGACGTCTCTTTTGGCGGTATAGACGTCCACTCGTATAACACTAAACGCGCCGCTTGTCAGATCGTGTCGCTGGCGCCTTCCGGGGGCGCGGGTTCGGAAACCAGCCCCTGGCGCCGGCGAAGGGACGGGAACCACCACATCCACAGCCCCACCACCACGAGGGTGCCGATACCGCCGATGACCGTGGCATTGACCGCACCGACGGCGGCGGCGAGGATGCCCGACTCGAATTCGCCGAGCTGGTTGGAGGTGTTCACGAAGATGGCGTTCACGGCGCTCACCCGTCCGCGCATGTCGTCGGGCGTTTCCAGCTGCACCAGGGCCCCGCGGATCACCATGCTCACCATGTCGAAAGCGCCGAGGGCGAACAGCGCGGCGAGGGACAGCGGCAACGAGGTCGATACCGCAAAGACCAGGGTGGCCAGGCCGAAGCCCGCCACCGAGGCGAACATGATCGGCCCCACGCGGCGTTCCAGGGTATGCCGGGACAGCCATATCGACATCAGCAGGGCGCCCACGGCGGGCGCCGAGCGCAGCAGGCCGAGGCCCCAGGGGCCGGTATGCAGGACGTCGCGGGCGAAGATCGGCAGCAGGGCGGTGGCGCCGCCCAGAAGCACGGCGAACAGATCCAGGGAGATCACGCCGAACACGGCCGGCCGGTGGCGGATGAAGTGGACGCCGGCGAAGAGTGTCTTCAGCGTGGCCGGTTCGCGGCGCGGTGGGGCGTGGTCGTAGACGAGTCTCGACATCAGCGTCAGCGCCACGAGGTAGAGCAGGGCCGAGACGCCGTAGACGGTGGCCGGGCCGGCCACGTACAGCAGGCCGCCCAGGGCTGGGCCGGCGATCATCGCGGCCTGCCCGGCGGCGGACGACGAGGCCATCGCCCGCGGCAGCAAGGGGGTCGGTACCAGGGCGGGCAGCATCGAGGACATGGCCGGGAATTCGAACGCCTTGGCGACGCCCACCACGAACACGAGCGCGAGGATGCCCGCCTCATCGAGGTGGCCGCTCAGGCTGAAACCGGCCAGGAGCACGATGGCGAGCCATTCCACCGCTTGGCACAGCTTGACGATGCGCCGGCGGTCGAACTGGTCGGCCACGTGGCCGGCGGGGAGGGCGAGCAGCACCGAGGGTACGAACTGCACCAGGCCGATCAGGCCCAGGTCCACCGCGCGGCCGGTGATCGCGTAGATTTGCCAGCCTACGGCGACGGACATCATCTGGAAGCCGAAGCTCGATGCGTTGCGGGCGAACCAGTAGAAGACGAACGCCCGGTGGCGGAGCAGCGAATCGGCTCCGGAGGAGTGTGGAGGCATGGGAGATCCTTGGGGCTATGGCCCGATTTTACGCCGGCCGGTGTGTCGCGACGCCCGCGAGAATTGATCGGAAGCGCCCCACGGGCGAAGCTAGGGGCTCGCTATCCAGGGAATCGCAAGCTTATGCGCCGTATCGCCGCCCTCCTCGCCGTCCTCGGTCTCGCCGCATGCTCCTCGCCGCAGGACCAACAGGCGGCCTCCCCGCAGGCCGCCGCCGCGAACGACACGAACGCCGACGCGGCGAAGAAGCTGGAGATCTACCAGCAGCTGCTGAAGCTGCACAACGACGGCCCCGCCGTGCAGATCGGCCATGAGATCGTCGACAAGTTTCCCGATTCCCCGGCGGCCGCCGAGGTGAAGAAGACCCTCGGCCCGCTCGAGGCGAATTACAAGCAAACCACCGAGAAGAATCGCCTCGCGGCCTTGTGGCTGTACCAGGTGTCGCCGATGCAGGGCGGCACGCAGAGCACGGCCACGATCCAGTCGTCGCGTCCGTCGGGCGATGAAACCGTGCGGCTGATCCTGCGCCGCCACACCGATTGGGGGCAGAGCGTGTTTCTCTACGCCGTGGCCGGCAAGGGTTTCGTCTGCAAGGGCGACTGCTCGCTCAAGGCCAGCTTCGACGGCAAGGCGAAAACCATCAAGGCCTTCCGTCCGCCGACCGGCGAACCGGCGCTGCTGTTCCGCAACGACGCGCAGTTCCTGAAAGATCTTGCGAACACCAGGCGGCTCACCATCGACGTGGTGACGGTCAGCCGAGGCGAAACCACCCTCACGTTCGAGACGGGCGGCTTCGATGCGGACAAATGGCAGACCGTGGCGAAGAAGAAAAAGTGACGCGGCGGGACCTGCCCGAAAACCCACGCCCTGGGTCCCCGCGTGCGCAGGACCCCAGGGCCGCGATTCCGGTTCTGGCGAATGCCGTCAGTGCAGGAACAGCTTCTCGGTAATCCGCGTCAACGGCTTTTCGAGGAAGGTGTTCACCCGCGCGGGCAGATCGAGCGGACGCAGCAGCATCTTCACCGTCATCTCGGCCGGGATGTGGCGCTTGAGCATGCCCTCGGCACGCGAGGTGACGCGACGGAACTCGGCATCGTCGTGCGCCTTGTCGGGATAGCGCGTGTTGAACACGTGGCGCAGCGCGATGTCGCTGTCTTCGTTCTTGATCTCGCTCAGGCGCTTGAGCAGGGTGCGCAGCGTGCTGATGCGGCCGATGCGGTCGCGCTCGCGATAGATGCGGAAGTGCTGGTAGAAGTGCTTGTAGTGCCGCACTTCGTCGCTCTTGATCAGGTTGGTCAGCTCGCGCAGCACCGGCTCGTCGGTGACGTCGTTCAACGCGCGGTAGAGGCTGGCCGTGCCGGTTTCCACCACGCAACGCGCCGCGAGTTCGAGGCCTCGGTTGGGTTCGAGTTCTTCCGACGTGCAGACCGAGCCGTAATGCGCGAAGAAGTTGCGAAACCCCGCGTCCCAGTCGAACTCGGGCCATACGTGCTTGACGTACGCCGCGAGCGCACGGCCGTGCTGGAGTTCCTCGTGCTCCCAGTGGTCGCGCAACCACCCCTGGAGTTCGTCGTCGCCGGCGAAGTGGTCGACGAGGTTGTGCGTGTAGAGGTCCGAGCCGCTCTCGACGAACGACGAACTGCACAGGAGGAAAAAGAGGTCTTCGTTGTCCCTGACCTTGGCGACGTCGATGCGCGAGAAGTCGAGCTTATCAAGCGTCCATGGCAGGCTGGCGGTGTAACTCACTGCGGGTGGTCCTCGGCGCTCATGTGGTATCGCCCCCTGGGGCGTCTGACCGAATTGTGACAAATGCCGGGCGCGAATGGCTACGACTGCCGCCCGGCGTGCCTCATCGGGCTAGCGAACCACGGTCACGGGCACGTGGGCCCGGGCCAGCACGTCGGTGGACGTCGAGCCCACCAGCCAGCGGGCCAGGGCCCCGCGCTCGGTATGGCCGATGACGATGTGGTCGATGCCGTGCTTTTCGACGTAGGAGAGCAGGGCGTCCCCCGGGCTGCCCTGGACCAGGTCGACCGTCACCTCGGCGCCCGGCGACGGCGCGAGGGCCGCGACCTCGGCACGGAGCTCGTCCAGCCGCTTGCCGCTGTTTTCGGTCATCACCAATCCGGCGGTGTCCGCCCCGTTCTCGAGCTGGTAGACGGACAGCAGGGTGATCCTGGCCTTGGAACAGACCCCCAGGTCGAGGGCGAAGAGGTAGGCCCGCCGGGCGGTTTCCGACCCGTCGTAGCCGACGAGGATGTGATTGGGCATGAAAGGCTTCCTTATTTTCGGGGATCGTGCGGGACGGCGCCATGGTAGGCCCGGCGCGCGTGATCGGGAAATGGATTCACCGGCCGTCCACGATTCCGCGCCGGGCCTGAACGGCCCCGCGGCCGCTCCGCCTTTCTTCACATTCGTGAGTGGACAATGCCTCCGCCGGACGATACTCGTCCCGCCCATTCGCCATTTCCAGCAGGGAGAAAGAACATGATCAAGCGCATTACCGGGTTGGCCGTCCTGGCTCTGGCTTCCGCGGGCGCGTTCGCGGCGCAGCCGGCACACGCTGCCGAAGCGGCGACCAAGTGCCACATGACCTTCAGCACCACGGGCTGGGCCGCCATCTACAAGAAGGCCGACGGCCGCGGCCATGTCCGCTGCGACAACGGCCAGAGCGCCGACGTGATCATCCACGTGCGCGGCGGCGGCCTCACGGCCGGCAAGTTCAGCATCGAGGACGGCAAGGGCGAGTTCACCAACGTCAAGGGCATCCACGAGATCTACGGCGACTACGCCAGCGGTGGTGCCAACGCCGGTGCGGTCAAGAGTGCCGAGAGCGCCGCGATGACCAAGGGCGAGGTGTCCCTGGCCATTACCGGTACCGGCCGTGGCTTCAACCTGGGCGTCGACTTGAGCAAGTTCGAGATCGAAAAGCTCAAGTAAGCTCGGCAGTTCGTGTGACCGGAAAAGGCGCCCCCCAGAGGCGCCTTTTTCGTGCGCAGGGGCAACCTTTGGGGCATGGCGAGTACACTCACGCGATCCCAACCCGCGAGGTTCCCCCCATGCGTCGTCTGCTCGTCTCGCTCGCTCTCAGTCTCGCCACCGTGTCCGCCTGGGCCGCCCAGCCGACGGTCGGCGACCAAGCCCCGGATTACAGGCTGCAGGACCAGAAGGGCGAATGGCACACCCTGGCTTCGGATACGAAGAAGGGCGAATGGTTGGTGCTGTACTTCTACCCGAAGGACTTCACCGCCGGCTGCACCACCGAGGTCTGCACCTACCGCGACGACACGGCCAAGCTGCACAAGGCCGGCGCCCAGGTGCTGGGCGTGAGCCTCGACGACGTCAAGTCGCATGCCGAGTTCGCCGAGAAGTACCACGTGCCGTTCCCGCTGCTGTCCGACGCCGACAGCGCCGTCGCGACGAAGTACGGCGTGTTGACCACCAGCCCGAAGGGCCAGAAGTACGCGCTGCGCGAGACCTTCCTCATCAGCCCCCAGGGCAAGATCGCCAAGGTCTATAAAGATGTCGATCCGGAGAAGAACTCCGGTCAGGTGCTCGCGGACCTCGCCGAGCTGAAGAAGGGCGCCTGATGGCGTTGAAGAAGCTCGCGGCCCCCGGCGGGGGCCGTCCTTTCGCCCCGTGGCGCATCCTGGTCTGGCTGGTGATGCTGCTGGCCGCCGCGGGATTCGTGCTCAATACCTATGCCGCGGTGGTGATCGGCCATGCCGTGACCGCCATGAGTGCGGAGGCGGCCGGTCAGGGCCCCGACCCGCGCGTGGCACTGGCCTGGACCGTGGGCTACATGCTGGCCGCCTTCGTGGTGATGGTGTTCGCGCTGTCCACCTTGCGTTGGCGCGAATGGGCCCGGTCGGGCATGCGGGTCATCGCCCTGCTTCTCGTCGCCTGGGCGGCCTACACCGCCTGGGTGGGTTACGACCAATGGCAGCAGATGGGCGTGGTGCTTTCCCAGCCCGGGTTGCCCGCGCCGTTGCTCGAGATGGCCACCAAGCACCGCGCGATCCTGCTCATCGGCGTGGTGCTAAAGCTGGTGTCGATACCGGTGCTGGCCTGGCTTGCCTGGGCCCTGGGTAGCTTGAAGGTGCGCGAGCAATTCGGGCAGGTGGCGCTGTAAGCGCCGCTGGTTCAGCCCCGATTCGCCCCTCGGAAGGTATCGAGGGGCTTTTCGCCGGATTCCCCATGAGTGCCCGCCCCCTCGTTTTTCTCGTGGCTGCCTGCCTCGCCGGCGGCGCCGCCGCCCAGGATCTCGACCATGCCTGCCGCGTGGCGAGTACCTATGACCTCACCGTGCGCCCCGATGCCTTGCTGTTCGAGAGGGAAGGGGTGGCACCTCATGCGGTGCGCATGCACGACGGTAGCCTCGCCACCGATGGCCGCGCGGTGGGCTTGCGCCCCGATGAGCAGGATCGCGTCGCCCTTTTCGAAGCTCGCGTTCGCGCCCTCGTGCCGAAGGCGAAGGCCATCGCCACCGATGGCGTGGACGTGGCCGCCCGTGCGGTACGCGACGAGGCCCTGTCGGCCGCGCCCGATGCCGTCGCCAGCGGTGACTTCGACCGGGTATTGAATGCACGCGTGGCCGACATCAAACGGCGGATCGCCGCCAGCCAGAGCACCCGCGACTGGCAGGAGGATGCGATGCGCGCCTACGCCCAAGAGATCGTCTCCGACATCGCACCCGTGCTTACCCAGGACGTCGGCGGCCAGGCGATGCAGATGGCCCTGAACGGCGACCTGCAGGGTGCCGCGGCCCTGCGCGACCGGGTCGCCTCGGTGACGACCGGTGGGCAGGCCCGGGTGGTGGCGAAGCTGAGATCGTCCCTCGAACCCCGGGTACGAGCACTGTGCCCCTCCCTCCGCGAACTGGAAGATCTCCAATCGGGCCTGCGCGACGCGTCGGGCCAGCCGTTACGCTTGCTCGAACCAAGCGAATGACCACAGGCTGAGCGGCGAAACCCCACGTTTATGACCGGCTAAGACCATCGACGCTAACGTTCGACCCATGGAACGCCGTGCCGTCCGAGTCGTCAATGGGTTGATCCGCCGGGTCATCGCGGATCGCGACCTCTATCTGCAAGCCGCCCGGGGCGTGCGCGAACCGGGTCTGGCGGCGATTCTCGATGAGTCGGCCGCTTCGCTGACCGCCATCGCCAACGATCTCCAGGCCGAGGTGAATGCCGTCGGCGGCCGCGCGGCGACGGCGGGCAGTGCCTTTTCAAGCGTGCGCCGGACCGTGGTCGAGGCATCGGCCCGGCTCTCTCACGACCCTGACGTCACCTATATCCGTACGTTGGAATACATGGAGCGCCGGTTGCTGGATGCATTCCTGAAGCTGGAGGCTTCATCCAACGATCGCGCCACCGTGGGGCGGCACATCGCGCGCTTGCGCCTGCTTCACCTCGATATGGTGCAATTGGGCGGCGCGACCGGCCGTTGAGTCCGGCGCCACGCGTCGATCATGCCGCACGGCGCATGCGCTGGAGTTCCCGCTGAAGGCAGTCGCCGGCGGACACCCGCACCGGCGACGTCGTCACGAGGGTTTCCCGATCGGCGAAGAAGTTCGCGAAGGCGATGGCGTCCGCGGCATCGATACGACGCGCGATTTGCACGCCTTCGCGGAAGATGCCCCAAAAGCCGTCGATCTCGGCGATGTGATAGTCGATGATGGTCTGCGACATCGCATGTCCTCGTCGTTTCGCGCAGGCGCACGGATGGGGGACATGATGCGAAAGCGAGTGGGGCAGGGGTATCAGACTATTCTGAAAAATCCTTCGTCGTTTCACGTCGATCGGAAAGTCGCGCCACACCGCGTCGCAGCCGTTCGAGATAGGCCTCCACCACGTCGATGAAGGTGGGAACCCGCTGCATCGCCTCGCGCGCGTGATCGCCACGAAGCGCGATTTCGAGGGCCTCACCGAGGCGCGCCGCGGATGAGGTGCCGAATACACGCATGCCACCCAACAGGCGATGGATGCGTTCGGCGACCTGTCCCGGGTGGCTCAGCGCATGGATGTGCGCGATGTCTTCCCGCGTGGACTCGGCGAAGCGATCCACCAGCGAAGGAAGTACGCCGAGATGGCCAAACGTCTCCGTGAGCAATGCGGTATCCCACGGCGCTTCGTCGTCGGGTACGCAGGTGGCCAGCGCCAGGCGCAAGGCGTCGATGCGCACGGGTTTGGCGATGAAACCGTCCATGCCCGCGTCGAGGCAGCGCTCTTTTTCACCTTCCATGGCATTGGCCGTCATGGCGACGATGGCGAGGCGGGAGCCGCGCTCGCGCAGGGCGCGCGTGAGGCCGTAGCCATCCAGGCCCGGCATGCGCAGATCGGTGAGCAACACGTCGGCGGGGAGCGACGCGGCCAGTTCAAGGGCTTCCTCGCCGCAGGCGACCACGTGATGGCGATGTCCCAGTCGCTCCAGTTGCGCCGCGACCAGTTCGCGGTTGATCGGATGATCCTCCGCGACCACCACCTGGAGTACGCGCTCCGGGAACGCATGGCCCTGTTTCTGTTTCGTCGCGATGGTTCGTTCGCCCGCGGCGCTGCGCGGCAGGGTGAGATCGACGTCCACTCGGGTGCCGCGGCCGGGTTCGCTGCGCAAGTCGATGGTTCCCCCCATCAGGTCGACCAGCCGTCGGGATATGGCGAGCCCCAGTCCACTGCCGCCGACGTGCCCCGAGGACGAATCCACCTGGCTGAACGGCGTGAACAGACGGCGGGCATCGTCCTCGGCGATGCCGATGCCGGTATCGGCCACCGTGAAGCGCAGATGTTGGCCGGCTTCCCGTTCCGCGACGCGTTCGAGGCGAAGGCTCACGTGGCCTTCCGCCGTGAACTTGATCGCGTTGCTGAGCAGGTTGACGAGCACCTGGCGCAGGCGGATGCCGTCGACGCTGGACCATGGCGCCACGTGGTCGTCGACCTCGTGAAACAGGTGAAGCCCCTTGCGCGCGGCCTGGCCGGCGAACAGCCCGGCGATGCCGTCCACCAGCGCTCGTATATCCACCGGGGTCGCCTCGACGGTGAGCCGTCCGGCTTCGATGCGGGAAAAGTCGAGCACGTCGTCGAGGATGTGCATCAGGGCATCGGCCGAATGCCCGGCGGTGTCGAGGAATCGTCGTTGCTCCGCCGATAGCGGCGTATCGCCGAGTAGGTCGAGCATGCCGACGATGCCATGCATCGGCGTGCGGATCTCGTGGCTCATCATCGCCAGGAATTCGCTCTTCGCGCGGGTGGCCTTCTCGGCGGTGTCCTTGGCGGCGGCCAGCTGGTTCGATTGCCGGCGCCGTTCGGAGATGTCGATCCAGTACCCGGTGAATTCCACCACCGGGCCGTCGGCTCGCGGCAGCGCGTGCGAGGCGATCCAGCGCGTGGGTTCGCTGTCGCGTACGCGCATTTCGGCATGCAACGGCGTGAGCGACGCGGCGGCGCGGGCGACTTCCGCCTGCAAGGGCCCCTGGTCGCGAGGATCGATGCGGGCGAAGGCGCTGCGCTCGTCGTGGAGAAACACCTCCGCGCCGACGCCGAAGATCGGCTCCGGGTTGCCGCCGAGGTAGGTGAACTCGATCCGCCCGTCCGGATGGTGGCGAAATCGGTAGACCACCGCGGGCACGCTGCGGGTGACGTCGGCCAACTGGTCCTCGATGGCCCTGCGCCGGCGAGTTTCGCGGCGCAGCCGCACGTAGGCATGGCTTACGGCAAGCAGCAGAGCGACGATGGCGACGCCCGCGATTCCCACCCTGCGGGCGATTTCGCCCCACGATCCGCCCCAGGTGTAGTGCGAGCGAAGCCAGGTATTGGCGATGGCCTGGGCACGGCGCTCGGGCATGCGCGCGAGCACCCTGTCGATCAGGGGAATCAGCTTGGCGTAGCGCCGTTCCACCGCCATGGCGATCTCGTCGCGTTCCCCGGTGGCCGCCGTGACTTTCAGTCGTGCGGGATAGTCCCGCCGCACGAGGTATTCGGTGCTGGCGACGTCGCCGACGTAGGCATCGGCCCGCCCGTCGAGCACGGCGTCGAGCCCTTCGCGCACGGACGACACCGCGAGCGTGTCACTCGCGGCGATACCCTCCACCGCACGGGCGACCGCCGGGCGCGCGAGGTTCGCGGCCAGCCGGCGGCCGGCCAGATCGTCGACGGAGGACACCGTGACGGCGTCCTCGCGCGTCACGACCATGACGGGAAACTCGGTATAGGGCGCGGTGAAGTCGAAGCGGCCGGACAGCGCCTCGTTGCGGGGGGAGGCCGCGGGCAGCAGGTCGATCTCGCCCGCCGAGGCCCGCCGCACCGTCTCCTGCCAGCTGTCGGTGGACACCACGTCGAAGCGCAGGCCCAGCACGCGCGCGACGTCGCGAAGATAGTCGGTTGCCAGTCCATCGGGTTTGCCGTCGCGATCGAGCAGCGTGACCGGTGCGGCCGTGGGGTCGATGGCGATGCGCAGCGGCG
This sequence comes from Luteibacter aegosomatis, assembly GCF_023078455.1. Lineage (GTDB taxonomy): Bacteria > Pseudomonadota > Gammaproteobacteria > Xanthomonadales > Rhodanobacteraceae > Luteibacter > Luteibacter aegosomatis. The sequence goes on along the minus strand of NZ_CP095740.1, from coordinate 4,218,168 downwards.
GGAGGCGCGCCAGCCATGCGCGCTCGGAGGCGCTGAGCGGAACGTCCAGTTCCGCGGCGAAGCGGCCCGGCTCGTCGCCGATCCAGGCGGAACGCAGTCGCGCGTGGTCGTCGGTCCCGAGCTGGGCGAACGCGTGGTCGAGCGCAGTCAGCAGCGGCGCGTGCCCGCTTCCCGCTGCGACGGCGAAGGACAACGTGGAGAACGGCAGGGGTGCCGGCGGTCCGATGCGCAGGCGATCTCCCAGCCCGGCCGCCAGTATGGCGGTATCCAGCGCATGCGGATCGCCGATGACGGCGTCCACCGTGCCGCGCTCGAGTTCCCGCAACGCGGCGGCGACGCTGGGCACGTTCGTTACGTGGGCATCGGGCAGGTAGCGATGAAGTACGTCGTCTTCGGCTTGCCCCGCCTGCGTTGCCACGCGCGCGCCACGCAGGTCGTCGAAACGCGCGACGCGCGTATCGTCTCGCCGCAGGACGATGACCGGCGACGATTCGTAATAGGGTGCTCCGATCAGCAGCTTGCCGTTGCGTTCCGGCGTGGGGGCGACGTCCATCAGCAGATCGACCTCGCCGGACTGCGCGGCGGCCATGGCCGAAGGCCAGTCCGGATAGACGCGAAAACGCACGCCGATGCCGAGATCGCCGGCGAGACGGCGCAGATACTCGGTGGCCAGTCCGTCGACGTGGCCGTCGTGCACCCGTTCGAACGGCGCGTAACCTTCGGCGTACGTCGCGGCGACGATAACTGGATGCCTGAGCAACCATTGTTTCGACGCATCGGGCAGCGACGATGCCGAGGCGCTCGCCCATGCGAAGAACCCTGCGACGAAAAGCGAAAAAAGCGATTTCATGTCGTTCCTTCGACCACGAACGGTTAATTACGGTAATCTCCGTGACACTGAGTATCACAACTCACGGAGAGAGGCTGCGCATTATCCGCAGCCAGTGGAAACATGGTTCTTCGAACGATCATCGCCGACGATCATCCCGTCGTACTCATGGGTACGCGCGCCGCGCTGGAAGCGGCCGGCGGCATCGACGTGGTGGGAGAAGCCACCAACGGCGATGCCCTCGTCGAGCTGCTCGCGTCATGCCCCTGCGACGTTTTGGTCACCGATTTCTCGATGCCCGGCGGCGGCGATGGGCTGTTCATGCTCGATACCATCCATCGCCGCTTTCCGAGAGTGCGCATCGTCGTACTCACCATGGTGAACAATCTTCCCGTGCTGCAGACGATGCGTGCGCGTGGCGCGCTGGGTCTGTGCGACAAGCGCGCGCCGCTCACGGAGGTGCCGCTGGCGGTGCGGCGTGCCGCCATCGGCCAGCCGTTCGTCAGCGATACCATCCAACGGCAATTCGACGACGCGGGTCTGCCGGCCCGGGGTGCCCGGGTCAGGCTGTCGATACGCGAAATCGAAGTGGTGCGCCTTTACGTCGGCGGGATGTCGATTTCGGCCATCGCGGAGCGCCTGAGCCGTAGCGTGAAGACCGTGAGCCGACAGAAGCGCGACGCCATGCAGAAGCTTGGCATCGATCACGACAGTCGGCTGTCCGAATATGCCCGCGAACACGGCCTGGCCTGACCCTGCCGAAAGTCAGGCCATGACCAAGCGCCCATGCGCGACGCCCCCGGGCGGCATAAACCTTCTTCCGTCAGGCGGCATCTGAGCCGTCGTATCCGGATGTTCCGGGGAGGGGAAACCATGCGCCACGCCATCATCGCCGCCTCGCTCGCCGCGACGCTCGCCATCGTCTCGACCGGGGCCGCCGCCAAGGGCTTCAGCTTCAGCACCGATACCTGCAAGTACGACTACGGCACCCTCTACGACGTGGACGTGACCGCGGCCGGCCTGTCGTTCCATCGCGACTCGGGCACGCCGTCGCGGATCTTCCTCCACGATGGCGCCCTCAAGGTCGACGGACGCGACACGAGCGTCTCCGCGGCCGACGCCGCCGCGCTGCGCCGCTACGAGGATGGCGTGCGCCGCCTGCTGCCGGAAGTGGCCGCCGTGGCCCGGGAAGGCATCGACATGGGCTATTCGGCCATGACCACGGTGACCATGACCTTCGCCGAGGCCGGGCAGCGCGACGCCCTGCTCGCCAAGCTGCGGCGCAAACAGGCCGAGGCCCTGCGTTCCGTGGATCAGGGCGTCGGCGCCGGCCACTGGTCGTCCGACCGCATGACCGGGCTGATGGCCGATTCCATTTCCGATTCCGTGGGCGAGCTCGTCGGCTCGGTCACCTCCAGCGCGGTGACGGCCGCGCTTTCCGGCGACACGGCCAAGATGGCCTCGTTGCAGGAACGCGCCGCCTCGCTGGACAAAGCCCTGGACGGCGAAATGGACAAGCGCTCGAAGGATCTGGAAGCGCGCTCCAACGGCATCTGCCCCCGCCTCAACGACCTGGCCGAGTTGCAACGCGGCTGGCGCGTGCGCCTGCCGGACGGTTCGCCGCTGGAACTGATGTCGATCAAACCCAAGTCCGAACACGACGACGATTCGGACGGTGATCGATCCGACAAAAAGATCGCCCGTTCCTGATCCCGGCGGGCCGTCCCGCGCGAAAACTTTCGAAGGCAAACTTGCAAGTTTAACTTGCAAGTTTGCCTGTCGAAGACTAACGTGCCCTCCATGGCCCGTCTTCCCAATACCGAAACCGCCGCCGCCGACCTGCTCGCCGCCTGCGGTCAGTTGATCCGCAGGATTCGCGCCGAATCCAACAACCTCGAACTCACCTGGTCGCAGACGGCGACCCTCACGCGACTCACGTCGTCGGGGCCGATGTCGATCGCGGACCTCGCCCGCGCCGAATCGGTCAAGCCGCAGTCGATGGGCGTGTCGCTTGCCGCGCTCGAGAGCGATGGCCTGGTGGAGCGCACGCCGCATCCCAGCGACGGGCGCCAGTTTCTTTTTTCGCTTACCGCCCTGGGCGCCGACGCGCACCGCCGCGTGCGCCAATCCAAGCAGGCCTGGCTCGCCTCGGCGCTGTCGGGGCTCTCGAACGATGAACGCGAGGAACTCGCGCGTGCGGTCAAGGTGATCGCGCGCCTGGCCGACGCCACCCCACGGGCATCGTGATGCGCCGTGTCGACGGCGAGCATGCCGCGGGCGTGGTGGCGAAGCCTTTCGGCGTACGCTTCGTGTTGCCGTTGGCGCTGGGTTCGTCGCTCAACCCGGTGAACTCCACGGCGATCGCCACGGCGCTCGTGCCGATCTCGCGCGACTTCCACGCGACGGTCGCGCAGACCGGCTGGCTCATCGCGGGTCTATACCTCACCAGCGCGGTAGCCCAGCCCACCATGGGCCGCCTGGCCGACCTGCTGGGCGCGCGGCGCGTCTATCTCGTGTCGCTCCTGCTGGTGGCCGCGGCCGGCGTGCTGGGCCGCTGGGCGCCTTCGTTGCCCTGGTTGGTGGGCGTGCGCGTCCTGCTGGGCATCGGCACGTCGGGCGCCTATCCGTCCGCGATGCGCCTGTTCCGCGAACGCGCGGACCGCACGGGCAGCGCGCCGCCACGCGTCGCCTTGAGCGTGCTTTCGCTCACCGGCATCGCCACGACGGCGATCGGTCCGGTGCTGGGCGGCGTGTTGACGAGCGCCTTCGGTTGGCATGCGATCTTCACGGTGAACATTCCGCTGGCGTTGGGGACGCTGTGCATGGTGCTGGCATGGGTACCGAAGGATGCGCCGCGCGAGTCACGCCGACAGGGGCTGGCGACCGACGTCGACCTGTCCGGCGTCGCGTTTTTCGCCGGCACCCTGATCGCGGCGATGGTGTTCCTCATGGACCTGGAGCATCCGCGCTGGGCCATGCTGCCCTGTGCCGCGCTGCTCGGCGCGGCAACCGCATGGCACTCCCTGCGCCGGGACGATCCTTTCCTCGACTTGCGCATGCTGGCGCGCCACGTGCCTTTGAGCGTGACCTACCTGCGCACCGCGACGGCGTTCACCACGGCGTACTGCGTTTTCTACGGTTTCGCGCAGTGGGTGGAAAACGCGGCCGGCTACTCGGCGGCCGCCGCCGGGCTGGCGACCCTGCCGATGTCGGTGGTGGCGGGCGTCGCTTCGCTGGCCGGTGCGCGCACGCGCGGCTTGCGTGGCCCGTTCCTGGTGGCTTTCGCCTCGTCGATCCTCGGTTGCGTCGCCCTCCTGCGCATCGATGCCGCCACGCCCTTGTGGATCATGGCCGCCGCGGTGACGTTCTTCGGGGTCACGCTCGGCCTGGTGTCGACGACCACGCAGGCAGCCGTTTACCTGCAGGCGCCGGCGGCGAGCCTCGGCGCGGCCTCGGGCCTGCAACGCACGGCGACGTACATCGGCGCGATCGCGGCCACCAGCCTGCTTGGCGTGGCCTACGGCCAGCACGCCACCGATCACGGCCTGCACTCGCTCGCCCTCGTGATGGGCGTGGTGAATGCCGTGCTCCTCCTGGCCACCCTCGTCGACCGCACGCTGTCGCGCGCGGCGTCCTCTTCCCCCGCACCCTAAAGGCACTCCCATGTCGCTTACCCAACTCGACGCCAACGCCGCGCTGATCGTCGTCGACCTTCAGCAGGGCATCGTCAATCTGCCGCTCATCGAGCCCGCCGCGCCGGTCGTGGAACGCTCGGCCAGGATCGCCCGCGCCTTTCGCGCCTCGGGTCGTCCGGTCGTTCTCGTGAACGTGGATGCCGGTGCGCCCGGCCGCACCGACATGGGCCCCCGCCCATTGCCGTCCGATCCCGAATTCGCCCGCATCGTGCCCGACATGGCACAAGCGCCGACCGATCACCTCGTCACCAAGAAGCGCTGGGGCGCGTTCCAGACCACCGATCTGGACAACTGGCTGCGCGGCAAGGGCGTGGAGCAGGTGGTGATCGTGGGTATCGCGACGAGCATCGGCGTGGAATCCACGGCGCGCTTCGCCAGCGAATTGGGTTACCACGTGGTCCTGGTCACCGACGCGATGACCGACCTCGATGCCGGCATGCATGAGAACAGCCTGACGAAGGTGTTTCCGCGCCTGGGCGAGACCACCACCACCGACGAACTGCTGGCCCGCGTCGGCTGATCCCCTTGCGGGCGATCACCCGTGCGGGTGGTCGTCCGCTTGCGCGTCGCCGATGGCCGTGCCGGCACCAAGGCCCATGCCCATGCCGGCCATGCCACCGCCCATACCACCGCCGCCCTTGCCGCCGCGACCGCCTTCGTCCCGTCCGCCGCCCTTGCCGTTTCCGCCCGAGACGCTGCGCGACGGGCCCTGGTTGGGAATCGAAACGCGGGCGGGGATAGGGTCGAGATCGAGCACGCCACGGATGAAGCCGCGGAGCGATACCACCAGATCATGGGTATGTACCGGTCGGCCCGCGACCAGTTCGTTCGCCGCCTTCGCGGCCAATTCGACCTGTTCCTCGGTCCCCAGCAGGATGATGTCCGACAACGCGGCCTCGACGGCGTCACGCACGCGACGCGAACGCTCACTGCCTGGTAAGGCGTCGATGACGCCTTCGCCTTCGGACTTGCGCAGGTCGCGAAGATGGCGTGGATCCACCGAAAGCTCTCCGGTGAACGAACCGCCCAGCGTCTTGTAGGCGGCGATCAGCGTGCGCAGGCGCTCGTTGATCTGCCGGTTCTCCCGTTCCCTGCGTTGCTGCACGAGCTGCATGGTGAGCAGGCGGATGCCCACGCCGATGAGGGTGATGATCGCCAGGCCGAGCAGGGTGGAGAGCAGGGCCTGCCAGGAGCTGAAATCGAGGCTTCTCATGGGCCGATCATGGCATGGGCGTCTTGACGATGCCGCAACCCCGCGACGCGAAGCGTCATGACGGCCAGAACAGTGACATGGACGTCCCCTCGACGGGGTCCGTCGCCGGAAACGGCAGATGCCTCATGCGGTGCCTCATCTCTTCCGTGGCCGCCTCGCGTCGTATGTCCCACGCCTGTCCGGGCGGATACGCTCCCACGACGAGGAAATCGTCGCTGGCCGAAAGGCGGCAGTGCCCGATGCCCACCGGCAGCAGCATTACGTCGCCGCGTTCGACGCGCACCTCGCGTCCGTCCGGGCCGCCCAGCAGCAACGCCGCGTGGCCCCGCGCGATGCCGAGCACCTCGTGCGCGGTGGAATGATAGTGGTGATAGCCGTACACCCCATCGCGCCACTGGGGCTCCCAACCGTTGCGCCGGAACAACGCTTCCATCGCGCCGGCGACGTCCGCGTCGGCGGAAGCCACGCCGTGCCACACGAGCACGGGAAGACGGTCGTTGTTAGGCAACCATGCGTTGGCTTCGAGGATGAACCTGTCCATCGTGACGTGTTCGCAAAGGCGGACAGTGTCGGGACGAGGTCGCGAACAGGGCGTGTACTACGGGTGACCGAGCGTACCGGCGGTGTCCACTGGGGACGTGGCCGCCGTCCGACGATGGACGGCGACCTCTACGCGTCCGCGTCGTTACCAGGTCGTCGGCTTCGGATTGCGTTCGTCGAAACCCTTCTGGTGCCAGTACGGATACACGGGCGTGGCCTGGCTCACCTTGTCCAGGCGAGCCACTTCGTCGGTCGTCAGCGACCAGCCCACGGCACCGAGGTTCTGCGTGAGCTGTTCCTCGTTGCGCGCGCCGATCACCACGTTCGCCACCGAGGGGCGGGTGAGCAGCCAGTTGAGCGCCACCTGGGCGATCGACTTGCCACGGGCCTGCGCGATCTCGTCGAGCACGTCGACGATGTCGTAGAGCTTCTCGTCGTCCACCGGCGGACCGCCCACGGCGCCACCGGAAGCGATGCGACCCGTGTCGGCCGCCTTGCCGCGGCGGATCTTGCCCGTGAGGCGACCCCAGCCGAGCGGGCTCCACACCATCGTGCCGACGCCCTGGTCGAGCGCGAGCGGCATCAGCTCCCACTCGTAGTCACGACCGATCAGCGAGTAATAGCCCTGGTACGACACGTAACGGCCGAGGCCGTATTTCTCGGAAACGGCCAGCGACTTCATGAGCTGCCAGCCGGAGAAATTGGACGCGCCGATGTAACCGATCTTGCCGGCGGTGATGAGGTCGTCGAGCGCGCGCAGGGTTTCCTCGACCGGCGTGAGCGCGTCGAAGCCGTGCATGAAGTACAGGTCGATGTGATCGGTCTGCAGGCGGCGCAGGCTGGCCTCGCAGGCGCGGACGAGGTGGTAGCGCGACGAGCCCTTGTCGTTCGGGCCGTCACCCATGGGAAACGTGGCCTTGCTGGCGATCAGCACCTTGTCGCGACGGCCCTTGAGGGCCTCGCCGAGCACTTCCTCGGAGCCGCCGGCCGAATAGATGTCCGCCGTGTCGAAGAAGTTGAGGCCCTGCTCCAGGCAGAGGTCGACGATGCGCCTGGCCTCCGCGACCTGGGTGGACCCCCAGCGCTCGAAGAATTCCCCCGCGCCGCCGAAAGTGCCGGTGCCGAGGCTCAGGACGGGGACTTTCAGGCCGGAGCGGCCGAGTTGACGGTATTCCATGACGTGTTCCTTGAAGTGGATGGAAGCGGCGACGTCGCCCGGACGACGAAATCCATCTTCAAGCATGGGGCGGAACCTGTGCTTCCTCAACCGGTAGTTCCTTGCGATGGGTACACTGGTCCACCCGCCCACCGGTAAAGCCCATGACCGCTCCCCTCCGTCTTGCCCAGCGCGTCTGCGAACGGTTCGGGGTGTCGCGTGCCGATGCCGAGCAGTTCATCCGTAACGGTTGGGTGTCGGTCGATGGCGTGGTGATCGAACTGCCGCAGCATCGCGTCACGGACGAACGCGTCGAGCTCGATCCCGATGCGCGCCTGGACGCGGTGGAACCGGCCACCATCCTGCTGCACAAGCCGCCGGGGTACGACGCCATCGATGGCGTCAAGCCAGCGATCTCGCTGGTGACGGCCGATACCCGCTGGCCCGACGATCCCAGTGGCGAGCGCCTGCTGCGCCGGCATTTCCACAGGCTGACTCCGCTCGTGTCGATGGATGCCGAAGCCAGCGGCCTGATGGTCTTCTCCCAGGATGGCCGGGTATGGCGTCGACTGACCGAAGACGCTGCGCTCATCGAGCACGAGTACGTCGTCGAAGTCAGGGGCGAGATGGCGCCCTATGGTCTGCAGAAACTGAGTAACGGCTTCGCCTTCAGGGGGCGGCCGCCGTCGCCGGGCAAGGTCAGCTGGCAGAACGAAACCCGCCTGCGATTCGCCATCAAGGGCGCGCAGGACGGCCAGCTACGGCACATGTGCGCGCAAGTGGGCCTGGGCGTGGTGTCGATCCGGCGCCTGCGCATCGGCAAGGTGGGCCTGGGCAAGGGGCCGAATGGCGCGATGCCGCCGGGCATGTGGCGCTACCTGCCGGTGGGCGAGAAGTTCTGAGGGCCGTCCCAACGGCGCAGGCCGGTGTCCGCGGCGAGGCGATCGGTTATCGCCATGGCCTACCAGTCCTCTTCCGCCGCCTCACGCCCTTGCTGGCGTATCAACGCTTCCTGGCGCGCGTCCTCGATGGCCTCGCGGACCCCGTCGAGGTCCACTTCCGATTCGTCGGGCGTGAACTGGCCCGTTAGCGCCGTATCGGGCAGCAGGTCGCCGGCTTCGAACAGCGCCCACATCTCTTCGCCGTACCACGTGTCCAGGAGCTCCGGTGCCGAGCGTCCCAGGTAGGCCGTGAGATTGTTGACGTCACGCAACAGCATCGTGCGCGCGGCGTTGTTTCCCGAGGCGCTGACGACCTGCGGAAAGTCGATCACCACGGGGCCATCGGGGCCGACCAGCACGTTATACGGCGACAGATCGCCATGGATCAGGCCGCCGCAAAGCATCAACACCACCTGCCGCACCAGCACGGCATGGAACGCGCGGGCCTGTTCCGCGTCCAGGTCGACTTCGCCCAGGCGCGGCGCGGAAAAGCCGTCGGCGTCCGTGACCAGGTCCATCACCAGCACGCCGTTGAAATACCCGTAGGGCTGGGGTACCCGCGCGCCTGCGTCGTACAACTGGTAGAGCGCATCGACCTCGGTGTTCTTCCAGGCCTCTTCCTGCTGCTTGCGCCCGAACTTCGTGGCTTTGCCGATGGCACGGGCTTCGCGGCTGCCGCGCACCTTGCGGCCTTCCTGGTATTGCACGCGTTGCTGGAAACTGCGCTGCGCCATGTCCTTGTAGACCTTCGCGCAGCGCACCTCGTCGCCGCTGCGCACGACGTACACGGAGGCTTCCTTGCCGCTCTTGAGCGGCCGCAGCACTTCGTCGATGACACCGTCGTCGATCAGTGCCTGCAATCCTGGGGGTGTTTTCACGGGGTTCGCGGTGCGTGCTGCGGCGGCAGGGCCTGCCAAGAACCGGGGATTCTCGCATTTTGCGGATCGTGGCGAGCGGGCTGCGTGAGACAACCGGTTCAGGGGATAATGTCACCCACGACGCGTGAGCCGATGCCGGTGGCCTCGACCCTCACGAGCGAATCTTTGGAAACACCCAGATAATCAATGGGATAAGTCCTGTGCTCCTGATGATCGACAACTACGACAGCTTCACCTTCAACCTCGTCCAGTACCTGGGCGAGCTGGGTCAGGAGGTGAAGGTGGTGCGCAACGACGCGCTGACGGTGGCGGACATCCGCGCGCTGGCGCCGTCCCGCATCATGATTTCGCCGGGGCCGGGCACGCCGGACGACTCGGGCGTGTCGCTCGACGTGCTGCGCGAGATGGCCGGCGAGGTGCCGATCTTCGGCGTCTGCCTCGGCCACCAGGCCCTGGGCCAGGTGTTCGGCGGCAAGGTGATCCGGGCGCGCGAGATCATGCACGGCAAGACCTCCCCGGTGAAGCACCGCGGGCAGGGCGTGTTCGCCGGGCTGCCGAATCCCTTCGAGGCCACGCGCTACCACTCGCTGGTGGTCGAGAAGGATTCGATCCCCGATTGCCTGGAGGTCACCGCCTGGACGGAACGCGACGACGGCTCCATCGACGAGATCATGGGCCTGCGCCATCGCACCCTCGACATCGAGGGCGTGCAGTTCCACCCCGAGTCGATCCTCACCCAGCACGGCCACGACCTGCTGCGCAATTTCCTCGGCATGCCGCTTCCGCTCGCCGCCTGATCCACCGGGACGTTCCATGCCGATTACCGCTTCCGAGGCGCTCCAGCGCACCATCGAGCATCGCGAGATCTTCCACGACGAGATGATCGAGCTGATGCACCAGATCATGCGCGGCGACGTCAGCCCGCTGATGACCGCGGCGATCCTCACGGGTCTTCGCGTGAAGAAGGAAACGGTCGGCGAGATCACCGGCGCGGCGCGCGTGATGCGCGATCTCTCCGCGAAGGTGGAAACCGGGTCGCATCCGCATTTCGTCGACATCGTGGGCACGGGCGGCGACGGCGCGTCCACGTTCAACATCTCCACCGCCTCGATGTTCGTGGCGGCCGCGGCCGGTGCGCGCGTGGCCAAGCACGGCGGCCGCAGCGTCTCGTCCAAGTCGGGCAGCGCCGACGTGCTGGAGGCCCTGGGCGCCCGCATCGAACTGCTGCCCGCCCAAGTCGCCGTCTGCATGGAGGAGACCGACATCGGCTTCATGTTCGCGCCCAACCACCATCCCGCCATGAAAGTGGTGGCGCCGGTTCGCCGCGAGATGGGCGTGCGCACCATCTTCAACATCCTCGGCCCGCTGACCAACCCGGCCGGCGCCCCGAACATCCTCATGGGCGTGTTCCACCCCGACCTCGTCGGCATCCAGGTGCGCGTATTGCAGGCCCTCGGCGCGAAGCACGCCATGGTGGTCTGGGGGCGCGACGGCATGGACGAGATCTCGCTGGGCGCGGGCACCCTCGTGGGTGAGCTGCGCGACGGCGACGTGCGCGAATACGAGATCGAACCGGAAGATTTCGGGTTGTCCATGGCCTCCAGCCGCAACCTCCGGGTGGAAAACGCGGACGAGTCCAAGGCGATGCTGCTCGACGCGATTTCCGGCACGCCGGGGGTGGCCCACGACATCGTCTGCTTGAATGCCGGTGCCGCGCTCTATACGGCCGATGTCACCCCTTCGATACAGGCCGGCATCGATCTTGCCCGGGCCACCATCGCAAGCGGCGCGGCTCGTGTAAAAATGGAGGCGTTCGTGGCCGCCACCCAGCGGCTCGGCGCCTGATATCGCCGTCGCGGCCCCGCGCGCCGGCCTTGCCTTTAGGAAGCGCATCGATGCCCGACATTCTCCACAGGATTCTCGACCGCAAGCTGGAAGAGATCGCCGAACGCAGCCGCAAGCGCTCCCTGGACGATCTTGCCGCGCGCATCGCCGATCTCGAAGACACGCGCGGTTTCGTCGCCGCCATCGACGCCAGGCTGCATGACAACCAGCCCGCCGTGATCGCCGAGATCAAGAAAGCCAGCCCAAGCAAGGGCCTGATCCGCCCCGACTTCGATCCGGCCGCCATCGCCCGCAGCTATGCCGCCGGTGGTGCCACCTGCCTGTCGGTGCTCACCGATGCGGATTTCTTCCAGGGCCATGAAGATTTCGTCGGCCAGGCCCGCGCCGCCTGCGATCTTCCGATCCTGCGCAAGGATTTCATCGTCGACGAATATCAGGTGTACGAGGCACGCGTGATCGGCGCCGATTGCATCCTGCTCATCGTGTCCGCCTTCGCGCAGAAAGAGGCCGACGGCGACCGCATCTACGACGAGGATCGTCTCACCGAACTGTCGCTGCTCGCCGCGGAACTCGACCTCGACGTGCTCGTGGAAGTGCACAACGAGGAAGAACTCGAAATCGCGCTCGGCATGCCGGCTCCGCTGATCGGCGTGAACAACCGCAACCTGCGCACCTTCGAGACCTCGCTCGGCACCTCGCTGAAGCTCAAGGATCGCGTCGGCCCCGAGACCGCCATCGTCGCCGAGTCGGGCATCCACACGGTCGAGGACATCCGCAAGCTGCGCGAGGCGGGCATCCACACGTTCCTGGTCGGCGAGGCCTTCATGCGTGCCGCCGATCCGGGCGAAGAACTGAAAAAGCTCTTCTTCTCGAACCCGCATCCGCACGTTCACCGGCACTGATCCGGCGATGACACAGGGGATGGATGCGGTGGCGACCGAGGTCGCCGCCGATGCGCGGCGCGTGGCGCTGTTCGATTTCGATGGCGTGATCGTGCGTCACCAGACGCTCGAGCTGTATTTTCGCGAGTGCCTGAAAGGCTTCGGCCGCTGGCGGCTCTTGCTGGTCCTGCCGCTGGTGCCCTTCGTGCCGGTGCTGCTGCCGAGCGTGGGCGGCAACCGGTTTCTCGGGCGAGTCTTCCTCCGCGTGGTGACGTTCGGCCGGAGCGAAGCCAGCTATCGCCGGAAGGTGACGGCCTTCGCACGCACGTATGCGCGCCGGCCCGGCGTGTTCGTCCGCGATGCGGTGGCGACGCTGCGCCGTCACCTGGACGCGGGCGATCGCGTGGTGATCGTCACCGGCAACGATGCGACGCTCGTGCAGGCCATCCTCGACGAAGTGAACCTCGCCGGTTGCGAGCTCCTCGCCTCGCGCACGAAAGGCGGGCTGTTCGGCGTGCGTTTCGTCGTGCACAACGTCGACGGCGTGAAGCCGGTGTCCGTCCAGCGGGCAGGCATCGCGCGTCCTTGTGCCGTCGCGTACGGCGATTCGTTGTCCGACCTGCCCCTGTTGCGCATCGCCGACGCGCCCAAACTCGTCAACGCCCATCCCAAGACGGTCAAGAAGATGCGCAAGCTGCTCGGCGAACGCCTCGAAACGCTGGATTGGTTCTAGCGCGCGACGACGATGTAGTTGATCAGCTGGTAGAGGCTGATCCCCACGATCAGGCAACCCACGGCCGTCATCACGTAGCGTGGCGGCAGGTGCTTCACCAGCCAGGCGGCGGCCGGCGCGGCGATGACGCCGCCGGTGAGCAGTCCCAGCACGATCGGCCAGTGGCTGACGCCCAGGTGGGCCACGAGCGTGGCGGAGACGGCGAGGGTCACCACGAACTCCGCCGCGTTGACGGTGCCGATGGTCTGGCGCACCGCGCCGCCGCGGGCGAGCAGGGTGGACGTGGCAATGGGCCCCCAGCCACCGCCGCCGATGGCATCGAGCAGTCCGGCGAAGAAGCCCACGACCCCCTTGTGACGCACGCGGTGGTGGGACACCACGCGGCCGGCGGCCCGCACCAGGACCACGATGCCCAGGATCAGCAGGTACACGTAGACGAAGGGCTTGATCGCGTCGCCCGGCACGCTGGCGAGGAACCAGGCGCCGATCACCCCGCCGATGACGCCGGGGATGGCCAGCCGCCGGAAAGCCTTCCAGTCGACGTTGCCGAAGAAGGCGTGGGCCCCGCCCGATACGCCGGTGGTGAACACCTCGGCGGTATGCACCGTCGCGCTGGCGACCGCCGGTGGCAGGCCCAGCGCGAGCAGCACGGCATTGGACACCAGGCCGTACGCCATGCCCAAGGCACCGTCCACCAGTTGGGCGAGCAGGCCGACGCCCGCGAAGGTGAGGAATTGGCTCCAGTCCATGCGTACCCTGGATATGGGTCAGAAGTAACCATATACGAAGGCCTATGCCTTTTCCGCATGAAAGCGGGTCAAAATTGGTTGCGTGCGGCAATCGGTCGCCGTAGTGTCGTGCTCGCTCCATCAGTCATGTAAGGACTTACGCATGTATCTTTCCTCGCTCCGCGAGTTGGCCCTCGGTAGCCGCCTCAAGGCGTTGAGCGATCATTTCTACCAGGCGGTCGACGAGGTCTACCGGGCGTGCGGGGCGGGCATCGAGTCGCGCTGGTTTCCGGTGCTGCGTTTCCTCCGCGACGTGGGGCCCAGTACCGTCACCGACGTGGCGCTGGCCATCGGCCAGACGCATTCGGCGGTCAGCCAACTGGCCGATCGGCTGGTGGACGCGGGCATGGTGGTGCGCCAGCGCGATCCGCAGGACGGCCGGCGCAGCGTGCTGGCGCTGACCGACGCCGGCGAGCGCGCACTGGGCGCGCTGGGGCCGGTCTGGCTGTCGATCCGCCGCGGCATGGCCGAGTCCCTGGGGCCGCGTGGCGCCGAGATGCTCGATGCCATCGACGCCTGCGAACGGGCGCTGGCGGAGCGCCCGGTGGTGCCGGCGATCCTGGCCAAGCATGCCGAACTGGTGCGCGAGAACGTGCGCGTGGTGCCCTACGACCCGTCGCTGCGCGAGCACTTCCTGCGCCTCAACCGGCAGTGGCTGGAGCGTTATTTCCGCATCGAGGACGTGGACCGCGCCGTGCTGACCGATCCGGAAGGCATGATCGTCGGCGCCGGCGGCCAGGTGTTCTTCGCGCTGTACGCCGGCGAGGTCGTCGGCACCTGCGCGCTGATCCACGAAGGCGAGGGCGTCTACGAGCTGACCAAGATGGCGGTGGACGAGAATTACCGCGGCCTCGGCGCCGGCAGGAAGCTGCTCGACGCGGCCATCGGCGAATACCGCCGGCTGGGCGGCGGCACGCTGTTCCTGGAATCCAACAGCCGCCTGACGCGGGCGGTGGGCATGTACGGCCGGGCCGGCTTCGTCATGCAGGAGGGCGCGCGGCCCGGTTCGCACTACGAACGGGCCGACGTCTACATGGTGTACCAGGGGGGCTGAGGCCCCTCGCCATGGGTTCAGCGGGTGCCGCGCACCACGATGGTCTTGCCGGACACGTCGATCATGCGCTCTTCCTCGAGCTGCTTGAGCACGCGGCCCACCATCTCGCGCGAGCAACCGACGATCCGGCTGACTTCCTGGCGCGAGATGCGGATCTGCGTGCCGTCCGGGTGGGTCATCGCATCGGGCTCCTGGCACAGATCGAGCAGCGTGCGCGAGACGCGGTTGGTGACGTCCATGAACGCCATGCGGCTCACCTGGCGTGAGGTGCGCAGCAGGCGGTGGGTGAGCTGGGAGCCGATGGCGAACAGCAGCTTGGGACATTCGGCGGCCAGCGGGCCTTCGAGCAGCTGGAACAGACGCTCGTAACTGATCTCGGCCATCTCGCAGGCCGTGCGCGTGCGCACCAGCGACTCGCGCTGCGCCTGCTCCACGAACAGGCCCATCTCGCCGATGAACTGGCCCCGGTTGATATAGGCCAGGATCAGCTCGCGACCTTCCTCGTCCTCGGTGCAGACGGCCAGGGACCCGTCCACCACGTAATAGAGCGTATTGGCCGGATCGCCGGGGCGGATGATCGCCGTCTTGCCGGGATAGCGGCGCCGGTGACAGGCGTCGAGAAAGCGGCCCATCGCGGCCGGATCGGGGGCGAAGCTCGAAGGGGCCTGTGACCGTTCGAACGCCTGTTGCAACAGATATTTAAGTTGTGCCACAGCGGATTCCGTTAAGCCTCAATGGCATGGCATGACCCCCAACGTCGACTGGCCCCGACGGAAAACCGTCAGGCGTCGTCGACTCGCCATGTCCCCGTGTTCGGATTATGGCAGACATCCGGTCACCGGAATCCACCTATTCGGGGACGGGATCACGGAACGTGTTCAAATCCTGACCATCTTGCCCCATAATTTCACCCCCTCGGCGCATGGGCCCTGTCTCACGCCGTTCACGAGGGGCGGGCACACTGCCCGTCTGCGCGTCGCCTTTCATCCTATTGCGGGGACCCTTGCTGCTAACCCGCGTCTGCTGCTGGCCGTTCCCCGGCCTCGGAGAGTCGCTGTGGTCAAACCGCTTCCCCGCCTTCGCCTGCAGGGTTTCAACAACCTTACCAAGGCGTTGAGCTTCAACATCTACGATATCTGCTACGCCGTCTCGGAGCAGCAGCGCCAGAACTACATCGAATACATCGATGAGCAGTACGACGCCGATCGCCTGACGCAAATTCTTACGGACGTGGCCGAGATCATCGGCGCCAACATCCTGAACATCGCCCGCCAGGATTACGATCCGCAGGGCGCGTCGGTCACCATCCTCATCTCCGAGGAGCCGGTGGTCGAGAAGCTGGGTCGCGACACCATCTCGGGCGCCGTCGTGGCGCACATGGACAAGAGCCACATCACCGTCCACACGTATCCGGAAACGCACCCGCACAACGGCATCGCCACGTTCCGCGCCGACATCGACGTGGCCACCTGCGGCGTCATTTCCCCGCTGAAGGCGCTCAATTACCTGATCGACAGCTTCGAGTCGGACATCGTCATCGCCGACTACCGCGTGCGCGGCTTCACGCGCGACGTGAAGGGCAAGAAGCACTTCATCGACCACAAGATCAACTCGGTGCAGGACTACCTGGCCAAGCACATTCGCCAGAAGTACGAGATGTTCGACGTGAACGTCTACCAGGAAAACATCTTCCACACCAAAATGCACATCAAGGACTTCGACCTCGACACCTACCTGTTCGAGGCCCAGGCCGACGATCTCTCCTTCAAGGAACGCCAGCGCATCGAGTCGCTGCTGCGCCGCGAGATCGAAGAACTCTTCCACGGCCGCAACCTGATGTGACGACGAGCCCTGCGAAAGCGGGGCTTTTTCGTTGGGCTTCACCTTGTCCCGGCTAGGGTGCGTCCATGCGTGCCTGGCTGCTCTTCGCCCTCCTGCTGGCCGTGGGGGCCCTGGCCTGGTCCAGCGGCTGGCGGCCGCCCGACCGATACAACCCGTGGGCGCCGCTGGACCTGCGCGCCGAGCCCGACCTCTTCCTCGGCTACAAGCTTTCCCGACTGGCCGACGATGCGCCACGCTGCCGGGCCGCCCTGCGCGATGCCGGGGCCGTCTTCGAGCCGCTGGCCGACCGAGAGCAGGCCGACGGATGCGGCTGGTCGAACGCGGTGCGCCTTTCCGCGCTCGAGGACGCGAAGCTCGCCTCGCCCGTGATGCTCACCTGCCGTCTCGCGGCGTCGCTGGTGCTGTTCGACCGCAACGTGCTGCAGCCGGGCGCGCGGGTCGCGTTCGGCCAGCCCGTGCGCGCCATCGATCACGTGGGCAGCTATGCCTGCCGCAACGTCTACCATCGCGAGCAGGCGCCACTCAGCCGCCATGCCCGAGCGGACGCCTTCGACATCACGGGGTTCCGGCTGGGCGACGGCCGCCGGGTAAGCATCGAAAAGGACTGGCTCGATCCTGCCCGCGCGCCCTTCCTCAAGGTCTTGCAGGGCGACGGCTGCCACTACTTCGGCGCCTTCCTGGGGCCTGACTACAACGCGGCCCACCGCACCCACTTTCATGTGCAGGGGCGCGGATACGGCTTCTGCCACTAGAGACGGTAAGCCACCGTCTTCATGACGGCGGAGGCCGCCTGCATCAGGTGCGGAATGGGGAAGGGCAGGTCGACGCCGCCTCGGGCCTGCGCGGCCTCGGCGTGGCGCACCTCGTCGGCCTGCATCTGGCGCAGGATGGCGCGGGAGCGCGCGTCCTGCGACGGCAGGCGCTCGAGATGCTCGGCGAGATGGGCCTCCACCTGGCGTTCGGTTTCCACCACGAAGCCCAGGCTGATCGGGTCGCCCACGGCCGCCGCCGCCACGCCGATGGCGTAGCTGCCGGCGTACCAGAGGGGATTGAGCAGGCTGGGGCGGCTGTCGAGTTGGTTCAGGCGCTCGGCGCACCAGGCGAGGTGGTCGGTTTCTTCCTGCGCGGCATGCATGAGGTGGGCGCGGGTCTCGTCCGTGCGGGCCAGGGCGGCCTGTCCGTAATAAAGCGCCTGGGCGCAGACCTCGCCGACGTGGTTGATCCGCATGAGCCCCGCGGCGTGACGGCGCTCGGCATCGTCCATCGCGGCGTCGGCCACGGCGTCCCCCGGGGAGGGGCGTGCCGCCTCGGGCGAACCGGCCACGGCCTCCATGGCGCGCTCCAGGCCGGCCAGCAGGCGGTCGAGAGGGCTCAGCGTGCGGACGGACATGGGATACTCCTGACGAAGGGGGATGACACACGTTACAATGCGCGCCGCCCCGAACGGAGCCATCGCCGCTGCGGCCGCTTGTCGCGCCGATGGATGTCCCGTCCGTGGCAGGGTTGCGATACGGCCCTGTCGTCATGTTATGATTGTCGGCCCGAAGCTCACCTATCTGGTGGGCTTGCGCGATGAAGGGCGGTTCCGCTATTCTCTCGCGTCTTTGCTTTCACCGATTCCGTGTTCCGCCTCTCAGGGCGGCAAACCAGGTATTTTCGAAATGAAAACGTTCAGCGCCAAGCCGGAGAGCGTCAAGCGCGATTGGTTCGTGATCGACGCCACGAACAAGACCCTGGGTCGTCTGTCGACCGAGGTCGCTCGCCGTCTCCGTGGCAAGCACAAGCCGGAGTTCACCCCGCACGTCGATACCGGCGACTACATCGTCGTGATCAACGCCGGCAAGGTCGCTGTCACCGGTGCCAAGCTGGACGACAAGATGTACCACCGCTTCACCGGCTACGTCGGCAACCTGAAGACCACCAGCCTCAAGGATCTTCTGGCCACCTACCCGGAGCGCGTGATCGAGATCGCCGTCAAGGGCATGCTGCCGAAGAACCCGCTGGGTCGCGCCATGTACCGCAAGCTCAAGGTGTACGGCGGCGCCGAACACCCGCACACCGCACAGCAGCCGCAGGCGCTGGAAATCTAAGGAACCGACATGGCTACCCAGCAGAATTACGGTACCGGCCGCCGCAAGACCTCCGCCGCCCGCGTGTTCCTCCGCAAGGGCACCGGTGGCATCGTGGTCAACGGCAAGCCGCTCGATCAGTTTTTCGGCCGCGAGACCTCGCGCATGATCGTCCGTCAGCCGCTCGAGCTGACCGACAATTCCGAGAAGTTTGACATCATGGTCACCGTCGCCGGTGGCGGCATCACGGGCCAGGCCGGCGCCATCCGCCTCGGCATCGCCCGCGCCCTCGTCGAGTACGACGAAGCGCTCAAGTCGCCGCTGCGCAAGGCCGGTTTCATGACCCGCGACGCCCGCGAAGTCGAGCGTAAGAAGGTCGGTCTCCACAAGGCCCGTCGCGCCACGCAGTTCTCGAAGCGCTAATTCTGTTTTAGAATTACCTGCTTCAACATTCGATGCATCACGGTCAGAGCGCATCGAATCCCGGTTTATTGGGAGATCGTCTAACGGTAGGACAACGGACTCTGACTCCGTTTATCTAGGTTCGAATCCTAGTCTCCCAGCCAACACCGAAAAGCCCCTGAGAAATCAGGGGCTTTTTTGTTGCCTGTGATTTCGTGCTCAGGCGGCTTGGTCGGTATAAGTCATGCGCTTGGCACATCATCTTTGGCGGGACACGTCCGGCATCTGGTATTTCCGCGTGGTCGTTCCCCGGCAGCTCCAGGCGGCCCTGGGACGCAGTCTGATCAAACAATCATTGAGAACCCGCGATCCGGTCCAGGCTCGCGCCTGGTCTTATGTCCTCAGCGCCAAGTGTGCTCAAATCTTCGCCATGGCCGGGCAGGGAGGACAGGGCATGGGCGGTGTGTCGTGGGGCGGCGATGGTGACGAGCAGGATGAGGGAGACGATCTGGCCCGGCGTTTGGGTCTGACGGTTCGCAAATGGGAGTGGGAAACCCCCGAAGGCGACAAGCTGCGCTCGAATGCGACGGACGAAGATCACCGCCAAGGCATGGAGGCATTGCGCCCGTATTTAGAGCGGCGTGGTCAACGGCTGGCGCAAGGTTCGGCCCCCGTGCCAAGCGGCCCGACCCTTGACGAGGCAATCAAGGATTACGCCGAGATCGAGGGGGGCGGCACTCAAACCCAACACCTGGTCGCAGCGCTCCCGCGCACTGGACGGGTTTGCCGAAACGATCGGAGACCACTTGCGTGTTGGGGCGATCACGCGCCCCATGGCCAGCGTGTGGAGTGCCCGATTTGGAATGGGCGCGGCGCCTTTTTGCCCGGCAAAAGGTAAAGGTCCACCCCGGCAATCCAAGGTGCTTCCCAAGCGATCCGTCAAAGTCATCACCGGGGTCGAGATCCGGCGGGGCAAAGCCGCGGCGCCCAAGGAGCAGCACCGACTGATCAAGCAAAGGTTGACGAAATCCGTACGGCAGCATCGGTCGCCAAAAAGGCCGACGCGGTGAAGAGCCTGCTCGGACATCTGGATTATGTGGCTCAAATCGAGCCGCGTTTCGCAAGTCGGGCCCGTGAGGTCCAGCACTGAGCTTGGGCTGTCACCGGAGCTCGATGCTTGCTCTTGATCCGTGGCTGGTTTGATGCTGTGCTGGTTGACGATAAGTTAGTTGCATGGGTCGCTGACCAGCACTAGTCGGCGCGTTTACAGGGGATTTTTTACCGTGCCAGAGTTGATCAAGAAGATTTTCAGGAACCTGTGGAGCTTGTCCGCAGTTTTGTCGTTTTTGCTGTTCCTTGCCACCGCGATCATTTATGTGAAGTGGAAGGATAACCAAGTGGTGATGGGGAGCACCAAGTTCATTCTTTACGCGGCAATCGCGTTCTTCCTGTTGGCGATCGTGTCCTATTACCTGCCGCCGAGGGCGGCTAAGCGTTGGGGGCCGGCGCCGACCGGTTCAATCACTTCGCCGCGGCCAGGTGACCATTGCCCCGTCAGAACCGACTTTCTGGGCGAAATCTATGGGCGCCCGCGAGACGGTTGGGAGTTCTGGTTAGTTCGCCGGTTCACCGACCGCGATCCGTTCTATCCCGAAGCCAAGATCAAGTTGAACGTGCAGGGCAAGGACAAAAAGCGCACATGGTCAGCCGACAAGGTCTGGGTCGGCGGAGAAGCCAAGCTGGTCGAGGAACGCCATTTTGAACTTTGGATGGTGAGCCCCGACGTGAGCGCTTTTTTTGAGCATTCACGAAGCACGGCAGCAACCTACTGGGCGCAAGTGAACGCCTATCGGGACAAAGAAAAAAGGGACGGACGGGAAATAGAAACCTACCCATTCAAACCCCTTCCGGGTTTTGATGGGAAGCTAACGGACATCGTTGAGCTTGCGACCGTGCGGGTGTATCGAGATCCAGCCCGATGACCTCATCGCCTGCACACGGACATAAAATCGAGGCGTGGTTGAAAAGCCCCAGAAGGTGATCTTGGCGTAACGGTTGCCGCCTGATAGCCTTCCCATTCTCGGTCAACTTCGGAGGTCAATCCCACCGAAGTTGTCTCGCGCATCAGGGACTTATCAGTCAATGGCTTAGGCCCTGTTACAGGGGGGTAAGTCTCCCAGCCAAACTGGCAAAAGGCCTCGCGAAAGCGAGGCCTTTTGCTTTTCAGGACTTGGTGTCGGTTCCTCGCTTCCTGCATGCGAAGTCACGCTGCTTCGGCGACCCTGCTAAGGCGCACCCGCGACGTCATCTGTGGCGTCGCGGGTGTCTCATTCCGATGATCGGCTCGGACCAGAGGCGATAGGTGTTCGGCCTATTCCCGCGGCGCGCGCTGCCACGCCGTAGCTTGTTGGCAGGGGCACCGACAATCGGCCCGACGCCAGTCGGTACTCGATGTCGCGGCGCTATTTCACGTCGACGGAAGAGACGCGACCCGCCAGCACCGGCACGCCGGTCGCGTCGGCATCCGATGTGGAGCCACCGGTATGAATGAAGTACTGGTCCGGTCCCAGGTGGTCGACGTGGAACGTACCCGCTTTGTCGCACGTGGCGCCGACGACCGCCTTCGAGCGCTCGGCGGTGATCACCAACTGCTGGCCGGCCTTGCAATGGCCTTCGATCTTTCCGGTGCCCGTAGCCGCGAACGCGGGTGTGCCGATGAGCAGGGTGGACAGCAGGGCGGCCGATAGCGATGCACGCATGGATGAAATGCCTCGATGAGTGAAGGAGAGGACGCATCAGCGCCCTTGGTAGATATTACGGGTTTCATCTTCACTGCATCCGTGCCATCGGTTGGGGTCTCCACGCGTTGCGATCAGATCTTCCAGCGACGGCGGCCTTGTCCTATCCGATGACGGTAATGGTAAGTTGCGCGCTTACCGTTCCCATCGCCGGATACCTCCATGTCCTACGTTCGTCGCGTTGCGTCGCCTGCCGTCCATCGTAAATTCTTGCTCGGCATGGCTTTGATAACGGGCATGGTGGCGGGGTCCGCCAGTGCTCAGCAGATAGGCGCCGACGCGGTACCGCCGCCGCAGGATGTGCCTTATCCGGGTCGGATAACGCTGCACGTCGATGCCAGCGATACGGCCCAGGGCATTTTTCGCGTCCATGAAACGATACCGGTCAAGGCAGGCGAGCTGACGCTTCTGTATCCCCAGTGGATACCCGGTGACCATTCGCCGTCCGGCCCGATCGCGATGCTCGCCGGACTCAAGCTCACGGCGAATGGCAAGCCGTTGGCGTGGAAACGCGACAAGTACAACGTGTACGCCTTCCATCTCGATGTGCCCGCGGATGTATCCGCGATCGATGCCGAATTCCAGTACCTCTCGCCGCGCGATGGCGGCTTCGAGATCACCGATCGCATGATGGACATGGAGTGGAGCAAGGTCGCCCTGTATCCAGCCGGCTATTTCACGCGGGGTATCACGTTCGTGCCGAGCATGACCCTGCCGCATGGCTGGCAGTTCGGCACGGCCCTGGAGACGGCGTCGCCGTCGGGCGATACCACGACCTTCAGGCCGGTGACGTTCGATAATCTCGTCGATTCACCAGTGTACGCAGGCCGCTACTTCAAGCGCGTCGACCTGAATCCGGGCGACAAGGCACCGGTGCACCTGGATGTCTTCGGCGACAAACCCGGCGACCTGGAAATGACGCCCGAGCAGGTCAAGGTGCATCGCGCGCTGGTCACGCAAGCGGTGAAGCTCTTCGGATCGCATCACTACGATCACTACGATTTCCTGTTCTCCCTATCGGACCAGTTGGGTGGCAACGGCACGGAACATCACCAATCCAGCGAGGACGGCCTGGGTTCGGACTATTTCACCGCCTGGAACGAGGCGGCGCCCGAGCGCGACCTGCTGGCCCATGAATACGTGCATTCGTGGAACGGCAAGTTCCGGCGCCCCGCCGATCTTTGGACGCCCAATTTCAACGTGCCCATGGGCGACTCGCTGCTCTGGGTCTACGAGGGGCAGACCCAGTACTGGGGATTCGTGCTGACCGCGCGTTCGGGGATCTGGTCGCCGCAGCAGTTCCGCGATGCCCTGGCCATGACGGCCGCCAATTACGATCGCAACCGCGTCGGGCTCCAGTGGCGTACGCTCGAGGACACCACCAACGATCCGACGGCCGCCCACCGCACGGCACTGCCGTATCGCAGCTGGCAGATGAGCGAGGAGTATTACAGCGGAGGCCAGATGATGTGGCTGGAAGTGGACGCCAAGCTGCGCGGCCTCACGCACGACAGGAAATCGCTCGACGATTTCGCGCATGCGTTCTTCGGTGTCGACGACGGCAGCTATGTGCCCAGGACATACACCTTCGACGAGGTGGTGGCCACCTTGAATGGCGTGGCGCCGTACGATTGGGCCACTTTCCTTCGCGCGCACGTCAATACGGTCAACCCGCCGTTGCTCGACGGCATCGCGGCCACAGGCTGGAAACTGGTCTACACCGATCAGGAAAGCGCGTACGAAAAGCAATACAACAGCCGCCACGAGCCGTCCCGGCATCTGTACAACTTCGCCTGGTCGATCGGCCTCACGATGAACGACGAGGGTGAGGTCAACGACGTGCGTTGGGATGGCCCCGCCTTCAAGGCCGGTATCAGCACCGGCGCGACCCTCGTTGCGGTGAACGGCAAGGCGTATTCGAAAGACGTGCTGAAGAACGAGATCGCCGCCGCCAAGGGTGGTCAATCGCCCATCGTGCTGCTGCTCAAGTATCAGGGCGGCTATCGCACGGTACCGGTGGATTACCACGACGGCTTGCAGTACCCGCACCTCGTACGCGTCGAGGGCACGCCGGACTATCTCAGCGAGATCATCGGCGCGCGCAAGTAAAAATAAGCCGTCCTCGGCTCCCGCCGGGGACGGCAATCTGGGGAGTTACACTTCGTCTTTCTAATAATGCCTTGCTGGCGATGCCTTAGAAGTCGTATTGGACCGAGAAGCGGAAGTAACGCGGGGTGGAGTAGTCGATGGCGCGCTTGTAGACCGCCAGCGGGTTACCGCCGTTCGAGCCGTTGCGCACCGGACCGCCTTGAGCACGTTCTTCGTACACGGTCATGCGCTGCGTGTTCAAGATGTTGAACACCGTGCCGGTAAACGACAGCTTGTGGTCTGCGAAAGCCGGACTCCACGTGACGCCCGCATCCAGCGAATAGGTCCAAGGCAGGTTACCCTTGGCCCCACGCGGCGATGGGGTGCCATAGCAGACGTGGTACGCACCACCGGCATTGGCGCTGGTCATATACAAGTTGGACGGATCGGTGTAGCGACCGTCTTCGTCGACGAACCACGAACCGATACAGCTCTTCGGGCGGCCCGAGGCGGCGAGTATGGTCGTACTGACCAGCCACTCCGGAGTCAACTGGTAGTAGCCGAATGCACGGAACTGATGACGACGGTCGTTTGGCAGGTTGCCTCCGGCCCAGTTCATGAACTCGGGGAAATCCCAGTCCTGCGAGGCGGCGACGTCCTGCTGGGCGATGTCCGACTTCACCTGGCCTTCCGTATTTCCGTAGCTGTGCGACCATGTGTAATCGACGCGGCCGTACCAGTTGTTGCTGAACGGATGCTCGGCGTACACGTTGAGCGAGGCGTACTTGCGCTTCGGATCCGGGAAGCCGAGATCCTTCGACGAGAGCTTGATGTGGCGCAGCTCCACCGGATCGTTCGGCGCGGCGATGTTCACGTCGAACTCGGCACCCTTGCCCGGGTTGAAGATGATGCCCTGATAGGTGAAGTCTTCCACGCATTGGTCGTAGGAAGAATAGTCGGTGTAGTTGGCCACCATGAAGCGGCAGACCGGACGGCTGTCGGCGGTATCGTCCACCTGCGACTTCAGCACGCGATAGATGGCACGCGCACCCACGGTGAGGTCGTCGGTGACCTGCTTGTCGGCACCCACGATGAATTCGTCCTGGTAGTGCGACTTCAGGTCCTTGATACGGGCCGTACGTGGATCGCGCGGCTGGCCAAACTCCGCGTTCGCGGACTGCACCGGTTCGATCGGCGTAAGGCCGAGCGGCATGTCGTTGGTCGGATCCACGCCGGTAAACGTGAAGGTCTGCGTGGTGAACAACGAGCCGCCGGCGCCGCGAACCGCCACGCCGTTGGGCAGCGCGAGGAAGTAACGTCCCGCGTTGGCGTACACCTTCAACGACGAATCGCCGTTCACGTCCCAGCTCAGGCCGAGGCGGGGAGCCCACTGCGCGGCCTGCTTCATGAAGGGCTCGCCAGCGTTGTTGTAGTTGGTGAACGCTTCGTTTCGGAGGCCGATGTAGGCAAGCCAGCGGTCGCTCACCTGCCAGTTGTCTTCCAGGTAGGCCGCCTTGAGAAGCAGCGCGTAGTTGCCGCCGCTTGCGATGCGGGTCCGTTGCACAAGGCCCAGCGGGTTCGCGCCCGAGGGATCCACGATATAGAGGTATTCACCGCCGAACTCGTCGAGGTTGGCACTGGCCGAACCCGTGGTGGTGAAGAGCATCTGGCGGTCGAAACCACCCTTGATGTCGTGGTCGCCGAGGCGGTACTCGAGGTCGATGCGCCAGCCGCGCGTCCGGTTCTCGCCATCGAGCGCGGGACGCTGGTTGGCGTCGGACAGGTAATTGTGGATCTGATTGACCACCGGGCTGTCGGAGTTGGCACGAACGTACGGCAGGTCACCGCCAATCTGGACCGATGAGGTAGAGTCCGCCTCCGCTCTATCGTCAGTACTGTTGATGTCTTCCTGCGTCGGCGCTTATGCAACTGCCAGTGCGAAATGTATAGAGCACTAAACAAACTAATGGGGGATTTCGGCAAGAAAGCAGGAGTGCCTTAGGATGAGAAACAAAAGTCCAACGCATAGATCGTTGTTTATGCTGGTAGAAAGGGACGCTTTCTTTTGATGAGCCACTGGATGGAGGACGTATCGCATAATCTTGCGAATTTTAACAATTTGTCTGATAAGGATGCGTCGTCTGTATTGAAGGCGACCCTTCACTTTGCACATAAGGACTTCTCATATGCGTTGGGTAAGACTGTCGTTCAAGGGGTTTCTTTTCCTGTCACTAACGTTGTTTGCAGCAGCCCCTGCATTTGCTGCAAAGCAGTTTGGCGAAGCAACGTATTATTTCGATGCGCAGGGTCACTACAACGGCATCGAGATCTCATTCTGCAATATCGTGCCGGCTTATGAGGAAACGATTCCGGGTGTCACCCCGGGACCTTACTATCGAGTCGACCAAGTGGTTTGCAATCCCAATGGTCGTGGCGGCTATTTCATCGACGGATTCAATTGCGCTAAAAGCGATACGGGTTGGTGGTGTGATCCCGTTGGCTTCTATGAGGCGACAGCTGCCGCTCCATTTGGCGAGTTGCCGCCAGGAATGACCGTTGAGCAGAGCTGTGCCATCGTGCATTGCATTCAAAGCGTTATGCATGATGCTAGCTATTATGCAGTGCCAGGAGGGAGCGGTCTCCATATCGCAGTGCATTGATTAAAATGTGTCGCCGTTCGTCAATGACATTTCAAGGCTAAAGCGTTTGCAGAGTCTGACCTGCATGACGAGTCCAGACATCTTTGGAATCTACCATTGACGAGGCTATTCTCCGCTGTTGTCGTTGAAGGGGCGCTTTTGCCGCATCCACGCGGTCTAAGCCAGCTTTGTGAAACAACGCTTTAGGAAGTTGGCCGGAATGATTCCCCGCCACTTCCAATTCGTATCATGATTTTTGCGATGAAAGCCGTCCCGGATGACGGCACGGGTTGTCCCCGTGCGTGCCGAATCTGCGCACGGGGTCATCCCGGGAAATCCTGTCGCCCCATATCTAGCGGTCGCCGTTGCAAGCCCCCCAACTCGGGGATCCGGGTTCAGCGTATCAGCGGGAGCCGGCCACCTCGTCTCGCGCGAAGTCGCGATACGACCGAAGCGGACGTCCCAGCATGGTCGTCAGGCGTTCGACGTCACCGGGTTTGGGCAGCATGCCGTCGCTGATGAAGCGTTCGCTCATCAGGCGCATGTCGAAGGCGGTCCAGCCGGGCATGTGCTGTCGCAGGTTGGCTTCGAATCCCGCCGGGTCGTCGCCGGGGTAGACCACCGGACGGCCCAACACGTCGGACCAGATGCCGGCGATGTCCTTACCGGTCAACGTCTCCGGCCCCACGACATGGAACCGTTCGAGCGGAAGCGGCGCATCGGCCTGCTCGCGGCGCTGCAGTTCGATGGCGGCGATTTCGCCGAGGTCGCGAGCGTCGATCATCGCGAGCCCCTTGCCGCCGATCGGCATGGGGTAGATGCCGTGCCCGGTGATCACGTCCGTGATCGAGCGATCGTTGTCGAAGAAGTACGCCGGGCGAAGGATGGTCGCGTGTATCCCCATGGTTTCGATCATGCGCTCCACCGTGAACTTGACGGCGAAGTGGGGCACGTTGACGTAGACGTCGCTGTGGATCACCGACAGGTACACGATGCGCTCGATCCCCGACTCGCGCGCCACGTTGAGCGCGACGAGCGCCTGCGTGAATTCGTCGGAAGTGACGGCGTTCAGCAGGAACAGCGTGGATACGCCCGTGAAGGCGTTGCGGAGGGAATCGACGTCGAGCAGGTCGCCCTTGGCGATCGCCACGCCCTCGGGCAGCGCGGCTTTGGAAGGGTCGCGAACGAGCGCCCGAACGTCGGCGCCGCGCTTGACGAGCTGATGGACGACTTCGCGGCCGACGGTGCCGGTGGCTCCGGTAACGAGGATGGTCATGGTGGGTCTCCCGAAAGGTATGGATGAGGTATCCACTACGATAGGTAGTGCCACGGGAGAAACACAGATCGTAGAATAGAGACACCTCGCATCGAAAATGAGACGGTATGGATCTGAGTGCCCTGGAAGATTTTCAGCGGGTGGCGGCCCACGGCGGCTTCGGCAAGGCCAGCCGGGCGACCGGTCGGTCCAAGGCGACGCTGTCGCGCCGGGTGGCGGATCTCGAGGAGGCGCTGGGTGTTCGCCTGGTGGAGCGAGGGAGCCAGCGCCTCGCGCTGACGGAGGCCGGGCAGGTGCTCCTGAGCCGGACCGAAGGCCCCCTGCGAGAGGTCGGCGAAGCCTTCGCCGCCGCGCGGGACGGCATGGGTGCACCGCGGGGGCGGCTGCGAATCGCGGCTCCGCAGCTTTTTTCCCAGGTGGCCTTGGGTGCGCTCGTCGCCCGGTTCGTGGCGCTGTATCCCGACGTCCAGGTCGAGACCGTCTCGGAAGATCGCTTCGTCGATCTGGTCGAGGAGCATTTCGACGTCGCCATCCGCATCAACCCGCAGGACGACAGCGACCTGGTGGGACGATGCTTCGCGAGGGACCGCCTCGTGCTGGCGGCGCCACCCTCGATTCCGATGCCCAGGGAACACGGTGAGGCCCCTGCTGCCGTGCCCGCCGTCGTGATGAATACCTACCGCGACGGTGACGTCTGGACGGCTCGCGGGGGTGGACTCAGCGTATCTCCGCAGCCGGTGCTCCGCCTCTCCTCGCTCCTGATGGTGCGCGACGCCGTCGTCGCCGGCGCGGGCGTGGCGCTGCTGCCGGAATCCATCCTGGGGAGTGCCATCGAGCGTGGGGCGGTGGTGACGTGGGGAAGCGTGGGGAGCGAGGTCGAACTCTGGGTGTTGCATACGTCGCGTCGCCTGCAGAGTCCTAAGGTTAGGGCGTTCGTCGACTTCATCGTCGGCCAGTACCCCGACGGCTCGTTCACCACGACGCCTTCCCGATGACCCCGATCCTTCGTGTAGTGGCGTTTCCTCCGGGATGAAGCGGGGCACGGAATAGTTCGTTTCGGCACCGTGAGGGGGCATCCCGACATAGGCCACACGTCACTTCCTCTTCGTTGACTACATATGTAGTCTTGACTACAAGCGTAGTCAATTGGGGAGAAGCGACCGTGGTTCCTGCTGTCCGACATGTTCTGGCCTTCGCCGTGGTGGTCCTCTCAGCCGCGAGCTACGCCGACGATACGTGGGTTCTCCGCACCGACCTCTGGCACTCGCCGGCGTTTTCCACCTTGATCGCGCATCAGGAGAAGAGTCGGCTCGAAGGCAGCCTCGACGGCGATGCCA
Organism: Luteibacter aegosomatis; assembly: GCF_023078455.1. Classification (GTDB taxonomy): domain Bacteria; phylum Pseudomonadota; class Gammaproteobacteria; order Xanthomonadales; family Rhodanobacteraceae; genus Luteibacter; species Luteibacter aegosomatis. Next base: position 4,189,164 of record NZ_CP095740.1, on the reverse strand, counting down.
TCACCGGTAAGGTCGACGGTCACCAACTGGTGCTCGAAAGCACCGATGGACAGGGCCAGGTCTCGCGATACCGGCTTCGTCGAACGAAGGACGAGGTGACCGGCACGGCCGATCTTCCCGATCCCAATGACGGTAGCCGTCGGGTGACGCATGCGGTGACGGGCTGGAAACTCCCCGAGAGGAAGGGCGGGCCACGCCTATGGGACTACCGGCCCGACAGCTACTCCAATACGTGGGACGCGGATCGGAAACCCGTGCTCGTCGTCTGGCCGGGCGACACCATCCATACCACCACGCTCGACTCGGGAGGCGTGGACGAAACGGGGGTGACGCGAGCCCTGTTCGGCAATCCGCAAACCGGGCCGTTCTTCGTTGCCGGTGCCGTTCCCGGCGACACGCTGGTCGTGCACATCCGCCGCTTGCGCCTGAATCGCGACTACGCCGACAGCCTCGACACCATCGTCGGTCGCGCGCTCGGCGCATCCTTGGTCCCCGACGCCGGGCTTCTGGGGAAGCCCGTTCGCTGGATACTCGATCGCGAGAAGGGGCTCGCGCGCCCGGAGAACGCTTCGGGTGCATTGCGCGATTACGTGGTGCCGGTAAAACCGATGCTCGGCGGCCTGGCCGTCGCGCCGGGATTCGGCATGCCGCCCATCTCGACGGGCGATACGAGTCGCTTCGGCGGCAACATGGATTTCAACGAGGTGATCGAAGGCAACACCGTCTATCTCCCGGTGCAGCAGCCCGGCGCGCTGCTGTATGTCGGTGATGCCCACGCCCTCCAGGGCGACGGCGAAACCAGCCAATACGCGCTGGAAACGTCGATGGACGTGACCGTCACGGTGGACCTCATCCACGGTCGACCGATAGCGATGCCGCGCGTCGAATCCGCAGAACGCATCATGGTGCTCGGTCAGGCGGGGTCGCTGGACGATGCCTTGAAGGCGGCCAGCACGGGCATGATCCAATGGCTACGCAGCGACTACGGCATGACGCTATCGCAAGTGGCGCAGGTGATGGGCAGCGCGATTCACTACGACGTGGCGAACCTCGCCGGACGAAGCGTCGGCGTGGCCGCGAAACTCGACAAGCGCCTGCTTCCTTCGCCTCACGTGCGCGCGGATCGCGCGGAATAGGTCGCGAAGCCGGGCGGCTCGTCGTTGGCCGCGATCTGCGCCGGTGCAACGAACCTGTCATCGTGCAGGGGATATGGTCGTCCGATCGGGGTGCGACCTATACTCGGCAGATCCCACACATACGGCGCAAACGGCATGGATTGGCGTACCCGGCTGACGGTATCGGCTCTGTTGGTCGCTCCGGCTTTCGCCGTGCTTGCCCAGACGCCGCTCGGGATGGACCCCTTCTCCTCGCCGGGCGACGGCTTCTTTCGTTATGCCAACGGTCACTGGTTAGATGTCACACCGATGTCTGCGGATCATGCCGAAGTCGGCGCCATGCAGTCGGCGATCGACGGCATGGACGCTAAGCTGCGCTCGATCCTTGACGGTACAGCGACGGCGCCGCCCGATACGAACGCGGGAAAGGTCGGCATTTACTATCGAGCCTTCGGCGATGCGTCCGCCCGGAAGGCATCGGGCCTGACGCCTGTCGCGTCCCTGCTGCGCGCCATCGCCGAAGCGCCGGATCGTTCGGCGCTGGCCGTGTTGATGGGGCGCGAGCAGGTCGACTTCGTCGGCTCGCTGGTGGACGCCCATGTCGACGTGGACCACGCGGATGGCCATCGTTACGCCGTGTTTCTCGAACCGGGAGTGCAAGGACTTCCGGCGGCGGAAGATTACTTCGCGCCGGGATTCGCGCCGCAGCGAGAGGCATATCGCGATTACCTGCGTTTCTTGCTGAAAAAGGCTTCGTGGCCGGATGCGCCGAAAGCGGCAGACGAGGTGCTCTCGTTCGAGTCCATGCTGGCTCATGATTCGACCCGCGAGGAAGATGACATCGCCCATCCTGTCGATCGGGCAGCATGGGTAAGAGGCGTCTCCCCCTTCGACGCAAACGTGTTCCTGCGCGCGTTGGACGTGCCCGCCGACGCGCGTCTCGCCGTGAGTCGGCCGCATGCCCTGCATGCCATGGCCGAGCGCTATGCGCATGCGTCCATGGCGACGTTGAGGGCGTGGATGACCGCCCGCGCCATGGACCGCGCCGCGCCCTACCTCACGGCTGATCTCGTATCGGCGTGGCAGCGTTTTCATGAGCAGGCGCTAACCGGCCGAGCGGTACCCTTGCCGGCCTGGCAGCTTGCCGTTCGCGGCGCCACGGGTACGCAGTGCGTGGGGGGCGGCGGTCCCGATGCGGACTGCTTCGGCAGCCTTCGGTGGGCAGCGGGTGATCTTTACCTTGCGCGCTACTTTCCCGACGATGTTCGACGTCAGGCGATGGTGATGATCGAGGCGCTCCGGTCGGCATTTCGCGAGCGGCTGGCCCATGAGCCGTGGATGTCGACATCGACCCGTATCGCGGCCCTGCGCAAGCTCGATGCCTATACGGTCAAACTGGGCGGACCGTCGCAGACGGCTGACCTGTCGGGCTTGTCGCTGCGCGAAGGCGATCTCGTCGGCGATACGCGCGCCATAGCGGCCGGGGATTGGCAAGCGCAGCTTGAACGCCTGCGTGAGCGCGTTGACCCCACGGCATGGGTCGAGGCTCCGCAGACCGTCGATGCGAACAACGGCGAGGCGCTCGACGTCGAGTTTCCCGCGGGGCTTTTCCAGCCTCCGGTGTTCGACGTATCACGTGACGCAGCCTATAACTTCGGCGCTCTCGGTGCGTTCATCGGGCACGAGTGGACCCATGGGTTCGATGACGAAGGCCGGCATATCGATGCCGACAATCGCCGTCGCGACTGGTGGTCGACCGATGACGACCGTGCGTTTCGACACCGTGCGAACGCGCTGATACAACAATACGACGCGTTCGAGCCGTTGCCGGGCGTGCATGTCGACGGTCGTCGTACCCTTGGCGAGAACATCGCCGACCTGGGCGGCTTGTCGGTCGCGCTCGATGCCTATCACGCATTTCTGCATGGACGGCCCGCTCCGGTCGTCGATGGGTTGACCGGCGACCAGAGGGTCTTCCTCGGCTGGGCGTGGCTGTGGCGTGGCCGCAAATCCGGGGAGGCGTTGCGGCAGCAGTTGGCCGACGACGTGCATTCGCCCTATGCGGTGCGGGTCGACGCCGTCGTACGCAACATCGATGCGTGGTACTCAGCCTTCCATGTCGAGGGAGGACAGCAGCTGTACGTGGCTCCTACCGAACGGGTGCGACTCTGGTGAATCGGCGAGCGGAACACGCGGATCGTCAGCGAGTTGAGCGGGGCCGCCCGGCGGATTGGGGGCGACGATGCCAATGAGGCGATCCAGGCCCCCGAGGGGTGGTACAGCTTCTCGGCCGTGAGCCTGGAAGGCCCGTTCGGTCCGGGCGGCTCGTCAGGAAGGCAACGCATCGGCCAACAGCACGGTGGCCGATGGACGCGGTGCGGTGATGCACGCACGTCCGTCGACCAGCTGGCTGGCGAGCAGGCGCGATTCGACGAGTTCGTCGGCCAGGGCGAGTTCCTCGTCGTCGAGCGTGTTGTACGGTACCGGTTGCGAGCGGAACACGCCGTCGGTAGCCGTCCACACCAGGCGGCGAAGCAGCCGCGGCAGGACGCCGCCTCGCGGGGAGCCGCTTTCCAGCAAACGCCGCGCGGCGTCGCGCGCCAGCGCGCCGTCGATGCCGCCGATGGCGCGATACGCCTCGAACGGCATCACGCCGAGGTGATCCCGCGCTTCGCAAAGCCGACGAAGCAGGTACTGGAGCGCGGGAAGGGATCCGGTGTGCCTCCAGGCGTCATGCAGCAATACGTCATCGAGCTGGCGGGCGTCGACCGGATCGCGGCCGAAGCGCAGCCCGCACGATCGCGCGGGGTCGCGGATGATCGAGGCGATCTCGCCCGCGCTCGGCGCGGACACGGCGTAATCCGCACTGCCGCGCATGAGGGCGGCCCACGACGGGTGGCGGCGCATCGTCGCCAGTTCGGTGTGGCGGCACGTGGCCACGATCATGATGCGTGGATCGGCGACGAAGCGGTCGAGCATCGGTGCCGTCGACGGATGCATGCGTTCGATGCCGTCGGCGACGAGGATGACGCGTTCGTGCATCGGCGTGGTCGCGAGCGCGCCTTGCACGTCGTCGACACCGTGCGGCGCAACCTGCATCCATGAAGCGAGCGGAAATTCGTGGCGCGCCGACGGGGTGGACAGCGAGGCGAGCAGGCCGGCGTGGACGAGGGACGTCTTGCCGCAGCCGCTGGCGCCATGCACCACGACGACGCGGCGATCCTGGGCGCAGCTGTCGAAGAGGATATCGCGCAATTCGGCCGTGGCGCGGGCGCGGCCGAAAAAAACGCCCGCATCGTCCACGCCGTAAGGCAGGTGCCCGCGATACGGCATGCGCATCGGATTCGGGACGGCCTGTGCGGGGGATGCGGCCTGGTCCACCTGCGCGATCAACTGATAGCCCCGCTTGCGTACCGTAGCGATATAGCGCGGCGAACGCGCATCGTCGCCCAGCGCCTTGCGCAACATCGCGATGGTCTTGTGCACGGGGTTGTCGCCGTGGAAGACGTTTCCCCAGCATGCCTGGAGAAGGCGTTCGACTCCGATCACTTCGTCCGCGTGCGAGGCCAGGTACGCGAGCACGTCGACATGGCGCGGTTCCAGCGTTCGCCGTTCGTTCGAACGCTCGATGCGGCGGTGCATCGGGAAAACGTGCCATTCGCCGACGGTGAATGGCCTAAGGTCGTGGTGGGGGCGGTCTCCGCCGTGCATCGACATCTTGCTGGGTGTGCCTGAACTGAAATCGATTTCCGGGCCGTAAGCTTCCGGGAAGGACTTCGGCTGGCGTCATCTGCGACGGTAGGCGAAGTCTTAAACCGGAGTAGGTAAATGCAAGGAAGTTACCTGGACGGCCGTCCTGTGGAGCGCATTCTGTCACAGCCGCGTCGCGAGGCGCCCGAGATCGGGCGGATGGGTGCCTCTCGGCCCGTCAGAGTGGTGCTCGCGGATGAGCAAAGGATCATGCGGGAAGGATTGACGGCGCTGCTGGCGGCCAATGATCGCTTTGAGGTGGTGGGTAGCACGGGTGACGGCAGGGAGGGCCTCCGACTGTGCCTGGACCAGCGGCCCGACCTCATGGTGTTCAACGACGCGATGCCTGGCATGGGCGGTTTCGAGATGGCCCGCCGGGTCGCCGCGCGCTGCTCGGCCACGCGCATGTTGTGCCTGTCCGAAAACGGCGACCGTTCCAGCGTACGCGCGGCCTTCGATGCCGGTGCCCATGGCTACGTGCTGAAGCGCTGCGCCTTCGACCACCTGGTGGAAGGCATCGACAGCGTGCTGGCGGCTCGATACCACGTCAGTCCGGAGCTGGCCCACGTGCTCGTGGAGGCCTTTTGCCGCGGCGGCAAGGGGGACGAATCGGTGCTGACGCCTCGCGAGCGGGAGGTGCTCCAGCTCTACGCCGAGGGCCTCAGCACGCGGAAGATCGCCGATCGCCTGCACATCAGCATGAAGACGGTGGGTACGCACCGGGAACACATCCAGTCCAAGCTGGGCGTGGAGGGCATCGCCGAGCTGACCCGCTATGCCCTGCGGGCCGGGATCGCCACCATGCAGTGACGAAACTGCCGATGGGGTCACTTCTCGTAAGATAATTCGGAGGTTATCCTCCGGAAGGGAATGTGACCGTTCATCGATCTGACATGGAGTGACTTGTGAAGACCCGAATCTACCTCGCCCTGATCGTGTTCGTCCTGGCCAGCGCGGATGCCAACGCAGGCATCTTCAACCGCTCCAGCGACGCGCCTCCTTCGCAGACCCGGGCCGAGCTGTACGATCCGGCGTTCGTCAGGCAGAACCTGACGGTGCACAAGAGCACCACCGCCGACGTGGAGAAGCTCTACGGCAAGCCGGAAAGGCCCAGCTTCGATTCGAACGGCACGGAACGATGGAGCTACACGATGTCGACCAAGTCGGATAATGGCCTGGCCCGCTCGGCGGTGGTCCGTGGCGTATCGGCGCTGTGGAGCCATGTGCCTTCGAACCACGCCACGAACATCGGCGAGGCCGAATACAACAAGGCCAACGGTGGCAACGGCAGCGCGAGCGCGGTAGCCGACAAGACGGTGGGCAAGGAAACCACCTCGAATCACTCGATCAGCTTCGTGTTCAAGGACGGCGTCCTGGATTCCTACTCCATGAATTGACCGCGCCGCGACCGCGCCGTCGTGCGCCGGTCTGTTCGAGAGACCCTTCCGGTTCGCCGGGAGGGTTTTTTTATGGGGTTTCCTGAAGTCGCGAGTCAGGAAAATCCCGATACCTGCCCCGCTCGCCGGTGCCTAGCCTATCCCTTACCAACAACCGAGGAGGTGCGGCATGGACAGGTCAAGAACGGCGTACGGTGGAGTGATCTACAGGGCGGTCTCCGATTTCACGGCCAAGGGAAGGGTGCAATACGTGGCGCATGCCGTCATGTCCAACGACGTGGCGGTGGCGATCGGGCCGCAGACCGAATCGGCGAGCACGGGAGAGTCGGCCGAGAACCATCCCGACCGCGAGTTCTGGGCTCAGAGGAAGTTGCTCTCGCTGGCCGAACTGCAGGCGAAGTGTGGTTCGAAGACCGCTTCCATCGACCATATCGAGATCGATTGCACCCTGACCCCCTGCGAAAAGAGCGGGTACAAGGGGTGCCTGCACCAGATCCCTCCGTTGGTGAAGGCCAGGTACGGCGACAACGTGAAGCTCACCGTCTTCTCCCATCGCGACGAGGGCATGGGTGGCAAGGATGGCAAGCCGAAGCGTTACCTCACCTGCAAGTCGAACAGCAGTACGAGCGAGCTGACCGCGGCGTTCGCCGATCACAAGGGTTGGGACTGGACGGCCTAACGGCATGGAAAGCCGACGGCCCCTCCCCTAGGGAGGGGCCACTTCATCACAAGCGCATCAACCCGGGGGCGGGTCGTTGGTGACCTGCGGATCGAGACCGAGCGTATCCGGCTCGTCGCCGTCGGCATTGACCGCGACCATCACCAGCAACTCGGTCAGGCGTTTGACCTTGTTGGCATGGGTGATCGCGATGGCCGCGCCGTTCTCGATGACCTCGGGCTTGCCGAACTGGTTTTCCGCATCGGTCGTGTAGATGTCGGTCATGCGGAAACGCTTCAGGTCGCAGCCCGAGAGTCGATAGACGATACGCGTATCGCGTTCGATGACGTGCACGCGCTCGGGATTGAACACGTAGTTGTATTTGCGCCCGCGATCGTTGCCGAAGCCCGGCAGGGTTTCGTCGATGGTGAGGGTGACTTCGATTTCGTTCATGGTGCTCAACGTTCCTTGGGTTGGGAGTGGACGAACGACTCGAATGCCGGCGCGCGGTAACCCGATGCGCGCAGGCGTTCCAGGGAGGGGGAGGCGGCGTCGGCATGGCCGGTCAGCAGACACACGCGCACGTACGGATCCAGAACCCTCGGGTCCGCACCATGCAGGGCGCGGGGACGGAGCTCCGCGATGGCCGCCCGCCAGTGGCCCAGGGCCCGCGACTCGTCCCCGCGCGCGCGGGCGACTTCGCCCGCGACGATCTCGGTCCCCGCACGCAGCACGCGTGCGGCTTCGGACGGGGCATCGCCGAAGAGGGAGAGGGCTTCGTCGATGGCCTCCGCCGAGGCCGCGAGATGACCTTCACGCAACTGCGCGGCGCCTTCCCAGGTGCGGTTCACCGCCAGCAGGTTGCGCCAGTCGGCCACGCGCGCATCGATGCGCAACAGGCCGCGCAGCAGGCGGCCGGCGTCGGCGAAGCGTCGCAACGCGAGGGCCGCGTCGCCCGTGCCGAAGGCGAGCCAGCCCTGCTGGGAGCGCACGAGGGCGAGGTCGCGTTGCCAGTTGCGGTTGTCCGGCGCGTCGCGCACCAGTTGGCCGAACGTGGTGGCCGCGCTCGCGTAGCTGGCGTCGGCTTCGGCGACCAAGCCCAAGTCGGCCTGTGCACGGGCGAGGTGCAGGTCGGACAGCGCGCGCCGGTAAAGCCAGAGGTTGGTCGCGTCGCCGGCGTCGCGGGCCGCCTGTACCGCGGCGCGTTCTTCGCGCAGGTCGACCAGTGCCTTGGCCAGCTGCCCGCGCTGTTGCTCGACGTTCGCCACCCAACTCACGGTGTCGGCCTGTTCGAGCCATACGGTGCGATCGCCGGGCCGCATGGCGAGCACGCGCCGCTTCAGCGCGGCCGATGCCTGGAAACGATCGAGGGCCTCGTCGCCGCGTCCGGCGCGGAACGCGGCCGTGCCGAGGCTGTTGTGGGCATAGGACAGTTCGAGCCACGCATCGGGATCGTCCGGTTCGAGCGCGGCGCGATGCGTGGCGTCGGTGAGGTAGGCGCGCCAGAGCGTCGTGGCCTCGTCGGCACGTCCATGGGCCGATGCGATCTGCGCATGCCAGAAGGCGACCTTGCCGCGCTCGGTATAGGCGGTGGCGAGCCCGGGGTGCCGGGCGATCAGGCGGTCGAGGCTCGTGGCAGCCGAGACGAGCGCCCGCGTGGCGGCGTCCATGTCCGCGCGGGCATAACGGATCTCGCCGATCTTGCGCAGCGCGCGTGCCTGACGCAGTACGGCATCGGGCTCGTCGGTCTTCCAGTCGTGGCCGAGCACCGTCATCGCGCGGCGGGTCACTTCGTCGAGCAGGTCGAGGCGGCCGAGTGCGTCCAGGCGCTCGTACATGTCGCCGAGCATGAAATCGAGCAAGCCCTCCGCATCGGCGCGTCGCGCCTCGGCGTGCTTTCCCGCCCGCCGCGCGTCCACGGCGGCCACGGACGAGAACACGGCCAGGCAGCCGATCGACGCCGCCATCGCGGCGAGCACGAAGAGGCCCAGGCGTGCATGGCGCAGCGAAGCTCGCACGAAGGCGCCATGCGCGGCGGGAAGCGGTGGCTGGGCGTCGCGTATCAGGTGCCGCGCGTCGGCAAGCAGGTGGCCGCGCGGAATCAGATGCTCACGACGGCGGCCTTCGGTGGCCCAGCGGCGACTCATCTCGGCGATGCGTGCCCGTGCACGCAGCGAGGCGCGATGGGCGCGCAACCAGTCCACCACGCGGGGCCAATGCCTGAGCAGGGCTTCGTGGGCCACCGTGAAGCAGGGCTCGTCGTTTTCGAGCAGGCTGACGATGAGGCGGCCGTCCACGAGCTGTCGCAGCGCATGCCGTTCGTCGTCGTCGATGTCGCTCCATCGCACGGTGCGGGCGGTGGCGTGGTCGCCATCGCCGGACACCGCCACCAGGCGATGGAGCAGGCGCGGAAAGGCACGCGCCGCACGGGCGTCCAGGCCGGCATGGATGCGTTCCGCACGACTGGCCAGTGCGCCTTCGAGTCCGCCCAGGGCGACATAGGCGTCGAAGGTGAGCACGCCGTCGGCATCGCGTGCCTCGTAGAGCGCCTGCAGCGTGTATTGCAGCAAGGGCAGGCTGCCCGTGTCGCGACAGGCGGCATCCAGCAGCACGTCGTCGAGCTGGCGCGCATCCCTTGGATCGCGACCGAAACGCAGGTCCGCGGCATGCGCCGGCAACCGGATCATCTGCGCCATTTCCCCAGGCGTGGGGGGCGCCAGGTCGTAGCTGCCGCCGTCCTGTTTCAGCGCGCGCAGCGTGGGCATCGCCATCAGCGCAGGGTAGAAATCGTTGCGGCAGGTGGCGACCACCAACATCGAACCGCTTCGCGCGAGGTGATCCACGGCTTTGAGCAGCGGCGCGACATCGGCCGGCGGCAGCGCGGTCAGGCCTTCGAGGGCGTCGATCACGAGCAGCACGACCTCACCCTGCCGGCGCTGCAGTTCGGTCTCGATGCGCCGGGATACGAAGGGCAGGTCGTCGGCGAGCGCGCGCAGGAGGGCGGGGCGCTCGGTGTCGACGAACACCGGGCGCGTGCCGACGTAAAGACGGCACAGCGCGGCGGACAGCGATTCCAGGGGCGTGCTCGCGGGCGTGCGGGCGATGAGAGCCGTGGAGGCCGCGGCCCGCAGGCCGTCGTAGCCCGCGGCATCGGTGAGCGCAGGCACGATGGCCGCCTGCACCAGGGACGACTTGCCGCAGCCGCTGGGTCCGGCGAGGAGGATGAAGCCGCACCCTTCGCGATGGCTGCGACGGATCATCCGCAGTACGTCGGCGGCAGCGCGCATGCGCCCGAAGAAAATGTGGCTGTCGTCGTTGCCGAAAGCGAGCAGTCCGCGAAAAGGCGAGCCGCCACGCCAGCTGCCGCGAGCCACGCCGTCACGTTCGCGGCCGTCGGCGAAGACGACGCGGGCGATCGCCTGGTATCCGCGCTTGCGCACCGTGGCGATGTAACGCGGCGATCGCGCATCGTCCTTCAACGACTTGCGCAGCAGCGCGACGGTCTTGTGCACCGGGTTGTCGCCGTAGAACGTGCCGCGCCAGCAATGGGTGAGCAACTGCTCGGTACTCACCACGGCGCCGTCCGAACGGGCGAGGTAGGTGAGTACGTCGATCAGCTTGGGCTCCAGGACGTGCCGCTCGCCGTCACGCTCGATCGTGCGTTCGGCAGGGCGCACGGTCCAGTCGCCGAAACGGAAGAACGTCGGATCATCCTGGCTACGCATGTTTCCCATCCTGGCGTCGGTGCGTTCCGAAGCTTCGGTAAATGCCTGCCAGGCCTAGATTTTCGAGACCGTAAGAATTCCGGAAGGATGCCGCGGCCACGCGGCCCCAAGGTGCGCCCACCTTTCGCTTCCGGGACTTCCCCCATGCATGGATTCACCCCCGTCGGCGGCCATGCCGGCCGCATTCTGTCACATGCCCGCGCCCCGCATGTCGTGAACGGCTCACACCTCGTGACGGGAGCATGCCCGTGATGCCGGTCACCGTTCTCCTGGCCGACGAGCACGGCTTGCTGCGCGACGGCCTGGCCTCCCTGCTTCTGGCGACCTCAAGGTTCAACGTCGTGGGCAGTACCGGCGACGGGCGTGAATGCGTGCGCATGGCGCTGCGACTGCAGCCCCGCCTGCTGATTTTCGACTGTGCCATGCGCGGGCTCAGCGGGCTCGAAGCGGCGCGGAGATTGGCGCCGCGCTGTCCGGAAACGCGCATGCTCTGCCTGTCCGCCTACGAGGACTCGCGCTGGGTGCGCGCCGCCTTCGACGCGGGCGCGCACGGCTACGTGTTGAAGCGGGACGGCTATGGCGTGCTGTCCGAAGGCATCGAAGCGGTGCTGCGCACGAAGTACTTCGTCAGCCCCGACATCGCCCACGTGCTGGTCGACGGGCTGCGCCGCCGCGACGTACCCACCGTGGGCATGGCTCCCGGCCTGAGCGCACGCGAACGCGAGATCACCCAGCTGTTCGCCGAAGGCTTGTCGACGCGCGACATCGCCGAGCGCCTGCACGTGAGCATCAAGACGGTGGGGACCCACCGCGAACACATCATGGGCAAGCTCGGCCTGCAGGGTATCGCGCAGCTCACGCGCTACGCCTTGCGCGAAGGCCTCACCGTACTCGAGCCCGGCGTGCCCGATCAGGATTCCTGAGCGCCGCGATCAGGCTTTTACCGATCCATCGCGAACCCGCCGGCGGGGATAGTAAACCCACACCGGCGCCGTCGCGCCGCACTGGGGAGACCACGGCGATGGCCGACTTCGACAGCTTTTTCCCGACCCTGCTCAAGCACGAGGGGGGCTTCGTCAACGACCCGGCCGATCCGGGCGGCGCCACCAACAAGGGCGTGACCCTCGCGACCTTCCGGCTCTACGCCTCGGCGTTGCTCGGCGTGGAGCCGACGCTGGAAAACCTCCGCGCGCTCACCGACGAGCAGGCGGGAAAGATCTACAAGAAACAATACTGGGACGCGATCGGCGGTGACGCGATCAGGAACCAGTCGCTGGCGAACATCGTGTTCGATTTTCAGGTGAACGCGGGCAACCGTTCCGCGAAGCTCCTGCAGGGCGTGCTCAACGACCTCGGCGCCTCGCCGAAGCTGACCGTGGATGGCGTGGTCGGCAAGGGCACGCTGGCCGCCGTGAACGCGGCGAAGTCGGCCGAGGTGTTCGCCCGCTTCAAGCAAGGGCGCAAGGATTACTACACCCATCTCGCCACGCAGAAGCCGGCGTTGAACAAGTTCCTCAAGGGCTGGCTCAACCGGACCGAGTCGTTCACTTACGCGCCCGACCCGAAGGAAGCCTGACCGATGGCCTCGACCTCGCTCAACGACCTGATCGAAGCCCTGGCCGGCGCGGTGACCGATGCGCAGGATCGCATCGAACAGCACCAGATGGCGCACCTGTCCGACTTCTTCGACGAAGACAACCGTCCCAAGAGCGTCGTGATCCGCATGCCGTCGATCCAGCACGGCGCCGACGAGGGCGACGAAGACCTCTATCGCGCACCGATCCTGCCGCTGGTATCGACCAACGTATTGCGCATCAAGGACGTGGAAATCCGTTTCGATGCCGACCTGGGCAGCCTGATCGACGCGGGGGAGCCCTTGCCCGACGAAGCATCCGGCACGCCGCCCGATCCGTCGCACGGCTGGCGCGTGAAGCAGAGGCCGAGCAAACCCTATGTGCGCGTGGATACCTCGCTCGGCGCGAAGGACAAGGCCGGCGCGGTGCACGTGGTGTTGCGCGTGGAAGGCAGCGAACCCACCGACGGCGCCGCGCGGTTGATGAACCACCTCGCGCAGACCCAGGGAGTCTTCAAGACGTTCAAACCCGGCGACTGATCCGGTACGCCGTTTCGAACCGCGGCAGCATCCGGCTTGTCGCGCCATGTAACGTAAAAGGAGAGACACCATGGCTGACGAACTCGTCAACATGTCCAGTCAGTTCAAGGGCCTGCCCATGGCGGACCTCATCGGTTCGCCGTTGAGTGCCGCCTGCGAAGCCCAGGTCAAGCTTGCCCAGGCCACCGCCGACTTCATCAAGGTGATCGGTTTCCTGCCGCCGGCGGCCAACGACCCCACCGGCGTCGGTGCCACGCGCACCGCGCAGTTCCGCTTCAAGCGTCCCGTGGACGATCCCACCGGCGCCGGCATCGCCGAGGAAGAGGTCGAGCTGGAAGTCCCGTTGCTGGCCATCGTGAAGGTGCCCAACCTGAGCATCACCACCGTCGACGTCACCTTCGACATGGAAGTGAAGTCGTCCTTCAGCCAGAAGGAATCGGAAGACAAGAAGGCCGAGTTCTCCGCCGACATGTCCATCGGCTGGGGCGTGTTTTCCGCGAAGGTGCACGTGGCCGGTTCGGTCGCCACGCACAAGGAAAACACCCGTACTTCCGACAACTCGGCCAAGTACCACGTGGCCGTGCACGCCGAGGACAAGGGCATGCCCGAAGGCCTGGCACGGGTGATGGACATCCTGCAGACCGCCTGCGCCCCGCGCAAGGTCGGTGCGCCGGTGCCGGTCGCCGCCGACGCCAACAAGCCCGCCAAGGTCGACTGACGCCACCGTCGTGTTTCGCGACGCCCCTCGTGGCGTCGCGATCTCTTCCCCGGGAGTTTTCGATGTTCGACCTCACCGAAGTGAAATACATCAAGCGCGTGGTCGTCGGCAGCGACAACCCCAACCAGATGGCGTCCGCCGAAAAGATCGGGGAAGCCCAGGAACTGCTCAACCGATGCCTCACCGATACGCCGAAAGGGTGCATCGTCGGCATCGAGAAGAGCTTCAACATCCTGCAGATCGGCGAGCACCAGGTGGTGTTGCAGTGGCTCTGCTACCACGTGGGCTTTCCGCGCAAGCCCGGCTGGATCAAGGACTAGGAGCACGCCATGGCCGCCTGTGCGCTGGATGCCTTGCTGTACGCGCTTCGCCATGCCGTGGAAGCGGCGAACGAATCCCTGCGCGCGCGTCGCGACGCGATACGCGCCGGCGACGCCGCCGAAGGCCATGCCCTTCGCGTGGACGTGCCGGCCGATCCCTCGCCCGATGCGCCGCTGGAGTCGGTGGTGATTCCGATGGCGATGTTCCGTGATCGCGGGCAACCGCACGTGTCGCTGATGTCGCTGGAGTTCGACTGCCTGCTGCGTTACCGGCGACCGCGCCGTGGCGATCCAGCCGAGCTCATCGTGGAACTCGGCCGGCGCCGGCGCCGCTGGTTCTCGCGCGAGCGAGCGCACCGCCTGCGCATTACCTATCGTGCCGTCGACGCCTGGCGCCCGCGCGTAGAGCTGGACGGGCGCGTGGTGGCCTTTCCCTCGCTTACCGGAGACTGACGCATGGATCGCCTTACCGAAATTCGCGTGCCGCCCGAATGGGAATCGGCCTTGACCGATTGCCTGGACGAGCCGCTTTCCCCGCCGGCGTCCAGGGGCGCGTGGATCGCCGCCGGACTCGCCCTTTGCCTTGCCGCCGCGATGGCGGTCGGCATCTTCCTGCTCTATTCCTGAAAGGAGAACCTCGATGTACCAAATCAAGACCGTGGTGACGTGGACCGGTGCGCTGGCGCTGGCGTTGGCTTCCTCCATCGCGCTCGCCCAGGCGGTGCCGGCGGGAGCATGGAAGGGCGCCGCGCAGGTCGGCGGGAAGCCGGTGCGCATCGACGTCGCGTTCCAGGGCGATGCGGCCGACGTGCGCTTCGGCAGTCCCTACGACTGCCGCATCGGCGGCAAGTACGCCGGCAAGCAGCAGGACGCCGCCATCTACGCCTTCGGCGTATCCGTTGCCGGCGGGCAACCTTGCAACAACCTCAGTGCGACGGGCCGGATGGCCATGACCTCGTCGGCGGACCGGAAGCTCCATCTGACGATCGACGAGAAAACCAGGGACGGCGTGCGCCACTGGCAGGCCGACCTGGAACCCGCCGCGCCATGATCGGGGAGAAGGCGATGAACTCGATGGATCCCATGCTGTTCACCCGCTTCTGGCTGCTCCTCGCCGCCGTGGGCGGCGCCATCCTGCCGGTGGCGCTCAGCGACGAACCTTCGCGCAAGCGGGCCATCGTGCAGGTCGTGTGCGGCGCGCTGATGGCGATCTTCCTGGCGCCGGCCCTCGAACGCCGCTTCATGCCCGACTCGGCGGCCGAGGTGCAGGCCGGGGTGTCGTTCCTGATCGGCTTCTTCGGGCTGAAGCTCGCCAGCCTGGCGCAGCGCCTGATCGACACGCGTGGCGAATCCATCGCCAACCGCGTGATCGACCGCATCGCGGGGGGCGACAAGCCATGACCGACGTCACGATGGCGATCAACCTCGTCTGCAACTTCTCCATGTGCCTGTGCGGCATGTGGCTGCTCACCGAGCCGAGCATGTCGCGCGTGGTCAGGATCTACTGCGCCCTGATCGCCTGCGGCGGTGCCGTGAACACGGCGGGCATGCTCGCCGCGCTCACCGACTTCCGCGGCTTCAGCTACGGCGACGTCTGGCCTGGCGAAGCCATCGTCAATGTCGGCGCCGCGGCGATGATGCTTCGCTGGACGTGGCGCGCAAGGCGCCGCCGAAAGGGCCTTTCCGTCGACGCGCAGCACGCGGGTTGACCTGTCCGCTCCCTGCCGTTGGCAGGAGGGAACCGCGTCCGCTAACCCTCGCCGCATCATCGATGCGGTGAGGGTTTGTTTTTTTTGCGCCGAGGTCACCGAGGGTGCGGGCACGTCACGCTTCGTGGCGAGCGCCTTTCGCCGATGCGATCGGCTCCCACCCCTCCGGTAGGAACGCTTCGGCGACCGGGGAAGGCGTATGTGGATTCGGCCCGGTCATGGGGGACGGGCCGGTCACTCCGGCGCCGGACTCAGCGTTTCGGCAGGTGGGTTAGGAGTTGGCCCGATGACCGGTCGGGAAGCGTTTATCCAGGCCCAATTACCCTTTTCCGTTCGGTCTCAGGCCGCGACACCCGTCGGACATATGCTTGTCCCTCCTGCAGGAGGACGGATTTCGGCCGTTTTCGGGTGCTTTCATTTGACCTGAAACATGCGCGTAATCGGCATCACCTCCAAAACTGAGGTGCAGTTGCAGGAAAGTGCTTATGCCAGCCGCTCTTTTTGGAAGGGCGGGCTGGCGTTCTCGTGCCGACGTCCAGCGTCGGTCACCCCTCCCATCGCTCCAGGAGAACTCCCATGCGTACCCTTTCCGCCCTTCTTCTCGCGTCCCTCATTGCCGTTCCGTTCTCCGCCAATGCGCAGCAGGCCATCAGTGGTCTGGGACAGTCCTGGCCGAATGCCACGGACGTCAGCTCGAGCCCGAACTACCACGTCTACGTGTTCCAGCGTGGCAATACACGTTATATCCAGGTCAACGACGCCAACGGTAACGTGCGTGGTGCGTTTGCCCGCACGCCTTATAGCCTCGTCGGCTTGCCGATCGGTACGGCGGAACTCGCTACGCCTGACGAGCCGATGCCCGCGCCTGCGAGCACGGCGGGTGAGACGGTGTATCAGGGAAATAGCATCACGGTGTTTGCTGCACCGCAACCGGACGGCACGATGCGCCTGATGGCCGCGCCAGTGACATGCGCTGAACATCCGGTCGAATGCACGGGAGCCTTCCGCTGATAAAAGCGTGAGGGAGATGCACGGATCAACGCGTTACGGGGTTGATCCGTGCATCGGCTTGCTTGGCTACGGCACGACGTTCCTTTACTCGCAGTCCGAGCAGAAGCGATGTGGAAATGGCGAAGGCAAGCGTGACCTGGGCCGGGATCATAGATGGATCACGGGTGGCGATGGCGCTCCCCGCAAGTGCTACGCTGGCCAGCATCCCGCCGATGGCCGCGCCGTGCCAGCCATGCCTTACCGCCAGAAGGACGACTGGAATCACCATGGCCATGCGCATGTAGGGGGTGGTGTTACCGCCAACGAAATGCACAGCCGCGAGCAAGGCGATCAGGATGGGGCCCTCTACGCAAAGAATTTCCCTGAGCAGTGGGCTATGCCACACGTGAGCCCACGTGAGTGGTCCATCGATGCGCATGATGCGCTCGCGCAACGCAAGAACGGTGGGAACGATCGTAAGCGCTCCAAGGTAATTGCCGAGCAGCCACGCCAGCACGATCCGCATGGAGACCGGGGGAGGCGTGCTGCCATCCGGCATCACGATCACCGATAGCGCCATGGAGCCAATGCCAGTGGTGGCTCCTGCGCATACGAGGGCGGCAGTGAGGATCATGACCATGTTCGCTCGGCCGTCTTCGCGAATGAGCGGCATATGCTTATGCAGCAGCGCGAAAACCGGGGCGCACAGGAGGATCGGGGGAATCGTGGCGATCGATGCCCAGGCCGCGCCGAACGGGGCGCCTCCCAAGAAAATCTTTTCTGCGATGGGCAAGAATTCGCCGAGAACGAGCGCCGGCCAGAAGCGTCGCTGTACGAGCAAGAGGCAACCCAGGCGAAGGCCCGCCGTGATCATCCAGTGGGTAAATGAGAAATACCGCACCACCTCGTAGCAAGCCGCATAGGCAGCCGCCACCGCGAGGTGGGGTCCCCAGATGGACGGATCCTTGAATTTTCCGATCACGTGGCGCCCTCGTCCTGAACAGCGGTCCAAACAGGGGCGGTCGTCGAGGGGTGCCCGACGGCCGGCCTACTGCGCCGGCGGACGCGGGAGCGGCCCGAATACGACGACGCCTATAGTCTGAAGGTTCATCGGCCTCGCCGCCATCGGGCTTTAGGGGGCCGCGTTCACGTTTGCCGATTTGGCGCCGGGATTGATGGACTCGCCGGGCGACTTACCAGCGCAGCAGGCGGCGGCCGGCGAGCGCGCCGACGGCCGCCGGGACGAGCATGCCCACCAGGTACCAGAACGCCCAGAACGGCGGAGCCATCTCGGGGCAGTGCAGGCAGTAGGCGACCGTGGCCGTGGCCCCCGCGAACAGGCCGGTGGCGGCACCGGCCACCCGGGGCCGGGTCGGGGCCATGCCCCGCACCGCCCACATCATGGCGACGAAGGCCGGTATCGAGAGGATGCCGATGAGGACGGGACAGACCTTCCAGGTATGCCCCAACCAGGCCGCCACGCGCTCGTCGGCGGCCGTGCGGGCGAGGATGGCCGCGGCGGCGGCCCAGGCCGCGGCGATCGGCGCCGCCACCGCCGCCCAGCGCGAGCCGACCGTGGCGCCCGGACGGGCGAGCCGGATGACCAGCCACAGCGCGGCGGTGCCGATGGTGGCGGCGTAGCCCAGGCGGAACCAGAACATGGGCAGGCGCACGGCGGCGCCGAGGTCGGGGCGCAGGCCCAGCAGGCACGCCATCAGCAGCACGGCGCCGGCCGCGCCGGTGAGCACGGCGGTGGCGTAGCGGCGCGCGGGCACGCGGTGGTCCACCGCCGGTGCCTCGCGGGCGAGCATCGAAATCAGGTCGTCGGTTTTCATAAGCTGCCTCGCAGGGCGGCGGCCAGCGCCTTCAGGCCCCGGTGCACGCCCACCTTCACCGCCGACTCGGACATCCCGGTGCGCTGGGCGGTCTCGGCCACGGAAAGGCCCTGGATTTTCACCATCTCGATGGGCACGCGGTGACGGTCGGGCAGCCCTTCGAGCAGGCGGCCGACGTCGCGGCGGGCGTCGGCGGGCTCGGTGTCGGCGTCGACGAAGATGCGCGGGTCGTCGTCGATCGGCTCGTGCAGTGCCTCTCGGCGAGCGTGGGCGCGGAAAAAATCCATGAGCTTGTAGCGGGCGATGGCGTGGACCCAGGCCGTGAGCGGCTGGTCCTCGCGATAGGTGTGCCGGGCGTTATGCACGGCCAGGAGGGTTTCCTGGAGGATGTCCTCCACGTCGTCGAGCGCGCGCGGCAGGCGGCGGCGCAGGTAGGCGCGCAGGAATCCCGTGAGGCCGTCGAGGAAGCGGCGATACTCCGCGGCGTCGCCGCTCAGGCCGGCCACGAAGCGCCCGTGCAGTTCGATCTCGGCGGCGGAGACGCCGGCCGATGCCGTGGTCCGCGTCGTCATCGCCAGGGTCTCCATGCCGCACGGTATACCCGTGCCGCGCTCACCATCGCAAGAGCCTCGGGCCGAGCAGGGCGCCGAGCACCGTGGGCAGCGCCATGCCCAGCACGTACCACGTGGCCCAGAACGGCGCGGCCATTTCGGTGCAGTAGAGCGTGTAGACCAGCACGGCCTGGGCGCCGGCGAGGATGCCCGCGCCCATGCCGGCCAGCGTGAGCCGCGTCGGCGCGAGGCCGCGCACGGCCCAGAACGTGGCGATGAAGGTCGGCACGGACAGGGCGAGGATATTGAAGCAGCACACGCGCCAGGTCTGCCCCAGGAGCAGCGGCATGCGCAGCGAAGGGGGCGCCGACTCCAGCACCCAGCCCGCGGCGAACCACACCGCGAGTACGGGCAGCGCCAGCAGCAGCCAGGCCGACCGCGTGCGCGCGCCGGGCCGGCCCAGGCGCGCGGCCAACAACAAGGCAGCCGTGGCCACGCTGGCGGGAAAGAGCGATTTCAGCCAGAAGACCGGGTTGTCGAGCACGTCGGGGAGATCGCCGCGCATGCCGCCGAAGGTGAGCAGCAGGATCAGGGCGACACCGATGCCGGTCAGCGTGGACCAGGCCAGGCGCGTCGCCACCGCGTGCCGGCGCACGGGGCGCGCGTCGCTGGCAAGGACATCGATGAGGTGACGGGTGTGCATGAGCGGTTATTCGTGCGCGCGGGGCGCCTGGTTACACCTCGGTCCATGTTCATGCCGCGAGGTTCCGGATTCCGGCGTTTCGCGGGAATGACGGTGTAACCGGATGCCGCCGCGAGACGAATGGATCCTCGAACCCCGGCATCCGCCCGGACATCCCCAAGGAGATCGCCATGAACCATCGTCACGCCGCCTCGCTCGCCTTCGC